>JAPLMQ010000307.1 GCA_026386955.1 Planctomycetota bacterium
GGCAAAAAGCGAAACGGCCCGATGGCCGCGCATGGCGCGCGGACCTCGGGCCGTGGGTTGGTGAAATGGAGCCGGAGGGAGTTGAACCCTCGTCCCGTAACAGTAAATGGACCGCCTCTACACGTTTAGCCTCTTGCTTTGTTGTCGACCCCGCCGCCGCCAAGGGCAGCGTCGTCGGGGACCAGCCTGGGTGTTTTTTAGGCCGCGGACGCCAAGGCGTCGTCCGCAGCCGATCCCGATGAAACGTTGGCCTGGACTTCTTACGGGCCGTCGGCCCAGACCATTGGCTGTTGTTTAGGCAGCCAGGGCGATCGGCGCGAAGCCGATGCGGCCTGCAACATCGCTGTTGTTGGCACTTGGTTTTTTGCTCGCTTTTTAACGAGGCCAACGAGCGCCTCGACGTGCCACGATCCACTTGACCTGTCCGGTCGATACCGGTCGGCCCCGAGTTTTCAAAGAGCGGTGGCATCATAGGCGGCCCGGGCCCGCGAGGCCAGCGGAGGCGCCCATCCGCCAGGCGGGCCTCGTATCCCGCCCCTGCCCGTTTTTGTCGTATCCTGACGCCCATCCACAAGCGCGATCGCGCGAGGATTCCGCAGCCCATGCACGCATCGCTCCTCAAGGACATCGGCTTCTGCATCGTCGCCGCGACGATCCTCGCCCACTTCGCGCGGGCGACGCGCCAGCCGCTGGTGCTGGCCTACATCATCGCCGGCGTGCTCATCGGGCCGTTGATGCTCGGGGTCGTCTCCGACGAGGAATCCATCCGCTCACTGGCGGAGCTGGGCGTGGCGTTCCTGCTCTTCATCGTCGGGCTCGAGCTCGACGCGCGGAACCTGGGGGCGATCAGCGCCAAGGCCCTGCCCGTGACGATCGTGCAGGTCGCCATCGGCGCGGTGATGGGCTGGGGCGTGGGGTGGCTGTTCGGATTCACGGGGCTCGCGGCGGTCTACATCGGCGGGGCCGTCGCTTTCTCCAGCACGATGATCGCGCTCAAGCTCCTCTCCGACCGCGGGGAGATGACCAGCTCGCACGGGCAGGTCATCCTGGGCGTGCTGCTCCTGCAGGACGTGGCGGCGATCGGGATGTTGGCCGTGCAACCCAACATCGGGGGCGAGGGCGTCTCGCCGATCGTGCTCGCCCTCGCGGCGACCAAGGGCATGGGCCTGCTCGCCGGCGCGATCCTCCTGAGCCGGTACGTGCTCCCGCTCTTCTTCGGATGGGTCGCCAAGTCGCCCGAGGTGATGCTGCTCAGCGCGCTCTCGTGGTGCTTCATCGTCTGCTACGCCGCAGACCGGCTGGGCTTCTCGATCGCGATGGGGGCGCTCATCGCCGGCGTGAGCCTCTCGGCCTTCCCCTACGCGCTCGACGTGGTGGCGAAGATCCGCGGGCTGCGCACCTTCTTCGTCACGCTCTTCTTCGTCTCGCTGGGCATGCTCCTCCAGCGCCCCACGCCCAAGATGATGCTCGCCGCGGTGGCGCTCTCGATCGTGGTGATCGTCAGCCGGTTCATCACCGTCTGGCCCGTCATGCGGCTCCGCGGCTACTCGGGCCGGGCGGGCGTGCTCACCTCGATCTACCTCTCGCAGATCAGCGAGTTCGGCCTGGTGCTGGTCCTCGTGGGCATCTCCTTCGACCCGCCGCACATCGGGCCCGACATCGTCTCGCTGGTGGTCATCCTGCTCATCATCACCTCCACCGCCTCGACCTACATGATCGAGTACAGCCACGTGATCGCCGGCTGGTTCGTCGCCCCGCCCAGCGCCCACCAGGGCGACTCGGACAAGTCGACCGCGCTGGTCCGCGACGACCAGGCGATCCCCGTCATGCTCGTGGGATGCTTCCGCAACGGCTCGTCGCTGATCCACGAGCTCCGACAGGCGGCGATCGACTTCGCCGTGGTCGACTTCGACCAAGCAGTCAACAACAGGCTCAACCGGTTGGGCGTCAACACCGTCTACGGCGACGTGAGCCACCACGACACGCTGGAGCACTCGGGGATCGAGCGGGCCCGGATCCTGATCGTGCCCCTCGACGACGACTCGCTGCGCGGCACCGACAACGCGACGCTCCTGCGCTCGCTGCGGAAGCTCAACCCCACCGCCAAGATCATCCTCACCGCCCACGCGATGAGTCAGGCGAGCAGGCTTTATGCCGAAGGGACGGACTACGTGCTGCTGCCCCGCGTGCTGGTCGCCCGGCACCTGATGGAGATCATCGCGGAGATCGGCGCGGGGGAGATCGAGGGGCGGCGACAGCTCGAGATGGAGCACATCCCGACGCGCGTCGAGGTCGTGCCGTGATTCGGGTTTGAGCGGCCAAAGTCCGGATTGCCGGGGATCGCCCCAACCAATTGCCCTCCGCAGGCGTATGGAACCGGGGAGGGATGGGCCGGCCTGCGTTTGGTCCGTGGGTTGAGTCCATTGCTTGAGTCTCCGAGCTTCACGTCCAGCCAGGAAAGCATCTCAGCCTCGATCCCCCCTTCCCGGGCATGACCATGCGCTTCCCCCTTCGGCTACCGCGGACCTTCCTCCCGCTGCTCGTCAAGGAATTGACCGAGCAATCGGCGCGCAGGCGCACCTACGTCCTGCGCGTCCTCTACGCGACTCTCCTCTACGGCTTGTTCGCGATGTTCGTCAACGACCGCATGCGCTACCTCTCCCCCACCCAGATGCTCGGGCAGGGAGGCACGATCCTCGAACTGCTCCTGGGGCTAGAATACGCGGGGATCTACCTGCTCCTGCCCGCGATGATGGCGGGCGTCGTCGCCGCCGAGAAGGAGCGCGACACCTTCGTCCTCCTGCTCATCACCGACCTGCCCCCGTGGGAGATCCTCCTGCAGAAATGGCTCGGGCGGGTCGTCCCGATGGCCTGCTTCATCCTCCTGGGCCTGCCCCTGATGGGCGTCGCCTACGCCTACGGCGGGATCAGCCCCAGCCAGCTCTGGATCGGCGTCGCGGGGCTCGCCTGCGCCGTGCTGCAGGTCAGCGCCGTGGGGCTGATGTGGTCCTGCTACTGCCGATCGACAGCCGGCGCCTTCGTCGCGACCTACCTCACGCTGCTGGCCCTCTATTTCGGGCCGATGGTGGTGTGCGGCTTCCTCTACATGCTGGGCTTCCCGGGCTTCGTCGGCAGGCCCCCGCGCGACGAGTTGCTCTTCCTCTTGCCGCCCTACGCCTTCCAGCGCTACAACTCCACCACCATCAATCTGCTGTCGAACGCATCCACCATCGTGTGGAGCAGCGCGAGCGGGTTCTATTGGACGCTCGCCAACGCACCGGCGGTCCTGCAACAGCATCACTATGGCTTGAGCGGGTTCTTGGCGCTCCCCTCGATACTCGCGACGAGCATCAAGGCCCTGAGCCCGATCCTCGGCTTGTTGTGGCTGCTCTGGATCCCCGGCAGCGCCCTGGTCTTCTTCGTCCTGGCCCGCCTCTTCGTCGTCCGCCGGGCGATGGTCCAGCCCCGCAACGTCCTGCTCGCCTTCTTCCGTTATCTCGACCGGCGGATGCACCAGGCGAACCGGCTCACCGGCGGGATCGTCCTGCTCAAGAGCGCCGACCGCCTGCCCGACGACCGCCCCGTCGCTTGGCGCGAGCTGACCAAACGGGCCCTGAGCAAGCCGCATTACCTCCTGCGCGTCCTGCTGGTCATCGAGTTGCCCGTGATCGTCCTCGCCTCCTTCACCCTCGCCCTGGGTGGGGCGAACAACGGCCCGGCGATCATCCTCAACTTCCTCATCTGGGCCTTGGTGGCGCTGCTGGTGGTCGTCCAAGCCGCGTCGGCGATGGCCTCCGAACGCGGACACCAGACGCTCGACGTCCTGCTCTCCACGCCGCTCACCGGCAGGCGGATCGTCCTGGAGAAGACCGCGGGGCTCCGCCGGCTGATCATCGTGATGATGATCCCGATGCTTTCGATGCTCGTCCTGCAGGTGTGGTGGCGGGGGACCGGGAACCAATACTTCCGCAACGGCGACTTCACGTCGGGCGCAACCAGCTATGGCGTGATGTCGTTCCTGGCGATCGCGGTCTACCTGCCGCTGCTGGCCTGGTTCGGGCTCTGGGTGGGGATGTGGTCGCGGAACCCCAGCAGGGCGATCCTGCTGGCGCTGAGCGTCTTCGTCGGGTGGTGCCTGCTCCCGGAGCTGGTCACGATGTGCTTCCCGCGCAGCTGGGGCAACGCCGCGGGCGAGCTGGTCTGCAACGCCTTCACCTTCATCACCGGGTCCGCCACCTACCAAACCCAAGCCAACATGTACCGCGAGCCGCGGTTGATCTTCTTCTTCCTCAGCCCGGGGTCGGTCATCTTCGACATCGAGACCAACGAGCTGCGCCCTATCGACGCCTTCGCGATCATGGCCGTCTACATCGCGCACTTCGCCGCTTGCGCGGGCCTGCTCGTGCTCTTCCGCACGCTGGCGCTGCGCCGGGCCGACCGGTACCTCGGGCGCGTGCCCGATCCGGTATCGTATGGCCCCGAGGACGATCGCCCGGGCGAGCCCATCGCGCCCATCCGAGGGTCTGTTCAGCCATGACGCACCGCGATCACCCGACATCCCTGCGCGTGCATCCTTGCCTCCTCGCAGCCGCGGTCCTGCTCCTCGCGCTCGCGCCCGGGGCCGCCCTCGCGATCGACATCGAGCAGGTCCATTGGGGCTTCGACAACAAGATCGTCCGCAACCGGTTCATCCCGCTCTCGATCCTCATCGCCAACCACGACGCCGGGACCTGGGAAGGCGCGATCACCCTCGAGCACCGCAGCGCCGTCCGGCAGGTGATGCGGACCTCGCTGACGCCGGGGACCCGACGATGGGTGCAGTTCTTCCCCTGCATGGGGAACGACCTGCAGGATTGGAAGGTCTCCTGGAATCCCGGGTCGCCCGGAGTGCCCGCGGAGCGGGAACTCGACGCGCCGGCCGAGGGCACGGGGGCGAGCGTGCTGCTCGACGCTGGCGGGGTGCAGTCGGGCAGGCCCTCGGCGCTGCCGCGGTTTCCCGAAACGATCTTCCCCACCAGCGTCGTCGCGCTCGACGCGTTGCGCTCACTGGTGACCGACCACGCGCCGCGCTGGGGCGGGCCGCAGCAGCAGGCGTTGCTCGACTGGGTCCGCCGCGGGGGCTCGCTCCACCTTGGCGAGGACGACCAGGGCAACTTGCCCGTCTTCAGCGACGAGCTGGCGGCCTTCAACTCGCCGCTGCCCGTGCGGCGGATCGGCGCGGGCAAGGTCGTCCGGCACGACCAGCGCGCGAGCCGGTTGACCGAGGCCGACCTGCTGGCGTCGGGCGACCTCCCCACGCTCCCGCCCACCGGCCCGGTCTTCTACGGCTCGCCCGACGCGGCCATCAACTCCGCCCTGCGCACGCTCACCCAGGCCCACCACGCCTGGCGGGTCATCTTCAGCCTCGGCCTCCTCTACCTCCTGCTGGTCGGCCCCGCGAACTGGGTCGCCGCACGTCACTTCAACGACTTCCGCCGGGCCATCGGCGCGCTGCTCCTCCTGGTCCTGCTCTTCGGGGCGAGCTTCTACTTCATCGGGCGACGCGGCTACGGCGAATCCGCAACCACCCACACCCTCACCTACGCCCGCCCGCTCGATGCCCGCGGCTACGACGTCACCCAGTGGTCCCAGGTCTTCGTCACCCGAGGCGACACCTACACCCTCACCCACGACAGCCCGCACAACCTCTACGCCACCACCCTCGAGCACGAGACCGTCCCCGGCTTCGCGCAGAACGGCATGGACGGGCGGCTGGTCACCGACATCCCGCTCTACTCCTGGCGCGAGTTCATCCACCGCGGGCGGATGGCGGGACCGCCGACCTTCACCGTCGAGCGTGTGCGCGAGGCGCCCGCCGGCGCCACCGGCGTGCTGCCCACCCGGCTCCGCGCCGGGCCGGGGTTCCCCACGCAGCCCATCGCGGTCTGGGCCGTCAGCGGCCGAACGCTGGTGGCGCTCTACCCCCAGCCCGACGGGACGTTCAAGGAAACCTCCTCGGAGGACCTGCAGAACGCCGTCAGCACCGAGATGGGCAAGGCGATCTCGCCCGCGTACCGCGGGATGGGGCCGTTCCAGCCCGAGGAGGAGAACGACCCCATCAAGGCACGAGACCGCGTGATGACGCTGTACATCTCGCTCGCGAAGGTCATCATCGGGCGCGCGATGGACGTAGCCACGAACCCGGGGTGGAATGGGAATCAGGTGGCCGTCCAAAGCCTTGCCCCCACGCCGGCGCCGGCCTCGCCGAACACTGCCACACCGCCCGACGACGCAAACTCGACGACCCAGCCCGACGAGGCCGAGGAGACCGATGCGCGAGCCGACCGGCCGGCGCCGCGCCGGGGCGGCTTCCATGGTCGCATCGACGTCTTCGTGCTCGACCACAGCCCCGAGACGTTCCAGCTCAGCCGCAACGCGCCGGGGCTGGGCAAGGAGATCGGCTACACGCTTTACCACCTGACCGTTCCGGAGGAACTGCCATGACGTCCGACCCGAATCCCGCGCCGGAAACGCCCGCAGCGCCGGCGATGGCTGTCGCATTGCCGCCCCCGCCGCCCCCCACCCAGGCCGTGCCCGCGCTGGAGATCCTCCACCTCAGCCACCGCTTCAAGAAGCACCAGGCGCTGCAGGACGTCTCCTTCCGCATCATGCCCGCCTGCATACACGGCTTCGTCGGGCCCAACGGCGCGGGCAAGACCACCACCCTCAAGGTCATCGCCACGCTCCTGGCCCCGCAGACCGGCGAGGTCCGCGTCTTCGGGCATGATGTCCGCACCGCCCGCACCCTGGTCCGCCGGCGGATGGGCTTCATGCCCGACCACTTCAGCATGTACCGCCAGATGACGGTCTATGAGTACCTCGACTTCTTCGCCGCCGCGTACGGGATCGACTCCGCCCGGCGCGGGCGCATCGTCGACGACGTGCTCGCCCTGACCGACATGACGGGGCGCAAGGACGACCTGATCAAGGGGCTGTCGCGCGGAATGCAGCAGCGCGTCGGGCTCGCCCGCGTGCTGGTCAACGACCCCGACCTGCTGCTCCTCGACGAGCCGGCCTCGGGCCTCGACCCGCGGGCCCGCATCGAGCTCATGGAGATCCTCCAGGAGCTCAAGCGCATGGGCAAGACGATCTTCATCTCCTCGCACATCCTCACGGAGCTGGCCCAGCTCTGCGACTCGTGCACGATCATCGACCGCGGGCAGATCCGCTACTCGGGCTCGATGCAGGGGCTGCTCGCGCACGAGGGCGACCAGAGCCGGTATGTGCTGACGTTGGCCGAGCCGATGCCGCAGCTCGTGCCGGCGCTGCTGGCGATCCCGGGCATGGCCGAGGCGAAGCCCGCGCCGGACGAGCCCGCCCGGATCGACCTGACCTTCGACGCCGCCGCTACGGACACCAGCGCCATCCTCCGCGCCGCGCTCGACGCCTCCGCCAAGGTCGTCTCCTTCAAGCCCGCCGAACGGCACCTCAACCAGGCCTTCATGGACCTCACCTCGCCGGGGGTCCGCTCATGAACATCCCCGCGCTGGCGCTCACCGCCCGCTCGCTCCGGCTCACCTCGCGGGCCCCGGGCACCTACGCCCTGCGCGCCCTCTTCCTGGGCTTCACGCTCTTCTGCCTCTTCTTCATCTGGACCTCCTCGGGCATGCTCGGCGCCCCGGGCCTGAGGCTCTTCCAGGTCATCTGCTACCTCGACCTCTTCTTCATCTCCCTCGCGGGCGCGAGCAGCTTCGCCACCAGCATCGCCGAGGAGAAGGAGGAAGGGACGCTCGGCCTGCTCCGGATGACCGACCTGAGCCCCGTCGCCATCCTCCTGGGCAAGGCGGGCGGGCCGCTGATCAACATCCTCCTCCTGCTGCTCGCCCAGTTCCCCTTCGTCCTCCTGGCGGTCACGCTCGGCGGGGTCTCCGTCCCCCAGGTCGTCGCCGCCTCGATCACGATCATGGCCTACATCTTCCTGGTCGCGGGCGTGGGCGTCTTCGCCTCCACCTGGCGCAAGCAGGTCAACCACGCCCAAGGCCTGTGCATGCTCTCGCTCCTGCTGAGCTTCATCGGTCCGCCCCTCGCCCGGGCCGCCCTCGCCGAGCTGTTCGACGAGTACAAATGGGACAAGAACGCCCCGATCCACATCATCACGAACGACTCGCTCAAATGGATGACCGACGTCGCCTCGACGTCGCAGCTCTCGCGCATCAGCTCGGTCGCCTTCACCGGCCCGATCGTGGAAGAGGGCGCCCTCGTCAACGCCGCGGGAGGCCTGTTCTTCTTCCTGGTCGCTTGGGCGACCTTCGACCGCTTCAACCGCGACGACCCGGTTGTCGCCCCCGCGCGCTGGACGCTGCCCTTCCGCGCCGCCAGGCGCCGCCGGTCGCGCCCGCGCTCCTGGACGGGGCTCTGGGCCCTGACGTGGAAGGACTTCCACATCTCGCACATGGGGTACGGCGGGCTGTTCTTCCGCGTCGTGGTCTACCTGCTGCTGACACTGCTCTTCGCCTGGCTCACCAGCAGGACGGGCCTGCAAAACCTCAACGTCCCCGAGTTGGGCTCCGCCATGTTCGCGATGGGCATCTGGGCCCTCGTGGGCGAGGCCTCGTTCATCGCGGCCCGCCTCTTTGAGGAAGAGGTCCGCTGGCACACGCTCTCCGCCCTGGCGCTCATGCCCCACTCCCTCGCCCGCGTCGCCTACGCCAAGCTGCTCGGCTCGGCCGTCCCGATGCTCCCCGCGGTGGTGTTCTTCTGCACAGGCATCTACCTCGCTGGGCAAACCACGCGGCACGACATCTACTTGGCCTTCTTCAGCGACGCCTGGGGCTGGTTCTGGCTCCTGGAGATCGCCTGTTTCGTCCACCTGGTCACCTTCCTCTCCCTCTACGTCAAGTGGGCGGCCCTCCCCATCGCGCTGGGCGTGACGGCGATGTTCCACATGTTCTACTTCGGCGTCTGGGGGATCATCAGCATGATCAACCGCATCGGCGGCGGCCAATCAACCACGATCTTCATGTTTGGCATGCTCTCGGCTCTCCTCCTGGGCGCCGCCGTGTTGTTCCACTTCCGCATCGGAGCCCGCCTGGCCCAACTCGCCCGCGACTGACCCCGAGCAAACACGTTCAGAATCGGATCGCCCACGCGAGCCTCGCGGTGGGTTTTCGCCGAGTGCGGCTCCAGCCACCCTGCAAGAGGCCGCTCGAAGCAGGAATCCCCATCCGCTGTATTCTGGGTTTCCGACACTGAACCATCCGCACTTCGCGCACGAGCCCCTGCCATGAAGATCACCGCCGTCGAACCCATCCTCCTCAAGGGCCAGCAGACCTATCAATCCAGCGCCTCGGGCGCGGAGGCGACCGACAACGGCGATTGGCAACTGCTCGTGCGCGTGCAGACCGACGAGGGGCTGTCGGGCTGGTCCGACGTCGAGACGCTCGCGACCGTCGCGGTGCCGATCATCAAGGGGCCGGGCATGAGCGTGCTGGGCTTCAAGTGCCTCTCGGAGCTGCTGGTCGGGGAGGACCCGCTCGACGTCGAGCGGCTGTGGGAGACGCTCTACATCGGCAGCGCCTACTACGGCAGGCGGGGCGTGGTGATGCATTGCATCTCGGCGATCGACAACTGCCTCTGGTCCATCCGGGCCCAAGCGGCCAACCTGCCGCTCTGCCAGTTGCTCGGCGGCCGGCGGCGCGAGCGCGTGACCGCCTACGCCTCGACGCTCTTCCGCGAGACGCCCAAGGCCACCGCCGAGGCGGCTCGCGTCTACGTCGACAAGGGGTTCAGCGCGGTGAAGTTCGGCTGGGGCGTCTTCGGGGAGGATGCCGGGCTCGATCTGGAGATCCTCGCCGCCGCCCGCGAGGCCCTCGGGCCTGACCGGCACCTGCTGGTCGACCCCGGCTGGTATCCCGCGGGCTGGAAGAACCCGCGGGCGTGGCGGCCGCGCAGCCTCGCGCAGAACATCGCGCTCGTGCAGAGGCTCGCGCCGTTCAAGGTCGGGTGGTGCGAGGACTTCATCCACCCCGAGCGCTTCGACGAGTACGCGATGGTCCGCAAGGAAAGCCCCGTCCCGATCGCCGCGGGCGAACAGGTCGCCACGGCGTGGGAGTTCGAGCGCTTCATCAGCCCCACCGACGAGACGCGCCGCTGCGTCGACGTCATCCAGCCCGACCTGTCGCGCTGCGGCGGGCTGAGCGTCGCCCTGCAGGTCGCCCGCATGGCCGAGCGGGCCAACATCGAGCTCGTCCCCCACTCCTGGCTGACCGACCTGCTCACCGCCTACAGCCTGCACCTGATCGCCACGCTCCCGCGGGCGCCCTTCGTGGAGTTCAACGTCAGCCAGAGCGAGCTGACCCGCGGCGTCTGCGGCGGGCAGCTCAAGCTCGAGCCGGGCGGGACGGTGGCGATCCCCACCGGCTCCGGCGCGGGCGTGACCGTCGACGAGGAATTTGTGCGGAAGCATCAGGTGGCGTGAGCCCGGCGAAACGAGGCTGCGGGCGCCCGCCCGGTTTGCGGATTGCCGCTGGCGGTCTAAGATTCACGTCTGAAGGCCCCGGCCCACCGGCGGGGTCGATGCAGGTCGCGGGGCGTTGGCGTGCGTGTCGCGATCAGTCGCAGAATCACGGCCCGGGGAGTGCCCCTTGGGGGGTTCCTTGGTGCCCAGCCCGGGCGAGGCGTGACGCCCGGCAGACCGTGGCATTGAACCACTCGCCCCGCGGACCTTGCCTGGACCATGGCCCACCATCTCGCCATCGCAGCCGCCACGACCTTCCTGATGAGCCCCTACAAGCCGATCCTCTTTGGGATCGTGCTGGCGTTCTGGGCCCGCGCCGCCGGCCAGATCGACCAAGACCTGGCCGACAACCACCTCAAGCAGAAGCTCTGGAACACGGTCCACCTGGCCGCCGCCTTCGTCGCCTTCGGGCTCTGGCTGGTGATCCCCTACTTCTGGCTGGGCCTGCCCGTCGCGATGCTGATCCTCGCCGGCACGCTGGTGGTCTACATCCTGTACCGCAATCCGAAGGTCCATGAGACCCAGCGGTGGACGTTGGCCTCGATCGGGAGCTTCGCCAAGGGCTTCGCGGGCGACCGCGTGGCGCGCCACGACGCCAAAGCCCAGAAGCACCAGGCCGTGCGGCTCTTCGGCCCCGACGGCAAGCCCGGCCACGCCCCCGAGCCCGACAGCCCCCAGGCCGACGCCCAGGCGGCGATGGAGGAGATGTTCGTCTTCGCCGCGGAGCGCCACGCCCAACGGATCGAACTGCTCGTCGAGCCGACGCAGACCGCGGTTAACATCCTGGTCGACGGCGTGAAATACGCGCAGAAAAACCTCGAGGCGAAGCTCGGGCTGGGCGTGGTCGACTTCCTCAAGGCCAACGCCGGCATGGATGTCGCCGACCGGCGCAAGCGCCAGACCGGGAACCTCCACATCGAGATCCCGCCCCACCCCAAGCGGGTCGTCCCGCTGGTCACCTCCGGCTCCACCCGCGGGGTCAACCTCACCGTCATCTTCGACCGCGGCCCCGAAAAGGTCACCCCGCTGGACGACCTTGGCCTGCTCGAGGTCCAGAAGCAGTGCCTCATCAAGGGGCTCGACGCCCAGAACCGCGTCGTGATCGTCTCCGCGCCTTCCATGCAAGGCCTGACGACCACGCTCTACAGCCTCATCAGCCGGCACGACCCCTACACCTCCAGCGTCGTGTCGTTGGAGGAGGACTCCCCCTTCGACCTCGAGGGCGTCAAGCACACGAAGGTCGACGCCTCGCTCGACGCGGCCGCGTTCAACCAGAAGCTCAAGAGCATGGTCCTGCAGGACCCGCAGGTGCTCTACCTGGGCAAGATCCCCGACCCGCAGACGGTCAAGCAGGTGGTCGACAGCGCGGCCAACATCCGCTTCTACGTCGGGCTCAGGCAGGAAGACACCTTCGCGGCGCTCAAGGGCTGGATCAAGGCGGTGGGCGACCCGAAGGCCGCGGCCGACTCGCTGACGGTGATCGTCGCCCAGCGGCTGGTGCGCCGGCTCTGCATGCACTGCCGCCTGGCCTACAAGCCGGACCCCGAGGTGCTCCGCAAGCTCAACCTCACCGCGAGCAAGGTCACGACGCTCTACAAGCAGTCGGGCCAGGTGCTCGTGAAGGACAAGGCCGAGCCCTGCCCGCAGTGCATGGGCCTGGGCTTCCGCGGGCGGCTGCCGGTGTTCGAGGTGATGGTGCTCGACGACGAGGCCCGCGCCTTGGTGGCGGCGGGGCAGTTCGAGCAGCTCCGCGCGAGCCTGCGCAAACAGAAGATGCTCTGGATGCAGGAGGCCGCGCTCGCCCGCGCCGTCGAAGGCGTCACCACCGTCAACGAGATCCTCCGCGCGATGTCCAAGGAAGAAGCCCCCAAACCCAAGGAGAAGGCCTGACGCCGCCCGCGGCCTCGCGCACGGCCGCGTCCACGACCTCAGCCCATCGCCATGTTCTTCAACCTCCTCTTGGCCGCGTTCCTGATCTTCATGGCCTACTGGTGGGCCCTCCAGGGTCTCTACAGCGGGCTGCTCCATCTCCTGGTCACCGTCCTCGCGGCGGCGATGGCGTTCGCGTTCTGGGAACCCATCTCCATGGGATTCCTGGTCAAGGTCATGTACCCCTACGCATGGGGCGTCGGGCTCATCCTCCCCTTCTTCTTCTACCTGCTCTGCTTCCGCGTCTTCCTCGACAAATTCGCCCCGCGCGACCTTTTGGTCTTCCCCGCGGCCGACTACCTTGGCGGCGGGTTCACCGGGCTCCTCGCCGGCTACGTCTCCGCGGGCATCCTCACCATCGGGCTGGGCTTCCTCCCGCTTTCGTCCGACATCCTCAACTACCAGCCGTTCAGCATCGACTCCACCGGGCAGGTCATCGAGAACCCCCCGGGCGACCTCTGGGTCAAGGTCGACACGCACACCGCCGACTTCTTCTCCTTCATCTCCGACGGGTCGTTCGGCACGCCCAACTCCCTGAGGCGGTACCAGCCCGACTTGGCCACGCAGGCCTCGCTCCACCGCATGGGGGCGGGATATGACCCCAACGCGTCGGTCACCGCCGTGCCTGAGAGCATCGAGGTCACCGCCGCGCTGGCCTGCCCTTCGCCGGTCAACTTCATCGACGACCGGATCACCGACACGATCCTGAAGGCCAAGGTCGCAGGCGGGGAGAACATCCGCACGCAGGGGTACAAGCTCGTCGCGGTGAGCACGACCTGGAAATCCGAGCCGCGCGGGACGTACGACTCCGACCAGGCCCTGCGCGTCTACAGCACCCAGATCCGCCTGGCGACTTTCGCCACGCACGACGAAGACCCTGCTGTCGCGCTCACCGCCCCCGTCGGCTACACCAAGGAGGACACCCAGAGCGCGACCAAGGACCGCACCTTCACGGCCTTCAAGGACGACAAGGCCGCCATCTTCAGCTCCACCAAGACGACGCTCCTGACCTGGCTCTTCCTCATCCCCAACGACCGCAGCGCCCAATACATCCTGATCCGTCATCTCCGTTTCCCCCTTCCGGGCGACGTCAAGGACGACAAGGACGCGATCAAGCTCGCGGCCGGACACCTTCCGGGCTTCCTGAGCATCCCCGACGATCCCACCGTCAAGCCTCCCGAAGCCGAGCCGGGCAAGACCCCCGACGGACCGACCGACGTCAAGCCCGACTTCCGCGTTGGCCGATCGGCCGGCACGATCGCGGAGAACATCGCCATCACCGACACCCTGCCCCAGGCGTTCAGCAAGAACCTCGCGGCGGGGTTCACCACGAACGACAACCGCCTCGTGTCGGGCACCGGGGACATCGGCGTGGCGGAAGGCCTCTCCAAGGCCACGGCGATCGACAGGATCGAACTGCCCTCGCACCAAGTCTCCGTCCGCGCCAAGGTCGCCCGCGAACAAGCCCAATCGGTCCTGGGGGCCGCAGTCTCCACCGCGGCCGCGCTCAACGCCGTCTACCTGCAGGACGCCGGCGGCGAGCAGTACTTCGTCGTCGGCTACGTCCTGCTCCGCAGCGACCGCACCCAGCGCGTCCACATCAACCTCGACGCCCCGCTGAGATCCTCCAAGGAATTGCCGGTGCGCGAGATGAAGGGCGGGGACTCCCTGTTCCTCTACTTCGCCGTCCCCAAGGGCACGAAGCTCACCGAGTTCCACATCGGTCCCAAGACGTTCCAGGCCTTCGACCTCGCAGTCCCCAAGTGATTTCGGGGCATGGCTCCCGGGTGGCTGCGCCGTGCATTGCCGGGGCGCCCGCCCGCCCCAGCCGATCCGATCATGCGTGAGCTCTCCTCCAAGCGCGTCGTCGTCATGGGCCTGGGCCGGTTCGGCGGCGGGGTGGGCGTCAGCCGGTTCCTCGCCTCGCGCGGGGCCCGCGTGCTCGTCACCGATCAGGCGCCCGCCGACGACCTGCGGGGGAGCCTCGCCAAGCTCGCCGGGCTGCCGATCGACTACCGGCTGGGTGAGCATCGCGCCGACGACTTCGCGTCCGCCGACTTGGTCGTCATCAACCCCGCAGTCGACCCGCGGAACAACCCGTTCATCCAGGCCGCGGTCGCCGCCGGCGTCCCGCTCACCAGCGAGATCCGCCTGCTCATCGACCATTTGCCGGACCGCGGGCGCAGGCGCACCATCGGCATCACCGGCTCGGCGGGGAAGTCGACCACCACCGCGATGATCGGGCACATCCTCAACGCCCGCCTCCGCGCCGGGGCGCTGTCCGGCGCGGAGGCCGTCCACATCGGGGGCAACCTCGGCGGCTCGCTGTTGGACCGCATCGACACCATCGCGCCATGCGACTGGGTCGTCCTCGAGCTCTCCAGCTTCATGCTCGAGGGCATGGCCGACGACACGTGGTCGCCCCACGTCGCCGTCGTCACAAACCTCGCTCCCAATCACCTCGACCGCCACGGTACGCTCGCTGAATACGCCGCCGCGAAGCAGGTCATCCTCGAGCACCAAACCCCGCACGACGTCGCCATCCTCGGCCCGCTCCCGCGAGGGCTCTTCCACCCGCGCACTGCGCAGGTCAAATGGCTCGAGACCTGGTCGAACCTCGTGGGCAAGCTGGAGATCCCCCTGTTGATCCCCGGCGAGCACAACCAACTCAACGCCCGCGCGGCAATCGAGGCCGTAGGCCCGGCGGGCGTCGATCGCCACGATGCCGCCGCGGCGCTGGCCGACTTCCCAGGCCTCCCCCACCGACTGCAGTTCGTCTGCGAGCACGGCGGCGAGGGTGGCGTCCGCTACTACAACGATTCCAAGGCCACCACGCCTGAGGCCGCGGAACTCGCGCTGCGGGCGTTTCCCCCCGGCGTCGTCCACATCATTCTTGGCGGGTACGACAAGGGCAGCGACCTGGCCCCGCTCGCCCGCTTCGCCTCGCGCCATTGCCGGGCGATCTACACCCTGGGCGTCACCGGCCCCGCGATCGCCGCCGCAGCGGCCGCGCCGGAACTCGATGCCGCGAGCGTCCACGGCCCGAGCGTTGACGTCCCCTCCTGCGGGGCCGCCGGCTGGGGCCCCGACGACCGCGCGAAGGTCGTTCCCTGCAAGAATCTCGATGAGGCGATCGCCCACGCAGCCGGTTCCGCCCGCCGCGGGGAGGTGGTGCTGCTCAGCCCCGCCTGCGCGAGCTGGGACCAATTCGAGAACTTCGAACGCCGCGGCGCGGCCTTCGTCGAGGCAATCCTGAAGTACACGGGTGAGGGTTGCCCGTCGCCGCTCCCGGGGGCGGGGGTGGGGTGAACGTCGGCGCGCACCGGTGCCCCCGGGCGCTTGCCGCGTTCCATCGCAGATTCAGATCTTCTTCATCAGTGTCGCCATCTCGATGGCGGCGAGCATGGCCTTGCCGCCTTGGTTGCCCAGCTTGGCGCCTGCCCGGTCGATGGCTTGTTCGAGCGTGTCGGCGGTGATCACGCCGAAGATCACGGGGACGCCCGTCTGCAGCGCGACCTGGCCAATGCCCTTGGCGGCCTCGCCCGCGACGTAGTCATAATGATCGGTCTGCCCGCGGATCACACAGCCTAGGCAGATGACCGCGTCGTGCTTGCCGCTCTTGGCGAGCTTCTGGGCGGCGACGGGCAGCTCGAAGCTCCCGGGGACGTGGACGACGGTGAGCTTGTCGCCGTTGCCGCCCTGCCTGCGGTGCGTCTCGACCGCGCCGTCGAGCAGCCGGCCGGTGATGAAGTCGTTGAACCGGCTGACCACGATCGCGATGCGGGCGTCGCCGGGGAGAAGTTCGCCTTCGATGCGTGAAACCATAGTCGTTGATTCTACCTTGGAGCCTCGGAGAGGACACATGAGGAGACGTACGCGCGCAAAAAGGGTGGGCAGCTTGAGCTGCCCACCCTTGAGGAAGATCGGGTTTTTCAGGCTTTCACTGAACGATCAGGCCTTCACGGCGACGGGCGTCACCGCGGCGGTGTCCTTTTCGCTGGTGCGGATGCGATAGACGCTCTCAACGGGGATGACGAAGATCTTGCCGTCGCCGACCTCGCCGGTCTTGGCGGCGGAGAGGATCGACTGGACGGTGGGATCGACGAAGTGGTCGGAGACGCCGATCTCGATGCGGATCTTCTCCTGCAGCTCCATCTTGACGGTGGTGCCGCGGTAGGTCTCGACGTTCTCGGTCTCGCCGCCGTGGCCACGGACGTGCGAGACGCTGACGCCGCGCACCTCGGCCTTGTAGAGCGACTTGAGGACGTCGTTGAGCTTGTCGGGGCGGATGATGGCGACGATGAGCTTCATTAGCGGGCTCCAATGGTGCTGGGGGAAGCGGCCGGGGTGGAGGTGGACTCGTTTTCGAGGATGAGGACGGCGCCTTCGCCGTTGGAGTAAGCCTCTTCGCCGTGGTCGACGACGTCAAGGCCAACGCCCTGCTGGGCGTCGGTGGCCTTCAGGGGCAGGAGGAAGCCGATGATCTTGATGAGGATGAAGGAGACGACGAGGCTGTAGACGAGGGTGCCCACGATGGCCTCGGCCTGGATGAGGAGCTGGCCGGGGTTGCCGTTGAGGAGGCCCTTGTTGCCGGCGCCGCCCCAGGTCTCATCGGCGAAGACGCCGGTGAGGAGGGCGCCGGTGATGCCGCCCAAGCCGTGGGCCGCGAAGACGTCGAGCGAGTCGTCGAGGCTGGTCTTGGCGCGGATGATGATGGCGAAGTAGCTGGGGAAGGCGGCGATCAGGCCCACGGCCATGGCGGAGGTGGGGGAGAGGAAGCCGGCGGCGGGGGTGATGGCGACGAGACCGACGACGATGCCGGTGCCGCAGCCCACGCCGGTGACCTTGCCGGTGCGGAGGAGGTCAAGGAGGGTCCAGGCGACCATGGTGGCGCAGGGGGCGAGCATGGTGTTGGTGAAGGCGGTGGCGGCGGAGGCGTTGGACGCCAAGGCGCTGCCGCCGTTGAAGCCGAACCAGCCGAACCACAGGGCACCGGCGCCCAGAAGGACGAGCGGGACGTTGTGGGGCAGGAGGGCCTGGCGGCCGAAGTCCTTGCGCTTGCCGACGACGATGGCGGCGACGAGGGCGGCCGCGGCGGCGTTGATGTGGACGACGGTGCCGCCGGCGAAGTCAAGGGCGCCGATGCCCGGGGCCGCGCCGGCCCAACCACCACCCCAGACCCAGTGGCAGACGGGGGCGTAGACGACGATGCTCCAGAGGGTGATGAAGGCGACGTAGGCACCGAAGCGCATGCGCTCGATGATGGCGCCGGAGATCAGGGCGGCGGTGATGATGGCGAAGGTCGCTTGGTAGGCCATGAAGAGGACGTGGGGGATGGTGGTGCCGACCTTGGGGTCGGTGCCGATGGTCTGGAGGAAGGCCCAGGAGAGGCCGCCGATGAACTTGTTGCCGTCGCTGAAGGCGAGGCTATAACCCACCAGTGCCCAGGCGACGCCGACGAAGCCCATGGCGATGAAGCTCATCATCATGGTATTGAGCATGTTCTTCGAGCGGGCCAAGCCGCCGTAGAAGAAAGCCAGCGCGGGGGTCATGAAGAGGACCAGCGCGGTGGAGACGAGCATCCACGCGGTGTCCGCGGGGTTGACCACAGGGACCACCGCGGGTGCGGTGGTCGGCGGGTTTTCCACCTGAGCAAGAATGCTCAGGCCCGAAGAGAGAAGATCAAACGACATGATGCCTCCAGAGAAGGAGAAGAGCGGAATGTCACCCAACCCGGACCACCCGAGTGAGCGCAACTGCAGGTCCAACCGGCCTCGCAACGATCAAAACCAAGGCATCCCAAATCTACTGCCTTGTTTTTAATCAACAGCCTTGCCCATGCAACGCAAATTTGGGGACGCGATGCATGGACGCGCATCATCCTGCAAAGACCGGGCCACATAATTAGGTTGGGCAAATTGAATAGTTAATTTGGGAACAATGATCATTCCCGCGGAGTTGCGGGCTGAACGGCCATCAGCCCGCCGAACGGGGTTCCACTGGGAATTCACCCCCGGCCGCGCAAATTCGCCGCAACCGGCCTCGGACGCCCCGATTTCGCGCGGAGCCCCCCCAGAAGTCCTCGGAAGCCCCGAACGCTCCCCGTTCGCCTCCGGCCACCCGCCTGCCACCCCGCCTCAGCACCCGCCCCACCCCCTTCCCACGGCACGCGATGTGCAAAGTTGCCAGCCGATCGACGAGCCTTATGATGGCACGTCCTCCAGCGGCCCGGCCCCGGTCCAGCCTGATTGATATAGATCCGGCCTCGACCGCCGGCCCCCCCAACCTCATCCAAGGATCACCCTCCCCATGCCCAAGCGACCCAAGATCACCATCGTCGGCGGCGGCAACGTCGGCTCGTCCTGCGCCCTTTGGGCGGCCTCCAAGGAACTCGGCGACATCGTCGTCCTCGACATCCCCCAGGCGGAGAACGCCATCAAGGGCAAGATGCTCGACCTCGCTCAGGCCAGCCCCGTCGAACGCTTCGACTGCAAGATCACCGGCACCGCCAACTATGAGGACATCCAAGGCAGCGACGTGGTGGTCATCACCGCCGGCCTGCCCCGCAAGCCCGGCATGAGCCGCGACGACCTCGTCGAGGTCAACGTCAAGATCGTCCGCTCCGTGGCTGAGAACGTGAAGAAGTACGCTCCGGACTCGATCGTCGTCGTCGTCTCCAACCCGCTCGACGCCATGGTCTACACCGCGTGGAAGGCCACCGGCTTCCCGACCCACCGCATCGTCGGCCAGGCGGGCTGCCTCGACGTCGCCCGCTACCGCACCTTCATCGCGATGGAGCTGGGCGTCAGCGTCGAGGACATCTCGGCCCTCCTGCTCGGCGGGCACGGCGACGACATGGTCCCCCTCCCGCGCTACACCTCCGTCCACGGCATCCCCGTCTCGCAGCTCCTCTCCGCGGAGAAGATCAACGCCTGCGTCGAGCGCGCGAAGGTCGGCGGGGGCGAGATCGTCAAGCTCCTGGGCACCAGCGCCTACTACGCCCCCGCGAGCGGGGTGATCCAGATGGTCGAGGCCATCGTCAAGGACAAGAAGCGAATCCTCCCCTGCGCCGCCTACTGCGAAGACCTGTACGGCGTCGCCCCGGGCTCCAAGGGCGCGGGCTACTTCGTCGGCGTGCCTTGCGTGCTGGGCGAGGGCGGCGTGGAGAAGGTCATCCAGGTCGATCTCGACCCCGCTGAGAAGACGCTCATGGACACCTCGATCACCCACGTCAAGGAACTCGTGGGCGTCGTCCGCAAGCTCTACCCCGACTTGGCCTGATCCCATCCGCACCGTACGGATGGCGAAGCTGCAGTCTGGTCCGCGATCAAACAACAAAGCCCAGGGACGGCTGTCCTTGGGCTTCTTTTTTGGAGTGAATTGGAGCCCGCGGAAAGGCGTCGGACGCTAGGATTGACGGCCGGGCTCGACGGGCGAGTCCGTCTTGTTAGCCGGACGCGTAAGCGACGGCATTGGGGCGCACGTTGGGCCGGACGCTTTCAGGTGGTGGGAGGGTTCAAACCGTCGCTAGCGCGTCCGGCCAACTCAGAACATAACCCTCTCCATGGGGGAGCCGACAGGGTTGTTCAGCACAGAGCGGCGAACGAGAGCAGGGCCAGAACCAGGATGCGCTTCTTGCCAGCGGTGAACTTGAACGCAGTCATCATGGGTTCTCTCCGTGACGTGTGTCATGTATCCTTTTCAATGGCTGTGCCGCGTCCTGCGATCGAACGCCTTATCAATAAGTAAACACATGCAAAACAAAGACTTATGTGATATTAAGGGCCTTTTTGTCAAGGTGGGCGCACGCCGGATGAGGCGTGGGGGCAACGCCTTGGGCATGGTGTTGTCGCGGGTGAACCACGGCGAGGCGGGTTCGCAGCCTCTTCACACGATCGCCGCTTTGGTCATCGCCGGGGCCCTCATGCTTGCATTGGCACTCGCGCCAACGACCGTCAGCGCCCAGACCACCACACCCGCCAGCGCAACGGCCACGGCCCGCGCCGGCGACGAGACCGACCCGGCGGCGACCATGCCCGCCGCGCCGGTGAAATTGGAAGCCCCGCTCGTCGACTGGGCCAACGCGCTGACCGCGCATCGCCTTCTCGAAAACTGGACCAACCGCGGCACGCCCCCGGGTGACGAGGCCGCAGAGCCGATCATCGTCACCGGCGTCGTGGGCGCGCGCGTCACCCTGCGTTGGCTGGGCAGGACCGTCGGCGCAGGCGAGGCCTTTGCCGTGGATCGCCCGCCCGGCGCCGCCGTCGACCTCGTGCCCATCGTCCGCAGCGCCCTCAACAAAGCCATGGCCGCCCTCATCATGGGCATGCCCGCACCCGTGAAACCCGGCACCAAGAACCCCGGCCTCTCTTCGGAGGACATCGCGCGCGTCTCGCTGGTCGACCTGCAGATCGCCCGCGAACTCGAGCCGATCCTCATCAACAACAACGCCGACGACAACGCGATCTATTACCAGTTCATCCCCGGTTTCCACGGGCTGAAGATGAGCCGCGACCTCGACGGCAAGACCCGCGACGTCTGGATCTGGCCCGCTTCCGCGCTGGCCCTGCGCATCACCCGCAAGGAGCAGGTCAACCAGCTCATGCGGCAGTTGAGCTTGGCCGAAACGCTCCTGCCCCGCATCGCCCGCCCCTTGGGCGCCGACCTGGGAGTGGCGGCCGCACGCTTCGAGGTCATCCACCTCGCCCGCGCCGGCCGCGACATGCCCCCCGCGCTGCTGCAGCGCGGCAACGTCGTCCTGCCCCCCGAGCAATTCACCGACCGCACCCTCGACGCCATGGCCGACCGCCTCGCGGCCCATCTGCTCGGGCGCATCAGGGAAGACGGCCAAATCACCGGCGGATACCAGCCGTCGACCGGACGTCACGAGCCGGCAAACGCCAGCGACGAAGACACGGCCTTGGCGGCGTTCGTCCTGGGCCAACGCATCCGCTACCTCTCGACGCACGACGCGGGCAACCCGCGCCAACTCGACGCCGACGTCGGCGTCCGTCGTTTGATCAAGCATCTCGTGCCCATGCTTCGAAAGGACGAACAGGCATCCCCCAATGCCATCGCCCTGACGCTGCTCACCCTCGCGATCACGCCCGACCTCCCCGATCACGCGGCGGTGCGGGCCGAGTTGGCGGCGAAGCTGCTGGCGCTCCGCGACCAAAACGGACGGTTCAGGGTGGCCGCGGTCCCGGATTCCGAATTGGTCAACAGTGCGGCCCAGGCATTGATCATCGCCGCGCTGGCGAGCCAGAATGAGCTGGCGCCGGACCCCAAGGTCACGACGCTGGTGCAGGATTGGCGGGCGGGGTTCTGGTCGCAACGGCAGTCGATCTTCGACGTGATGTCGTTGCCGTGGGCGATCATGACCGAGTCGTTCATCCGTCGGCAGCAGACCGCCGAGGAGGCGGGGGCCGCAACCCAGCCGTCGCCGTTGGGCGGATCGATCTTCACTTCGATGAAGATCGTCCGCGAACATCAGATCACCAAGCCGCCCGCCAAGGGGCCCGCGGACGTGCTGGGTGGATTCGAGATCGAATCGCAGAAGAAGTGGCTGGCGCCCGACCCGGATTGGCGTTCCGCGTTCGCGGTGGCATTCTTGGCGACGGCCCTGCGCGAGCCGGGGGTCGTTCCCGTGGGCGACCGGCCGGAGTGGAGCCTTGCCTGCGGCCAAGGCGCGCGGTTCCTCGCCCAACTCATGTTCGACGCGCCCGGCACCTACTACGTCCAGTTCCCCTCCGACGCGATCGGCGGGGTGCGGGTCCTGCTTTGGGACAACCATCTGGGGATCGCCCCCACCGCCATGTCGCTGCTCGCAACGGTCCAACTCCAAGAAACCTTGGCCTTCTTGGTTGCGACCGATGGCCTGAACCGCTGAACCGCGCCCGCACCCGAACCCGAACCCATGCCTGAGCCCCTGCGAGCCGGACTTCAAATACTCCGCTGCGCAGCGGCGACCCCCTCCTGAGCGTTTTTGAGGCACAACAGCGTCGGTCCCTTTGAAGGCCCGATGAACTTTGTTTTCATGTCCTGACCTGACTTATGCACTTTCGACCGTGGAATTCCCATCGCGAACCCGTCGCAATGCATTAAATTTGGGCACTCGCGGAAAATTTGCCCGGCAGAACCCGCCGATGGCGAATCGATGCCTCCATATTGCTTTTTCGCCGGTTTTACTGGAATATTCCGCCCCTGACCCGGTTTGAAACCTGCCGGATGATGGTTATCCGGTCTGTGACGAATGTGTCGGCACGCACCTTGCCTTAGTCCTTTGGCGCTGTCGTTGCGCGGCGCTCGCCCGAAATCTTCCCGCGTCCACTCCTCATTACCCCCCCCCCGCTTTAGGAGCCCTCCGGGCGTGACCACCTACCACGCCCGTCCGCAACCCCTCGCCGCGGTGAACTCGTACAAGCCCACCGAGAAGCCGCTGAACTTCAAGGAGACCCCGGCCCAATCGATCTACGGGTCGAATGTCTTCAGCGACACGGTGATGAAGGCCCGCCTGCCCAAGCCGGTCTACAAGGCCCTCCAGAAGACCATCAAGAAGGGCGAGAAGCTCGACCCTGGCGTGGCCGACGTCGTCGCCTCGGCGATGAAGGACTGGGCGATCGAGAAGGGCGCGACCCACTACGCCCACGTCTTCTACCCCCTGACCGGCATCACCGCCGAGAAGCACGACTCCTTCCTGACCCCCGACGGCGCGGGCGGCGCGGTGACTGAGTTCACCGGCAGCCAGCTCATCCAAGGCGAGCCTGACGCGTCGTCCTTCCCCTCGGGCGGCATCCGCGCCACCTTCGAGGCCCGCGGCTACACCGCCTGGGACGTCACCTCCCCCGCCTACATCCTCGAGAACGCCAACGGCACCACGCTGGTGATCCCCACCGCGTTCGTCTCCTGGACCGGCGAGGCCCTTGACAAGAAGACCCCCGTCCTGCGCTCCATGCAGGTACTCGCCAAGCAGGCGACCCGCGTGCTGAAGCTCTTCGGGCACGAGGACCCCGGCTACATCTACGCCACCGCCGGCCCCGAGCAGGAATACTTCCTGATCGACCGCAACTTCCTCTTCGCCCGCCCCGACCTCACCCTCGCCGGCCGCACCCTCTTCGGCGCCCCCTCGCCCAAGGGGCAGGAGTTCGAGGACCAGTACTTCGGCGTGATCCCCGAGCGCGTCCTCGCCACCATGCTCGAAGTCGAGCGCGAGCTCTACAAGCTGGGCGTGCCGGTCAAGACCCGCCACAACGAGGTCGCCCCCTCGCAATACGAGATCGCCCCGATCTACGAAAACGCCAACGTCGCCACCGACCACCAGCAGTTGGTGATGATCACCATCAAGCGCGTCGCGGAGAAGTACGGCCTGGCCGCCCTGCTCCACGAGAAGCCCTTCGCCGGCATCAACGGCTCGGGCAAGCACCTCAACTGGTCGCTCGGCGGCGACAAGGTCGGCAACCTGCTTGAGCCGGGCGACAACCCGCACGACAACGCGCAGTTCCTGGTCTTCACCGCCGCGGTCATCCGCGCGGTGCACAAGTACTCGGGCCTGCTCCGCGTCGCCATCGCCTCCGCCGGCAACGACCACCGCCTCGGTGCCAACGAGGCACCCCCGGCCATCCTCTCGATCTTCCTCGGCGACCTCCTGACCGACCTCTTCAGCCAGCTCGAGAAGGGCAAGCTCAAAGGCTCGAAGAAGAAGGGCACGCTCACCGTGGGCGTCGACACCCTGCCCCCCCTGCCCAAGGACGCCGGCGACCGCAACCGCACCAGCCCCTTCGCCTTCACCGGCAACAAGTTCGAGTTCCGCGCCGTCTCGTCGAACCAGTCGATCGCAGGCCCGCTGGTGGTCCTCAACACCATCGTCGCCGAGTCGCTGGACTACGTCGCCACCGAACTCGAGAAGGCGACCAAGGGCGACCCCAAGAAGCTCAACGACGCCGTGCAGGACCTCCTGCAGTCGATCGCCAAGGAGCACAAGGCGATCATCTTCAACGGCAACGGCTACTCGGAGGAGTGGCACAAGGAAGCCGCGAAGCGCGGCCTGCCCAACTACAAGAACACCGTCGAGGCCCTGCCCCACCTGCTCGACAAGGAGAACGTCGAGCTGCTCGCGAAGTACGGCGTGCTCACCGAGCGCGAGACCCACTCCCGCTACGAGATCTACACCGAGCGCTACTGCAAGGAAGTCAACACCGAGTCGCTCCTGGCGCTCAACATCGCCAAGACTTTCATCCTCCCGGCGGCCTACCGCTACCAGGGCGAGCTGGCCTCGACCGCTGCCGCCATCAAGGCCGCGGGCGTCGCCGCCGACGTCTCCTCGCTCAAGGCAATGGTCACGCTCGTGGGCGAGTTGGAGTCGAAGATCGTCGACCTCGAGCACGCCATCGGGCACAAGGCCTCCGGCGCGATCATCGAGCACGCCAAGCACTTCCGCGACAGCGTGATCCCCGCGATGCTCGCCGTCCGCGTCGTCGCCGACCAGCTCGAGGCCATCATCCCCGATGACCTCTGGCCCCTCCCGACCTACCGCGAGATGCTCTTCATCCGCTGAACGGCCGGGGCTGAAAGTTTCGATATCATCAAAGCCCAGGGACTTCGGTCCCAGGGCTTTTTTTGCCACCATTCCATCCCGCGCGACCCCTCATGACCCGCACGATCGCTGACATCACCTACTCCGTCACCCCGCAGCGCCCGCTCCGCCTCGACCTGCGGCTGCCCGACGACGCGCAGCGCCCCCCGCTGATCCTCTACATCCCCATGGGCGGGATGAGCAGTTGCCTCAAGGCCAACGTCCCCGCGTGGCTCGTCGACTACGGCTTCGCGGTGGCGTCGATCGAGTGCCGCGTGAGCAGCGAGGTCCCCGCGCCGGCGCCGGTGTACGACTGCAAGTCGGCCATCCGCTGGCTCCGGGCCCACGCGGGCGAACACGGCTACAACCCCGACGCCATCGGCGTCTGGGGCCACTCCGCCGGCGGCCTGCTCGCCTCGCTCATGGCGACGTCCTCCGGCAGGCCCGAACTCGAGGGCGACGGTCCGCACCGCGAGGTCTCCAGCGCCGTGCAGGCGGCCATCGACTGCTGCGGCTCGCCCCACGACCTGGCCTACTTCACCCGCCCCGGCGTCGCCACCCGCTTCGCGGGCGTCACCGGCAACATCGACCGCTACCTCGGCGGCCCGCTCGCGCAGAAGCTCGACCTCGCCCGGCTGGTCAGCCCCGCGATGTATGTCTCGCCGAACTGCCCGCCCGTCTTCCTCATCCACGGCGACCGCGACCATGTGGTGCCGCTGGAGGAAACGGTGATGTTCCACGAGTCGCTCAAGGCGGCGGGCGTCGATTCCACGCTGTTGGTGCTGCCGGGGATCGGGCATAGCTGGGATCCGGCGATGGTCCGCCCCGCGGTGGTGGGGTTTTTCAATCGCACGCTCGGCGCGCCGGTGAAACGATGACGACGTTCTGAAGAACCGAGGCGATAGCCGAATGCGTCTCATTCCCAAAGCCCAGGGACTGCGGTCCCTGGGTTTTCGCCTGTGTCACGCGCTCAACCTTCGACGTCCCTCGTCCTCATCTCCATCGCGAACTCCGGCTCGGGCTCGAACCCCATGTAGTTCCCGCGCATCTGCGAGCGGACGATCTTGAACCCCATCTTCTGATACAGCGCCACCGCCCGCGGGTTGGCCTTCTGCACAGTCAGGTCCATCACGGCCGGGCCGAGGATGCGGGCGATCTCGCGCACGCGGGTGATCAGGGCCCGCCCCGCCCCGCAGTCCTGCCACCCGCGACGGACGCAGATGCCGAACGTGCTCGCCTTGGCCTCGTCGTCCGGCCAGCGGAACCAGGCGTACCCCGCGATGACCTTCCCCGGGCTTTCCGGCTCTACCAGCACCACCACAACCTCATGCGGGCTGTCGGCCGCGGCGCAGTGGGCCTCGGCGTGGGCCCGGTCCAGCTCATGCGGACAGTAGAACCGGAAATCCTCGCGCGGCACCGACGCATAGAACTCCGTCAGGGCCGGGCCATCGTCGGTACGCAGCGGGCGGATCGTGGCCACCTTGCCGTCGCGCAGCTTCGCTTCGATAGGGCCGAATTTCAGTTGGTCCGCAGGCTTCATCGTCGTCGCTCCCGTCGCGAGGCAAGCATGTCCCTCCAGATCAGACCATCTCCCCCGCCCGCCCGCAACCGCTTGCCTTGCGTCAAAATCGACGTGTTATGGATCACTTGCCAGCCCCCGCCCCGCCGCTAGGCTGGTCCCCCATGCGATACACGATCGAAGACCTCGGCGTCGGCGCGCGCGGAGACCTCTGGGCCAATTGGCGCCACGCCCGCCATCCCAAGACGGGCGAGGAATTCGCCTTGGGCGCGTTGACCCGCGGCGGGTTCGTGCTCATCAACCCCGCGACGAAAAGCGCCGCGCAGGTCCGCCCGCCGCGCCCGACCTTCAGCGGCGAGGGCGTCGCGCAGGCGCCCCTTTCCGGGGGATTGGGCGGCACGATCTACCAGTGCGACTACGGCCCGCCCAATCCGCGCCCGTACCTCATGGCGTGGGACTGGGACGGCCAGGTCTCCCGCGCCGTGATGGACGTGCCGGTCAGCTCCGTCATGACCATCGACGCGGGGATCGACGGCGGGGTCTACCTGCCCGACTACAGCGAGAACACGATGTTCCGCGTCGACCCCCGTGTCGATTCCAAAGGGCCGGGCTTCAAGACCTTCACCGACTTCAAGCCCTTCGGGCAGTACATCCGCAACGTCTTCTGCGGGCTCGACCGGCTGGTCTACGTCACGTCGAACACCTATGGGAGCGACGAGGGCATCACCACCGTCGTCGCTGCGCTCGACCCCGCGACGGGCAGGACTTTCGCCGTCGAGGCGGGGGCCCTCAAGGGGAGCGTCGCTTGGGGCGGGCTGACCAAGGATGCCGTCGGGCGCGTGCTCGTCCCCACCTACCACTGGGGCCGGCCGATCTGGCACGAAGTGGTCGACGGAAAGCTGCGCGATGTCGACCAGAAGTCACTTCGGCTGGCGGCGGGCGGCTCGCCGCTGACGTTTGACGACGGGAGCGCGATCTCCGCCGTGAAGCTCAAGGAGGTCACCTTCCTCGACCCCGCGGGGAAGAGTTCGACTTTCACGATCGAGCGCGAGGAATCGCCGCTGCGGCTCTTCTCCGTAGCCTCGGGCGGCGGGAAGATCTGGAACGGCACCTTCATGCCGCTGCAGCTCAGCTCGTACGACCCCGGGACCCGCGAGGTCGTCGACTTCGGCAACCCCTCGCAGACCGAGGGCGAGCCGTACACCATGGCCTTCGTCCGCGGCAAGCTCTACTTGGCCTGCTATTGCAACGCCCACGTCGTGCGCTACGACCCCGCGCGCCCGATCCGGCGCGACGCCTCGATCCACGCCAACCCCGCGCACCTGGGGCGGGTGAAGGAGGAGGGGCTTCCGTTGCAGCGCCCCGTGGGCGTGGCGGTCGACACGCAGGAGCGCGTCTTCTTCGCGGCGATGGGCGGCTACGGCTGCCTCGACTCGGGCATGGTCCGCATCGACGCTCGCACCGACGAGTTGGTCCGCTGGCTCTATCCCAACACCACCGTCGGAGCCATCACCTTCCACAAGGCCTCGGGGCTAATCCTCTTCAGCGAGCGCCGCGAGGGCGAGGAGGGCATCCGCTTCACGCTCCTCTCGCCCGAGGACGGGTCGACGGTCTGGTCGGAGATCGTCCTGCATGACGGCGGGGCGATCCACTCGCTGCTCGACGGCGGGGACGGGCTGGTCTACGGGCTCCACGCGCACCGGGCCGCCCTCTTCGCGTTCGACGTGAAGGCCCGCAAGATCGTCGCCAGCCTGCCCGAACTGGGCGTCGGCCACCACTGCCACAACGCGCTGGTGGACGGGCCCGACGGGCGCATCTGGGGCGTGACCACCGACGCAGTCTACGCCGTGGACCGCGGGCTCAAGAAGGTCGAGGTGCTCGGCAACTATGCCAAGGGCACGGGCTACGACAGCCACCGGTTCGGCGCCTGCTTCGGCGAGGACGGGCACCTCTACTTCCACCACGGCAACAACATCATGCGGCTGCGCGTCGAGCGATGACTCGCGCCAATTCCCCCGCCCCCGCCTCCTGAAAATCCGCCTCGCGCCGTCTCGTCGCGCGTCGCGCGACTTTTCCCCTCGAAAGGTCCACCCATGCGCTTCGACTTCGGCGCCGCCCGCAAGGCCTACCGTCTGCACCAGCACCCGCGCCTGTTCTGCGATGCGGCCGACATCGTCAAGATCCGCAGGCAGGTCCGCACCGGACTCGCGAAGAAGCTGATGAACGCCCTGCGCGAGCGCGTTCGCCCGCTGGTGACGGCGATCGAGGAGACGCAGGACATGGCAGGCCTCGTGGGGCACCACACGGTGCGCAAGGATCCGCGTGGCATCCTGGCCGTCGAGGGGCTCACCGAGATCGCCGCGGTGGGCGTGATCGACGAGGATCCGCGCGCCATCTCCGCGGGCATCCGCGCCCTGGTCGCACTGAACACCGTCGGACAGCAGGGTCCGCGCGACTCCTATCGCCTCGCCTACGGATCGATCGGGCACATCCACGTCGCCTATGACTTGCTCGCCAACCACATGACGCCCGAGGAGCAACGGATCTTCACCACCTGGGCGGTGGAGGAATCGATCCGCGGCGTGGTGGCGGAGCTGAAGAAGACCAACTACCTGCGCAAGGGCGGCATGAACATCCCCATGGTGGGGATGATCACCGCGTCGATGGGGCTGCTGGCGGTCGATGGCGACCCGGGCGTGCCCGACCTCGAGGCCGAGCGGGACGAGCTGATGCGATGGTTCGAGGCGTCGCTCTTCTCGATGCTCGGCTCGGAGGGCTACGCCCACGAAGACATCGGCTACGGCACGGGCATGACCTCCTACATCTCGGTGCTGGTCGAATCGCTCCGCCGGGCAGGGATCTACGACGCCTACACGAGCTGCCCGCGCTACCTGAAGTTCGGCGCGGCCACGCTCGCCTTCATCCAACCCTGGGGCAAGATCCTCTCCAACACCGGCGACTACGGGGCCGATTTCGGCCCGCGCAGCCCGCTGCTCCCGCGCATCGCCGCGGAGACGGGCGACGACGCCCTGCGCTGGCTCATCGGCCAAGTGTCGTACCCCATCGCCTGCTCGGGCCCGATGGACAACTCCGACCGCCGTCGGGCCTGGCCCGAGCTGGAGATCAACTCCGAATACCAGATCCCCGTCGACTTCTACACGCTGGTCACGCTCGAAGACCTGGGCAAGCCCGTCCACCCCAGCAAGACCAAAACGCCCACGCAATACATGGACCCCGACCGCGGCATCGTCACCTTCCGCAGCAGTTGGAAGCCCGACGCCACCTTCGTCGTCTTCGACGGCGCCCACCGCAGTGCCGCCGCCCAGGGCCACCAGCACGACTCAGGCGGCCACTTCAGCCTCTCCGCCCTGGGCGAATATTTCGCCATCGACACCGGGCGCTACAACGTCGAGCAGGACCAGCACAACGTCGTGCTCGTCGAGGGCAAGAGCGGCCACTCCACCAACGGCGAGTGGCGGCACTCTTTCTACCAAGCGGCCCTGCGCGGTTATTCGCCGGGCCCGTTCGTCGACGCCGCGATGGTCGACACCTCGCACATGTCGAACTGCTACTGGGCCCGCCGGACGCTCGGGCTGGTGAAGGACACGGCCGGCTGCGGGATGCCCAACTACGTCTGGACCGTCGAGGACATCAACTTCGCCAACGACTACCGCGAGTTCTGGTGGACCCTCAACGCCAACCCGGACCACGTCATCAAGCTCGCGAAGGGCCACGCAACGGTCGTCGGCAGCGACCACGGCAACTGCCTCGACGTCTTCATCGGCATGCCCTTCCCGAACGCCTACCCCAAGCCCAGCCTGCTCAGCTGGGACACGCACATCCAGTCCTGCGGCTCGCGCGGGTACATCTGGAAGGAGCCCGAGGTGCTCGCCCGCGAATACAAGGAACTGGTCGGCTACCAGGCTTGGGGCCCATCATTCCAGCGCCCGCGGCTGGTGGCGAAGGTGAGCAGCTACGCGGGGCGGTTCATGTCGCTGATGATCCCGCGCAAGAAGGGCGCGCCGCTGCCGAAGGTCACGCGCCTCGACTCGATGGACAACACGCTGGCGATGACCATCGAGGCCAGCGGCGTGCAGGACACGATCATCTGGGCCTACGAGCATCACCTGCTCGAGGCCAACGGCGTTGTCGCCCGCGGGGAGTGGTGCGTCGTGCGGCGAAACGCCAAGACGGGCAAGGTCATCGACTCGGCGATCCACGAGGGAACGAGGCTGGTCGTCGATGGGAAGAAGTTGCTCTGAAGCAGCTGCGTTCGGGGATGATGGGTTGTGCTCGAATGCGCTGAACGCGCATGTGAGGATCTTCCGCCATGGAACAAGGACAGCCAGACAACATCCGTCCCGCGCAAGTGTCGCCTGCGGAAGTCCTGTTCGCGGATGTCCTGACCCGTGCCATCGATGCATTGCGAAAGAGCAGAACGCCTGTCTACACCTTCGCGCTCTACCACGACCACGAGTCGGCCGCGGCATCGGTCTGCGTCGACACTAAGTCCAATTCCCTGCGTCACCAGGCACGCTGGACCGCCCACAGCCGCCAGCATTTCGTCGAGGCGGTTCAGCAAGGCGATCTCACCGGAGCAAGACTTTGGAGCTCCGGCGCCGACAGAAGCCTTTCGCTCGGGGACTTCACGCATGTGAACTTGGCGAGAACAGACCTGGGACAGGTCCAGCCGGGCAAGAAATTCTATCTCGCGATGATCCGCGCACTCATGGCCCGGGAACTGGACATCGTGGCCTTGGCCGAGCCCAAGGATGAATTGCTGTTCTGCTGCTCAGGAAAAGCGGACGAGGTCCAGTACATCTGGCCGCCCATTCGGGGCTCCGCTTCGTCTGGCGGCCCCGAGCCCGCGCCACCAAACGCCAAGACATAACGGTGGCCGATTCCTGCAGGCCTCGATTCGCCCGGGCTCCGGCCCATGCTGGATTTTCATTGCGTCAATCCTCCCCGACGATTTAAAATCAACGGTGTCAGCAGCCGCTCCTCCTCCCTCGTTTGCATCGGTTCTCCCGCGCCTCATACCGGAATGCCCGCATGAACCTCCTCCAAGTCGAAAGAGCGCGGCGGTGGGTCGGCCTCGGGCTCCTCGTTGGCGTGGTTGGGACGACCGCCTGGACGCTTTCGCCGGGCGTGCCCGTGCTCTGGGCTCCGCAGGCAAGCGAGCCGGCCAAGCAATCGGGGCTGGCCCTCTTCAACCGCGACTGGCAGAGCCCCGCAGACAAGGCCCAGGCAGCGGACGCGACGGCAGAGGAGTTGCGGCTGGCGAAGCTCAAGGTCGGGCCGGTCTTCAACGCGTCATCGTGCGTCGCCTGCCACTTCGACGCGGGCGTGGGCGGGGCGGGGCCGAACACCGTCAACGTCACGAGCTTCACGATCCTTCCGACGACGGCCAACCCGCACGTGCAGGAGGGTACGGTGCACCGTTTCGCGCTGAGCGACAACACGCAGGAGACGGTGGATCTCGTCAGGCGGCTGTATTCCAAGCCGGTCCAGGTGGCGGGCAACCAAAGCCTGACCCCCCAGCAGCGGCAGGACTCGAATCCCGTCAGGGTCACGGCCGTCAACACGCCCGCCCTCTTCGGCGCGGGGTGGATCGACCGCATCCCCTCCAAGGCGATCACGCACCGGTATTTCGCGGTCGGGATGAAGGAGGTCGCGGCCAACCTCAGCGGCGACTTCAAGCAGACTGTGCCGATGGGCCGGTACCGCATACTGAGCGACGGGCGGGTGGGGAAGTTCGGCTGGAAAGCCCAGTTCGCGACGCTCGAGGAGTTCGTGGGCGCGGCCTGCGCGAATGAACTGGGGCTGTCGAACCCCAAGATGCAACGGGCCAAGCCGCTCGCCGGGGCGAAGGATGAGTCGGCGGTGGCCGCGCCCGAAAAGACCGCCTCGCTTTCGCGCAAGGAGTTCGGCGTGATGGTCGCGTTCGTCGACACGCTCCCCCGCCCGATCGAAGCGGTTTCGCGGGATTCGGCCACCCGCGCCGCGGTCAAGCATGGGCGGGAGGTCTTCTCCTCGGTGGGCTGCGCGGTCTGCCACCAGCCCGACCTGGGCGGCGTGAAAGGCGTCTACAGCGATTTCCTGCTCCACCGGCTGCGCGAGAAGGTCGCGGCCAGCGGTTACTACGAACCTCCGCCGATGCCGCTGCCCGAGGAGCACCCCGACTTGGACGAATGGAAGACACCGCCGCTCTGGGGCGTGGCCGATTCGGCGCCCTACATGCACGACGGCAGCGCCGCGACGCTCGAGGGCGCGATCGAGGACCATCTCGGCGACGCCAAGAGCGTAACCCAGGCGTACAAGCGGCTGCCCGGCGACGACCAAGCGGCGCTGATCGCCTTCCTCAAGTCGCTCAAGGCCCCGCCCAGCGCGATCCCCGCGCCGCAGGCGGAGTCGCATGCGCTCGCGAGCGTCACAACGCCGTGAAGGCCTTGGCGAGGTCGACGCGCCCGCCCTTCATGGGCACGCCCTCGCCGCGCAGCATCTTGCGCTTGCGGTCCAACCCATGGAAGAAGCCGGTCAATGAGCCGTCGGCCCCGACGACGCGGTGACAAGGCACGTGCGGGGCGTAAGGGTTGCGATTGAGGGCGTTGCCCACGGCGCGATAGGCCTTGGTGCCCAGCTTCTCCGCCAAGGCGCGGTAGGTCGTCACCTTCCCGTGCGGGATGCGGGCGGTGAGGGCCCAGACCTTCTGGTTGAAGGACATGCCGTCGCGGATCTCGCCAGCGAGGATGGCGGAATCAAAGTAGGAAAACACGGAATTAACGTCGGCTTGCAAAAAACAGGACCGGAATAGATCAAGCAGGGTCGACAATGACGCCCGCATAAAGCCTCGGCAATCGCCCACGCTTGCGAAGACTTAGCAGTCGGCGATAAACATCGTGCAACTTGGTCTCATCGTTAGGATCAAACCCGGCGCGCCGTGCCACTTGCCTGAATGTATCGGTGTAAGCGAGCCCATCAAGCGCGACGCCACCTTGGACGTAAGCTTCGATCAGCTTCTCGTCTTCGGAACTTAGCGGCGCCGCATCCCACTTGAAATCGTCGGTCGTCATCACCACATCCTAGGCTGTTCGCCACGCGACGGTGCGAGCGGCACCATCCAAATCATACATGAGTGTCGTTAGATTCAGAAGCATTTGATCGAGGTCCCGCAATGCGCACTCGCGTTCCGTGGCCGGGACGCGAAACTTCCAAAGCGCGGGTTGAAGCAATTCCTCTAATGGTTGCAAGATCGTGGATCGGCGCATGAAGACGCCCCTTTGCTGGCAGGCTCTCCGGTTGAACGGCAGAAGTTCAGGATCATCAATCAATTCAATCGCAGCGCGTCCAGAACTCGTCAAAGGGTCGGTGGCCCGAGCAGGAAGACGTGAGCGATCAAGGGCATAAATGGCGACGTGCGGATCTTTGCGCGGATCTGCTCCAGCAAAGGCGAAGCAAGCAGCCACATATGGACTTCGAGTCCAATCAAGAAGTGGTGACGGCAACCCATGATGACGAGCAAGCAACTCAAATGCGTCGCCTGTAGGCAAATCGGCACCAAGGCCCGCGTCGATCGCTTCTCGCCGATAATCTATGAGCAACTGACTGATTCGACGTTCACGGTCGCTATCCGACGTAAATTCCTGATCCCGATCAAGCGATGGCGTGAGTTCGTGTCCGAATCGCGATTGCCCGCGAAACCACCATAAATCGCGTTGGTCACGCGGAAGTTGCGCAAATCGATAAAGGACATCTCGAAGTTTCGACCAACTCGTCACTTCAACAGGTTGCATCGAGTTGCCCCAGTCAACTCTGGACTCGAAACCCAATCACCGTTTACACCACCCCCGCCGTCCCCGTCGCGATCGGCTCGCTGACGAACTCGCGCGGGTCGGTGATGTGCCCCGTCAGCGCCGAGGCCGCCACCGTCAGCGGCGAGGCGAGGTAGACCCCCGCCTCCTTGTGGCCCATGCGCCCGGGGAAATTGCGGTTGGTCGTGCTGATGCAGGTGATCGGCGTGTTCAGCCGCCCGAAGGTGTCGACCGGGCCGCCCAGGCAGGCCGAGCAGCCCGACGGGCCCAGGTTGCAGCCGGCGTCGAGCAGGACCTGCTCGATGCTCTTCTCGCCCGGGCCCTTGGGCTCGCCGGCGATGTTGAGGCGCTTCATGTCGGCATGGACTTCGGTCGAGCCGGGCACGACGAACGTCGGCACCTTGACCGTGTTCCCCTTGAGGATCGACGCGGCGAAGATCATGTCGGTGATCTTCCCGCCCGTGCACGAGCCGATGTAGGCGCGGTCGACCTTCACGCTCCGGCAGTTGTGGGCCGTGTCCTTGTTGTCGGGCGAGTGCGGCTTGGCGACCAGCGGCTCCATCGTGGAGAGGTCCCACTCGTGCGAGAAGACGTACTTCGAGCCCGGGTCGTCCTTGTAGACGTTCCAGTTCGGGCGGTTGGAGCGGGCCCGGACATAGGCGAGGGTCTTCTCGTCGACGTCGCAGACGCCATTCTTGCCGCCCGCTTCGATCGCCATGTTGGTCAGCGTCATGCGGTCCTCGAGGCTGAGGCTGCCGACGCCCTCGCCGGTGAAGTACATCGACTTGTAAGTCGCGCCCGAGACGGAGATCTCGCCGATGACCGCGAGGATCAGGTCCTTGGCGGTGAGGTAAGGCGGGATCTGCCCGTGGAAGGCAAACTTCATCGAGGGCGGGACCTTCAGCCAGGTCTTGCCTGTGCCCAGGACGAACGCGGCGTCGGTGTTGCCCACGCCGGTGGCGAACTGCCCGAAGGCGCCGGCGGTGCAGGTGTGGCTGTCGGTGCCGAGGAGGATCTCGCCGGGGCGGACGTGCCCCTCCTCAGGAAGGGCCTTGTGGCAGACGCCCTTGTAACTGGTCTTGGTCGGGTCCTTGTAGGGGTTGGGCATGCCGCCCCCGGTGACGAAGTCGGGGTCGTAGTAGTACTTGAGCCCCTGCTCCTTGACGAAGTCGCGGAGGATCTGGATGTTGCGGTGGCACTTGGTGTCGGCGGTGAAGATGTAGTGGTCGGGGATGATGACCACGCGGTCCTTGTCCCAGACCTTGGCGTCCTTGCCGAACTCCTCCTTGAAGATGCCGATGGTGCCCGGGCCGCAGACGTCGTGGGTCATGAGGACGTCAACGTCGACCCAGACGTTCTCGCCCGGGAGGACATGGGATTTGCGGGCGTGGGCGGCGAGGATCTTCTCGGTGACGGTCATCGGGGAAGCCATCGGAACTCCTTGAGGTTGGACCCGCGCGGCGGGGCCGGCACGGGGCCTGAGGGAAGCCAGCGATTCTAGCGGATCGGAGGCCCCCCGGCCATGCGTCGGCAGCGGTTCCGACGACGCATCAACGCCTCCGAAACGGTTGCGCCTTCGCTCACATGCCTTGCTGGCGCAAGGTTTTGACGCCCCATCGGGGGGTTGTTATCGTGCGACCATGTCGAACCGCCGGGCTTTTCGTCGCACGTTCAAGGCCCTTGTGGCCAGCATTTTGGCCTGCACGGGCTGCTCGGGCCCGATGGCGGGGACGAGCGACACGGAGCTGCGGGACCAAGTCATCGCGTCGCACCGGGCGTTCATCAAGGCCGCCTCGGCGGGGCCGGTGATCGAGGTCGTCCGCGCCCCCAGCAACCTCGAAGCCAAGCTCAGCCCCGAGCGCCGGGCGCAGCTCGACATCATCAGCGGCCCGCCCTCCTACGCCGCCGACAAGCTCGACCTCGGCCCCGACCTGATGGGCAATGTCTCGCGCGACAACGTGAGCATGTCGCTCCAGCGGGCCATCGAGCTCGCCACCCGCAACAACCTCGACGTCCAGTTCGCCAAGCTCGTCCCCGCGGTGGGCACCACGCAGGTCACCCAGGCCGAGGCCGCCTTCGACGCCGTCTTCTTCACCTCCTTCGAGTGGCAGAACCTCGACACGCCCAAGCCCCTGCCCCTGCCCTTCAACACCTTCTCGGGCAACACCCAGGTCAACAACTACACGCTGGGCACGGGCATCCGCAAGCCCCTGAGCACCGGCGGGCAGATCACCGTCCAGACCGACATCGGGCGCCAGTTCGCCAACCCCAGCCCCTACGTCGACCCCGGCTTCCAGACCTCCGACGTCCTGCTCACCCTCCGCCAACCCCTGCTGCGGAAGTTCGGCTCGGACATCGCGAAATCCGACATCGCGCTGGCCAAGAGCGCCCGCGAGCAGGCCGTGGCCGACCTCCGCCGGCAGCTGCTCGAGACGATCGTCAACGCCGAGCGCTCCTACTGGCAGCTGGTCTTCGCCCACCAGCGGCTGCTGATCCAGCTCCGGCTCTACAAGCGCACGCACGAGGACTACGCCCAGCTCGAGCCGCGCGCGGGCTTCGACGTCAGCCCCGTCCGGCTCACCGAGGCCGGGAGCTTCTTGGAGACCCGTCGCGGCGCGGTCATCAGCGCCCGCCAGGACGTGCGCGTCGCCTCCGACCGGCTCAAGCGGCTGATCAACGCCCCCGAGCTGCCCCTCACGGGCGAGACGCTGATCGTCCCCGTGGAGATGCCCGCCGACATCCCGGTGAGCTTCAGCCTGCTCGACGCCGTGACCACCGCGATCAGCAAGCGCCCCGAACTTCGCAGGGCGTTGCTGCAGATCGAGGACGCCGCGGTGCGGCAGCGCGTGGCGGACAACGGCCGGCTGCCGATGCTCGACATCGAGGGCACGCTGCGCTACAACGGCGTGGGCGACTCGGTGGGCGACTCGGTCTACAACATGCGCTCCGGGCGGTTCATGGACTACATCCTGCGGGCCCAGTTCGAGGTGCCCATCGGCAACCGCGGGCCCGAGGCGCAGTACCGCCAGCGGCAGATCGAGCGGCGGGCCTCGGTGGTCAACTACCAGCGGACGGCCCAGGACGTCGTGCTCGACGTGAAGGAGTCGCTCCGGCAGATCCAGACCAACTACGAGCTGATCGCCGCCAGCCGCAGCGCCCGCCGGGCCGCGGCCGACAACCTCCGCGCGATCGATGAACAGGAGAAGGCCGGGGCCCCCCTCACGCCCGAGTTCCTGCTCGACCTCAAGCTCACCACCGAGGAGCGGCTGGCCAACTCCGAATCGCAGGAAATGCAGTCGCTGACCGAATACAACTCGGCGATCGCGAAGTTCTACCAGTCGATCGGGACGCTGCTGGAGCGCAACGGCATCGAGTTCCGCGACCCCGAAGACACGACCGACCGGAAGTGAACATGCCCGCGACACACGCCGACGACGCCGCCCGCCGCGCCTACTGGACCGCCCAGCTTGAGGAGGCGCTGGTCTTCATGAACCGCGTGCTCGAATACCCGGTCGAGGAATGCGGCGAGCCGTTCGTCTCGCTGCCCGACGCGGCGAAGCAGGCGGGCGTCGAGGTCGAGTTCACCGCCAAGCCGCACGTGAAGGGCTTGCCGCGGCTCTATTACCTCCGCCAGGGGCAGATCGAGGGCTTCATCGGGATCGCCCGCGAGATGAACGCCAAGGGCTGGGTCCTGCGGGTGGAGGACGGCTACCGCACGCGGCAGATGCAGAAGTTCCTGGGGCGCGAGCCGCGGGTCTTCGACGCGATCCTCGACCGCGTGATCTGGGAGCTGAACGGGCAACATCCCACGCCCGAGTTCTTCCTCCGCCGGAGCATGACGCTGGTGGCGCTGATGCCCAAGATCGGGACGCACATGTCGGGCAGCGCGATCGACATCTCGGTGCTGCGCCGCGACGACCGGCAGGAGATCGACCGCGGCGGGCCGTACATCGAGATGTCGGAGCGCACGCCGATGCTCTCGCCTTACGTGAGCGAGCAGGCCCGCAATAACCGGATCGAGATCACCGCGGTCCTCAACCGGCACGGGTTCACCGAATACCCCTTCGAGTTCTGGCACTACAACTCGGGCGACGCCTACCACGAGATGCTGCACAAGACGGGCAAGCCCGGGAAATACGGCGCGGTGGATTGGGACCCCGCGACGGGGAAGCTTACGCCGATCCCCAAGCCCAACGAGCCGTTGAACTCGCCCGAGGAGATCAAGGTCGAGATCGCGGCGGCGCTGGGGCGGCTGAAGAAGGGTTGAGTCGTTGGTCGCGCCGTAAGTGTTGGCCGCGCCGGTCTTATCCACATCTTGATTCTTGATTCTGAATCAGAATCAAAGTGACCAGAAGGCGTGCCTGCAGACGGCCCGTTGCGGCTCACTTATAAAACCGCCTTGATATTGATTTTATAAACATGGCTCGGCGCCGGTGTTGTGGCGTTTGATTCACGGGCGGTTTTGATTCTGCTTGATTCATGCGTGAATCAAACGTCCACATTGAGGGGTTAGGACTTAGGGGCATGCGCCGTGCCACATCGCATCCGAAGGCTGCTATGTGCGGGTTTCCAGGTGCGCCCAGGAATCACCAAAACCCCAATCCTCCGCGATGAACGGAGCGCGTTCACTCGCGAGTCGTCGGCGTCGACCTCGGGGCGACCGGCACACAGCAGCCTTTGGCTGCGGTGTGGCACGTCCATTCCACACTGCATCGCATTCGAAATGCGAAGACCGCCTAAAGGCGGAACTCCAAACGAAAGGCCGCCCTGCAGCGAGCCTCAATTGCCTCGCAGCGCCTTCCACAACAGCCTCGTCGCCCGGCCGCGGTGGCTGATGGCGTTCTTCTGGGCTGGCTCTAGTTCTGCCGTGGTGCTGCCGGCTTCGGCGATGAGGAAGAGCGGGTCGTAGCCGAAGCCGTGGCAGCCCCGCCCGCGGTGGGGCTGCGACGGGTCGGCCGTCTCCTGCGGCGTGAGGATGCGGCCTTCGACCGTCCCGCGGGTCACGGCGACGATTGGCCAATCGAGGTCCGTCTCTCCCGCGCGTGGGCGGAGACCCATGGCCGCGACCATCGCCTTCGGGCCGCAGAGCGCCATCGTGCAGACGAACCGGCCGGTGCGCTTCTCCGCCGGCACGTCGGCCAGACGCTCGAGCAGCAGGCGGTTGTTGGCGGGGTCGACCACGTTCCGCGGCCCCTTGATGCCGGCGTAGTTCGCGCTGATCACGCCCGGCGCGCCGCCCAAGGCGTCGACCTCCAAGCCGCTGTCGTCGGCCAAGGCGAGCATGCCCGTCGCCTTTGCGTAGTAGCGGGCCTTGAGCGTGGCGTTGCCCTCGAAGGTCGTCTGGTCCTCGACGGGCTCGACGGGCGGGTTGGGGATTTCGCGGAGGTCGACGAGTTCGATCGCTGGGCCGAGAGAGGCCGCCGCCGCCCGCCGCTCCGCGTCGAGGATCGCGCGGATCTCCTCGACCTTGTGCGGGTTCGACGTGGCGACCAAGATCCGCATGGCGCTGATGTCCATCTTGTAGGGTGGGTAGAGCGGTATTCCGCGAAACCCACCACTCGGGCGCCGACTCATTCGAGCGTCGACGGATGACGCGAGCGCCGCTTGCTGTTCAAGTCGCGATCATCCCCGATGATTTTGCAGGTGCACGGCCACACGCGCCGCGCCGGTGGGTTTCGCGGGGTACCGCTCAACCCACCCTACAAGACGCCGCCCCCCCCGCCCCTCACATATTCCACCAATTCAAGTCGATCTTCGGGAAAATCACGTCGTGCACGTCGGCGTCCTGGATCTCCAACTGCTCGATCGGCGTCGTCGGCTCGCCGCGGGCCACCTTCTCCGCGATCGCCATCAGGTTCTCGAAGCGCCCCGCGTGCAGCGTGAAGCGCTTGATCCCGTAGTCGATCGCCTGTCCGCGGCAGATCACGAACGGCCAGTCGCTCGCCTGCATCAACAGCAGCTCGCGCCCCGCCTTCTCCAAGAGCGTGCGGACCGCGCCGCCCTCGGGCTTGCGCCACGGCAGGTTGTAGGTCATCTTCCCGAAGAGCGCCTCGGCCCGGTACTCCACCTCCCAGATCCAGCGCACCTGGTCGTTGAACCAGACGCGGTGGTCGCCCCCCTCGCCCCACGAGCCCTCGGGCATCGCCATCACCTTGTCGGGCGGCTCGAACTTCATCCGCTCGGCCGAGGTGGTGACGCGCACGTCCGGGTCGTGGTGGAGCGTGAGCAGCACGTCGCGCAGGAAGCGCGGGCCCTCGAACCACCAGTGGCCGAAGAGCTCGGCGTCGAAGCAGGCGACGACCGCGCCGCGCTTTCCGGTGCGCCTGCGGTACTCGTGCAGGCGCGACTTCACCGCGTTGCAGAAGTGCTGGGCATGCTCGAAGGCCTTGCCCTCGGTGGGGTACGGGTCCCAGAGCTGCTTGTCGCCCAGGTCGACGCCCTTGCCGGTGACGCGCCAGTAGCGCAGCCCGCGGCGCTCGCCGTATTTCTTGTGGAACTCCAGGTAGAGCCCGTCGGCGGGGTAGCCGATCGAGCCCGACCAGACCTGCTCGCACACGCGCGGGTCGCGGGCGAAGGCGCCGACCCGCCCCGGGCCGCCGTCGGAGTTGACCATGATCGGGTCGTGGACGTTGTACCACCCGCGCCCGGGGTATTTCGCGCCCTCGTCCCAGCCGACCTTGTGGAAGTGGCCGCTGCCGGGCGGGTCGATGACGCCCTCGGAGCGCCCGCGCTCGACGAGGTGGTTCTCGACGAAGACGTGGGTGATGCCCTCGTCGGCGATGAGGTGCTCGACGCCGATGCGGTTGCGCGAGTTGCCGAAGACCACCGGCGGGGTCCACGGCCCCGCGGGGCGGTAGGCGCACTCGGGCATCCAGAAGCCCGTGGGGGCGAAGCCCAGGTGGCGCTTGGAGCTGTCGACGCCCGCGCGGACCTGGGCGCGGATCGAGGCGTCCTCGAGCAGCAGCGGCATGTAGCCATGGGTCGCGTTGGAGGTGAGGATCTCGATCGACCCCGCGCCGGCCCGCTTGGCGAAGGCGGCGGGGATGTCGCGGTTCATCGCGTCGAACTGCTCGGCCAAGTGCGTGTAGAACTTCGCCCAATACTCCGCGAGGTAGACCAAGTGGTGGTGATAGCCGTCGTTGTGGCTGGCGAAATCCTTGCGGTCGCTGTGGGCCCGCTCGACGCGCTCCGTGAGGTAGGCGGCGAAGCCCTTCTTGAAGTGCTCGTGCCCGAGCTGTTCGATCAGGACGGGCGTGAGCCCGATGGTGAAGCCTGGGCGGCCGCCCAGGAAGTGGATCTCGTCGATGACGTCGAGGATGGGGAGATAGGTCTCGGCGGCGGCCTCGAAGAGCCAATCCTCGCCGTGGGGCCAAACGCCGTGGTGCAGCACGTAGGGCAGGTGCCCGTGGAGAACCAGCACGAAATCGCCCAGGTCCTTGCTCATCGGGAAAGTCGCAATCCGGAGGGTGAAGGGGGCTAGGCCGGGGTTGGCCGTCGGACCGCCGCGAGGGACGAGAAGGGCGCCCGGCGAACGTCCGCCGTCAGAAGCGCATGGTAGCCGAAGAGGGGATGGGGCGGAAAGGGGAAAGCGGCGGCGTGGGTCTTTGACTGATCAGAGACGGACACTGTGTGTCCGAAGATCGGGCGAAAGCGGTGCTCCGCTCGCGCGACGTGTCAGCGTCTCACATCACGCGAGGCGAGACTGACGCCCGCAGATGTCGTTTCTGTGCGATCAACGTGGCGAGGCACGACAACGGGCATTCGATGGTGGCCCTGCTCTGTTGCAATCCTGAGCGCGACGTGGCTCTGCCCCTCTCCCTCCGGGAGAGGGTGGCACGGATGTACTCATCCGTGACGGGTGAGGGCGTGAGTCGACGAAAACGCCTGAATAATCCGCTTGCGTCTGCCGTGACAACCGGAAGCCTCCGGTTGCCCACGCCCTCACCCGGCGGGAGTACCCGCCACCCTCTCCCGGAGGGAGAGGGGCAGACGATCCGCCGCGCGATCGAAGGATTTCAGCGAAGCAATTGAACCGTCACCGCAAGTTCGGCACGTCGCGCGCGGCGGAGTACCGCCTAGCGCCTGAGCGACGGACACACAGTGTCCGGCTCTGATCAGACAAGAACCTCATCCAAATCGCTCCCCCCTCACTTCTCCTCCGTCTTCGCCTTCTCCTTGTCCTTCCCCCCAAAAATCCCGCCGATGCCCTTGCCCACTTCGCCCACGCCCTTGCCGATCTCGGTCACCGCCTTGCCGACCTCCTTGACCGTGCCCGCGACGGCCTGGGTCGTCTGCTGCCCGAGCTTGGTCACGCCCGCGAGGCCGTTGCCCAGGCCCTGCAGCATCTCGGGGGGCAGGATGCCGCCCGCCTTGGCGGAGACGGCCTGAAGAATGGCGCGGGTCACTTCGCTCGCGACCTGGGCCAGCTCGACGCCGTTGGCCGAGCCCTCGCCGATGTTGGTCAGCTCGATGCGGTCGAGGACGATCTTCGCGCGGGTGAGGTCTCCTCCCACGGGGACCAAGGCCGCGTGGACCGTGACGTCCTCGATCACGAGTTTCTTGATGACGAACTTCTTTCCGCTCCCGCCTGAACCCCCGGAAGTGCCCTGCCCCTGGGTCTGTTTCACGGAGTCGAGGATCACCTGATAGTTGGCCTTGCCGTTCTTCAACTCCATGTTGACGTCGATCCCGCTGAGCTTGACCTCGGGAATGACGACCTTGGGCTCGAGCAGGCTCGCCGGGGCGACGGCGATGTCGCCCGACTTGAGCGTCATGAAGTGGGTCGAGTCGAAGCCCGAGGGGTTGGAGACCTTGAGCCCCTTGAGGGCGCATTCGCCGCGGACGAGGCGGAGGCTCATCGAGTCGAGCGTGGTGGAGACGCCCAGGGCCGAGGTGGCCGCCTTCTCGACGCCGATGCGGGCGATGGTGTCGAGGTAGAACCAGACGCCCACGACCACGGCGAGGACGAGCACGAGCACGACGACGAGGGCCTTCAACCAACGACGGGCGGAGGGGGCCATGGGCGGAATCTCCATCGAGGCCCGCGCGGGAGCACGCCACGATGGCGCGGGGGAGGCGGGCGGGCCTGCCCTGATAGGATAACCCGCTGTGGACGACTCAACCGCGATGCTGCGTGCGCTGGCGCTGGCCCGACGGGGGCAGGGCGCGGCGGAGCCCAACCCGATGGTCGGCTGCGTGGTCACGCGCGGCGGGCGCGTCATCGGCGAGGGGTTCCACCGGAAGTTCGGCGGGCCACACGCCGAGGTCGAGGCGCTGCGCGACGCGGGCAAGCGCGGCGAGAGCGTCCGCGGATCGACCGTATATGTCACGCTCGAGCCCTGCTGCCACCACGGCAAGACGCCGCCCTGCACCGACGCGCTGATCGAGGCCAAGCCCAAGCGCGTCGTCGCGGCGATGGTCGACCCCTTCCCGCGCGTGGCGGGAGGCGGGCTGGCGGCGCTGCGCAAGGCGGGCATCGCGGTGGAGGTCGGGCTCCATGGCGACCTGGCGCGGGAGCTCAACGGGCCGTTCTTGAAGCGCGTGGCGCAGGGGCTGCCTTGGGTGATCGCGAAGTGGGCGCAGAGCCTGGATGGGCGGATCGCCGACTTCGCCGGGCAAAGCAAGTGGATCAGCAACGAGTCGTCGCGGCTCGACGTGCATCGGCTGCGGGCCCGCGTCGACGCGGTGATGATCGGCATCGGCACGGCCCTGGCGGACGACCCACACCTCACCGCGCGGGGCGTGCGCGTCCGCCGGGTCGCGCGGCGGGTCGTGGTCGACCCCCGGCTGCAATTGCCCGACGGGGCGAAGCTGCTGCTGGGCCTTGGCGCGGGCGGAGCCCCGGTGACGCTCGCGGTGGGCGAGGCGGCGCTGGCGAAGGCGGCGCGGCGGGCCGAGGCGCTCAAGCAACGCGGCGTGGAGATTTTCGCGCTCAAGCCTTGGAAGGACGACCCCGCCCGGCTCGACCTGCGCCCGCTGCTGGCCCATCTCGCGGAGGCCCACGCGGCGACGAACGTCATGGCCGAGGGCGGGTCTTCGTTGCTCGGCTCGCTTTGGAAACAGCGGTTGATCGACGAGGTCTGGGCCTACGTCACGCCGCGGATCTTGGGCGACGGCGGGTTGCCGATCTTCCGTGGACAAGGCTCGATTTCCATCGAGCAGGCGCGAGACCTCACGGTGCGCGAGGTCAAGCGCTTTGGGGATGACGTGAAGATCCGGAGCGTGGTGAGACGAACGAAGGGCGCGTGAGGTTTGTCACGTAAGGCGCGTTTCGTGAGGCACATCCAAGGATGGACAACTTAAGTTGTCCATCCTTCGGGCACGCCTGTTGGATGCACGTGTGGGGCGAATGCGTTGGACGCACGCGCCTCAGTCGAATTCATCACACTTGATCCACCACGATCCGGTTCCCCGAGACCTCCACCACGCGGACGACGGTGCCTTGGGGGAGCCAGGTGCCGACGGTCATGACGTCGACGACTTGGTCGTTGATCATCGCCCGGCCGCTGGGGCGGAGCTCGGAGACGGCGTCGCCCACGTCGCCCACGGCGATGCGCCCCGCGCCCAGCGCCTCGTCGCCGCTGACGGGCGCGGTGGCGGGGCCCGAGGGCATGTCGCCGGTCTCGGTGAGCTTCATCGTCTCGAACATCGGCAGCGTGCCGATGTAGCGCAGGGCGACGGCGAAGCCGGCGAGGGAGACGAGGTAGGCGACGAGCGTCCAGAGGATCGACTGCTGCAGCCGGCTCCAGGCGTCGCTGGCGGGGAGGTTGAAGGGGCCGTTGCCCGAGGAGGGGACGACCGAGAGGGTGAGCCCGACGAACATCATGAGCAGGCCGACGACGGCGAGGAGGCCGAAGGTCGGCGGCGGGATCATCTCCATCACCAGCAGCACCAGGCCGATGAGGAAGAGGCCGATGTGCCAGATCTGGGCGATGCCCAGTACGAGGGGGGCGACGATGAGGATGATGAGGGCGATGAGGGCGATGACCGCGCCGACGCCGGTGCCGGGGGCGTGGAGCTCGATGTAGATGCCGGCCATCATCGCGAGCATGAGCAGGAAGCGGACGGGCAGGAGCGTGAGCACGCGGGCGGTGGCGTCGACCCAGCCGGGGTCGACGCGGACGACGGACTTGGCCTGGAGGTATTGGCCCAGGTCGGCCTGGTCCTTGATGAGCTTGCGGGCGAGGCCGACCTCGACGGCCTCGTCCTGGTTGAGCGTCAGGAGCGAGCGGCCGTCGTGGATGCGCTTCACGAGCCGCCATTGCCCGCGCTGGGCGTCGGTGGCGAGATCGATGCCGATGACGCCCGCGTCGGGCTCCGCCCCGGTGGCGAGCGGCGTGGAGGAGCCCACGCCCTGCACGGCGTCGACCGTCTCGCCCTTGACCATCACGCGGAAGTCGGCCTGGTTGACGCAGACGCGCCGGCCGGTCGCTGTCTCCTCGACGAGGTAGACCTCCGCGCCGAGCGAGGCCATGGCGTGGAGCAGGGCGTAGTCGTAGTTGTTGCGGCGGGCGTTGGCGCGGAACTCGGCGAGCACGGGCGAGAGGGCCTTGGCCCGCTCGGTGGGCGAGAGGGATTGGCCGGGGAGGATGGGGGCGGCGTCGCCGATGCGCGAGGCGGGGGCCATGACGATCTTGTCGCAGGCGGTGGCGATGATGGCGCCGGCGGAGTAGGCGTCGGGGTTGACCCAGGCGATCTTGGCGACGCTGACGGACTTGATCTCGTTGCTGATCTTGATGGCGACGTCGCGGGCCCCGCCGGGGGTCTGGATGTCGTAGACCACGACGGTGGCGCCGCCCTTGACGGCGCGGTCGGTCATGGCCTTGACGATGTCGTAGGTGTAGTCGGAGATGACGCCGTCGATGCGGATGACGGCGACGTTGCCGCCGCTGGCCATGCCGGTGGAGAGGGCGGGCAGCGCGGGGAGGGTGGTGGGCGTCGGGTTGAAGGAGCTGGCGGAGGTTGCGTCAGGCGCGGGGGCGGGGGCGGGGGCGGGGGCGGTCGCGGCGGGAGCAACGGGGGTTGTGGGAGCGGAGGAATCGGCGTGCTCGGCCGGCTCGGCGGGCGTGATCGAGGCATCGGACTGCAGGAGGAGCGACGCTTCGCCGGCGCGCGTGAAGAGGCCCATGGCGGCGGGGCTGATCATGCCGAGCAGGCCGACGAGGAGGAGCACGGCCGCCACCCGAATTCGGACGCGCTGGTTCATGCGGGCATTATAGAGCCCATGGCGCGGCGCGATGACCGGCGGCGCATGGGTCGCCTGAGACAGGCCTTTCCGGGGCAATTGCCGGCTTCAAGTTTTTCCGGGGGTTCTGGGGGTTCCGGCGCCGCCGTTCGCCGCCTCCGCGGCCTCCCGCGCGCGCTTGCGCCACCCGCCCATCACCGGGCCGGGCTTCCAGATCCCGTAGGCCATCATCGACCCGCCGACGAGCAGGAGCAGGGCGCTGAGCAGTTGCCCGCGCGTGACGCCCAAGTGCTCGAATTCCTGCGTGAGGAGGTGGGCGTCGGGCATGCGGAATTGCTCGCCGAGGATGCGCACCAGCGCGTAGGTCACCCCGAACGCGCCGCCCACGATGTAGGGCTTCCGTGGCTTGGCCCAGATCAGCGCCAGCACGGCGAAGACCACCAGCCCCTCCAGCACGGCTTCGTAAAGCTGCGAGGGATACCGCGGCGTGATCAACGGCTCGACCACGCGGGCGACCGCGCGGTTGTGGTGCTGGATCGCGTCGATGATGTTCGAGAAGACGTAGTAGTTCTGGTTCGCGGCGACGTCGATCGTCCGCGCGACCTCCGCGGTCATCGGCCCGCCGGGCGGGGGCGTGGGCACGAGCGTCACCCGCCCGATCTCCGTGGGCAGGGCGCTCTGCACGCGGATCAACGCGGCGAGCTTCTCGTTGTCGTTGCTCCAGTAGAGCATCTCCTGCGGGAACTTGACCGCCCAGCCGAAGCCGGGCGGGGCTTCGCGCCCGTAGAGCTCGCCATTGATGAAGTTGGCGAGCCGGCCGAAGAAGAGGCCGAGCGGGCCGCCGAAGGCCATGAGGTCGAAGACGTGCCCGAGGGAATGTTGGTGGCGGCGGGCGTAGAGGATGCAGGCGATCGCCCCACCCGCGATCCCGCCATGGCTCGCCATGCCGCCCCGGTTGATGGCGAAGAGGCCCCAGAAGGGGAAGTGCGCGGAGAAGGAGGTGAGCAGGGAGATGTCGTAGAAGAGCACGTAGCCCAGCCGGCCGCCGATGACGATGCCGAAGGCCAGGGCGATGACCAGGTCGGCCACCTCCTCGGGCTTGAGCGTGGTGGCGCCGACGCGCGCGACCCGGCGGAGCAGCAGGTACCCCAGGAAGAACCCGAAGAGGTAGGACAGCCCGTACCAGCGGATCGACCACGTGTCGGTGAAGCGGACGATCTCGGGGGTGAGGTCGTGAAGATAGGCGGCCAGCGTGCAGGGCATGGGCTGAGATTCTAATGAAGTGGAATGTCGTGCGCGGCGAGGCCGGGTGGGCAACTGAAGTTGCCCACCCTTGAGGGCCTGCGTCGCCGTGCGGGCGTCACCGCTTCTTCTTGCGGTTGTCCCGGCGCTGGCGCTTGATCCGCATCGAGTGCTTGCGGGCCTTGCTGGCGCCGACGTCGGAGCCGCCCGAGACGTTCGCCGCCGGGGGCGAGAGCGGGTGGATGACCTTGCTCGCCCCGGCCCTGGAGGGGCGTCCGCCCGTGACGGTCGGAGCCTTGCCGAGCGCGGCGCCCGGCGCGGCGTCGCCCTTGGTGGGCGTGCGGATGTCGCTGATGATCACAAGGTCCATCTGGCGCACGACGGGGTTGACCTTCGCCACGCGGACGATGAAGCGGTCGCCGATGGTGATGGTGCGTCCGGAGCGCTGGGCGACCAGTGCGCCGGTGTTCTTGTTCAGTTGCCAGCGGTCGTCGCTCTGGCCGGGCAGGTCGTCGGCGCGGACGAAGCCGTCGACGAGGTAGCGGTTGAGCTGCATGAAGACGCCGCCGCCGGTCACGCCGGTGACGGTGCCCTCGAAGTCCTCGCCCAGGTGCTCGGAGAGGAGGTCGAGCACGAGGTAGGTGCGCAGGTCGCGCTCGGCGGACTCGGCGTTGCGCTCCGTGCCGGAGATCTGCCGGCCCAGGTCGGCCTGGACCTGCTCGGCGGGGCAGCGCTCGTCGGCGCGCATGTGCGAGCCGACTTCCTTGGCCTGCCGCCCCGTGGGGATCTCCCGCCTCGCGCCCCCGCCGCCGGTCGCGGCGAAGAAGGCGTCGAGCCCGCGGTGGACCATCAGGTCGGCGTACCGGCGGATCGGGCTGGTGAAGTGCGTGTAGTGCTCGCTCGCGAGGGCGAAGTGCCCGATCAGCAGCGGGGAGTACTCGGCCTTGGCGAGCGTCTTGAGCACCGCGAGGTGCACCGCGTGCTGGGCCGGCTTGTCGCGCACGCCGTCGAGCAGGGCCTGCAGCTCCTTGCGGCTGGGGCTGCTGGGGATGTTGTAGCCCGCGACCCGCGCGAACATGCGCAGCTCGGTGATGTCGTGCGCCTCGGGGTCGGGGTGGATGCGCCGGATCATCGGCACGTCGAGCGAGTTGAACAGCCTGGCAGCGGCCTCGTTGGCCTCGACCATGAACATCTCGATCAGCGTGTGCGTGTAGGCATTGTCCTCGGGCTGGGCGTCGACGACGCGCCCGGTCTGGTCGAAGACCAGCTCCACGTCGGGCAGGCCCAGGACGATCATGCCCTCGCCCAGCCGGCGGGCGCGGATCACCTTCGACAGCTCGTTCATGTCCTTGAGCGCGTGGGTGATCTTCGTCGGGTACCGCGGCTCGGTCTTGGCGTGGCGGCGGGCCTCGCGCAGGTCGCCGTCGATCAGCGCCTGGGCCTCGAGGTAGGTCATCCGCTTGGCGGAGCGGATGACGGTGTTGGCGTAGCGCTGGCCGAGCACCTTGCCGAAGGCGTCGTAGCGGATGAAGGCCGACTTGCAGAGCCGGTTCACGCCCTCCTGCAGCGAGCAGACGCCGTTGGAGAGGACCTCGGGCAGCATGGGCACAACGCGCCGGGGCAGGTAGGCGCTGTTGCCGCGCTTCTTGGCCTCGACGTCCATCGCGGAGTCGATCTTCACGAAGTGCGAGACGTCGGCGATGTGGACGCCCAGCTCCCACGCGGGCACGCCCTCCACCGGTTCGGTCCCGGCAGGCAGCAGCCGCGCGATGCTGATCGCGTCGTCGTAGTCCTTGGCGTCGGGCGGGTCGATGGTGACGGTGAGTTCGCCGGTGAGATCCTCGCGGTCGGGCGGGACGGCGACGTCGCTGAAGCTCTGGGCGGCGGCGCGGGCGTCGGCGAGCACGGGCTCGTCGAAGCGCTCGGGCAGGCCGTAGGCGCGCATGACGCCACGGGTCTCGACGTCGGGCTCGCCCTGCTCACCGAGGACTTCGGTGATGACGCCCTGGGCGGTGGCGTTCTCGCTGGGATAGCTGATGAGTTCGATGACGACCTTGTCGCCGACCTTGGCGTTCTTGGCCTCGGGGTCTCGGATGCTGACGGGCTGATGCATGAGGCGACCGTCGCACTCGACGAAGAAGTGCGAGCCTCGCTTGACGAGGTTGCCGACGTAGCGGCGCTCGGCCCGCTGGATGATCTCGACGACCACGCCCATGTAGGGCGAGCGCCCGCCGGACGCCCGGCCGGGGGTGTGGCGGACGCGGGCGCGCACGCGGTCGCCGGTCTGGGCGCCGCCGGTGCTGCCGGGGGGGACGAAGAGGTCGCCGTGCTCGACGGCCGACTCGGGGATGACAAAGCCGAAGCCGCGCTCGTTGAGGCGGAACGATCCGGTCATCTCCCGCCCGGGCGGGGGGAGGGCGACGGTCTCGGCGGCGCCGACGACGAGCTGGCCTTTTTCGATCAGGCCCTGGACGGTGCGCCGGAACTCCTCAAGGTCCTGCGGCTCGACGCTGAGCTCCTTGGCGAGCTCGCCGGGGCCTTGGGCGCGGTAACGACGGTCGGAGATGTGACTGATGATGCGATGGGTGAAACGGTCGGACATAGTGTTCAAAACGGGCAAGGCCCTCTTAGAGAAAAATCGGACTGGGAAAAATCACGGACGGTCAATGAACGGTCGGAGGTGGAAAGGGAAGTGTGGAAGTCGGACGCTGGGGGACACATGAAGTCTCTGGGAAAACCCGCCTCGTTGCCGGACGCGCAAGCGACGGCTTGAACCATCCCGCGTTCGCAAAGCATCCGTACCGCTGTGCGCCCAAAGCCGTCGCTTGCGCGTCCGGCTAACCCCGAGCGGTGTCGGCAAGGTTGTGGAGGATGACGCGGCGCGGCGGGATTCGACGGGGTCGGGCGCTCGCGGAAGTTGGCCGGCGTTTGCCGGGGCTCGTCCAGACACGCTACCATGCTACCATGCCAACCACGCAAGACATACTCGACGCCGCGCAAAAGCTCGGCAAACTCATCGCCTCGCACGACTCGGCCGGGAAACTCGAGGCTGCCGCCCGCAAGCTCCAGGGCGACGTCGAGGCCCAGCGGATCCTCACCGACTACAACCGCCACCTCGAGAAGGTCTCCGAAAAGGAGGCCACCGGGAAGCCCATCGAGGTCGCCGACAAGCAGCAGCTCGAGAAGCTGCAGGGCGCCGTCGTGCGCAACCCGATCCTGCGCGACTTCCAGGTCGCCCAGATGGACTACCTCGACCTGATGCGCCGCGTCGACGAGGCGATGGCGGGCGGCGAGCCGGCCGCGGCCGCGCCTGCTCCCGGGGCGGGCGCGCTGGGCGCGAAGCCCGGGCTCAAACTTTCCTGAAGCACGCGTCGGGAAGGCGTCAACGCCAGACCGAGGCGATCCGCACTCCGGGATGGACAACTGAAGTTGTCCATCCTGTCGAGTCCGTGCGCGCATCGACCGCGCGATCGCCCCGGAACAACCAATCTGTCGTTGGGCGTGCCTCAGGTACCGGGTTCTTCCAGGCCTTTGGCCAGGCGGTGGTGCACGCGGATGATGCGCGACAGGTAGTCGCCGAGCATCGGCGCGATGGCCGCGCAGAGCTCGGGCAGGTCGGCCGGGAAGGGCTGGCCCTGGTCGCGGAACATGGTGAGCACCGCCAGCGGCTCGCCGTTGTGCCGGCTTGAGAAGCCCAGCACGTGGCAGTCCGCGAGGTAGGCCGAGTCGTCGCCGATCCAGGCCTTGAGGGTGTCGTTGTCGGTGATGTGCAGCGGCTGGTCGCGCGGCGCGAGGCGCGGGGCGACCACGTCGGCGAGGTGCTGAAGGAGCATGTCGGCCGACTTGGAGTCGCAGTCGTAGTTCACGTACCCGCCCAGCGTGTACTCGTCGGCGCTGGAGGGCAGGAAGATCGCGGCGTTGGTCGGGCCGGCCTTCTGCAGGATGAACTCGAGGGTCTTGCGCAGCAGCGTCTCGAGGTCGAGCTCCTGCCGCGCGATCAGGGCGTATTCGCCGGTGACCACCGCCTGCTGCATCTGTGCCGCGAGGTCCTGATACGCGGTCACCAAATCGTTGCAGAGGATGTCGACCTGCTGGCTGACCTCCTGGCGTGCCTGGTTGAGCTTCTTGCAGACCCGGCGGAGCCGCTGGATGCGGGCCATGCGGCGCTGGTCGGCCCGGCGGTTGGCCAGGGCGTGGCGCACGCGGGCGTTGAGCTCGTTCAGGTCGAGGGGCTTGACGATGAAGTCGGCCACGCCCGCGCGGATCGCCTCGATGGCGCGCTCCAGGCTCGGCTGGCCGCTGATGACGATGCTCTGCGTCCCGGGCTGCTTGCGGCGGAGCTCCGTCGCGAAGGTCAGGCCCGAGCCGTCGATGAGGTTGGGCTCGATCAGCGCGAGGTCGATCGGCCCAGCCATCATCGCCTTGCGGGCGGCGGCGAGGGTGGGCGCCTGCACCAATTCGATGTGCGGGCCGTCGAGGCACTCCGCCAGCGACTGGAGCGCCTGCGGCTCGTGGTCGACGAGCAGGACCCGGAAAGTCCGGTCCTCGCCCTTGGTCCGCTTGGTCTGGTTATCGGTCGGCGTTCGATTGCTGCGGGCCACTAGATGCTCCCTGGCGCTGACGCGCTCTCCCTCCTGCACCGGCGGTTTTCACCGCCCCGAACTTCCTTATCGGCAAACTAGGCCTCGGGGTCGAGCGGGAGTGTGAGCGTCGCGGTCGTGCCCACGCCGGGCGCGCTGCGAAGCTGGATCCACCCACTGTGCGTCGACACCAATTGCTGCGCCCGCGGCAAGCCCATGCCGATCCGCCGCCCCGCGGGCTTCGAGCTGAAGAACGGGTCCATCGCGTGGGCGAGCGTGTGGCCATCCATGCCCACGCCGTCGTCCACCACCTGGATCGTCAATTGTTTCGCCGTCTTGTCCGCCTGCACGATCACCTGCACGCCGGTCTTGGGCTGCGCCTGTACCGCGTTCAGGATCAGCTCGGCGATCGCCTGGCTGATCTGGTCCGGGTCGAGCCGCACCACCGGCAGCTTGCTCTTGATCTTCAAATCGACCGGCGCGCCCTTGCCCCCATCGCGCGTCTCCCGCACCTCGCGCGCGACGCGCTTGAGCGCCTCGTCGAGCAGGATGCCCATGTCGGTCTGCTGGCGCACGGCCTTGGGCGGGTCGGCGTAGAGCCTCAGCGATGTGATCAGGTCGCTCAGGCGGTGGGCCTGTTCGCAGACGGTCTGGGCGGCCTTCTGTTCGCGCGAGTTCACGGGGAGCGTGCCGGCGAGGAGCTGGGCCCGCCCGGAGATCACCGCGAGCGGGTTGTTCATTTCGTGGGCCGCCCCGGCCGCCATCTCGCCCAGCCGCGTGAGCGACTCGTTGCGGAGCAGGCGGTCCTGGGCCTCAGCCAGCGCGCGGTTCGATTCCGCGAGGTCTTCGCCGAGCCTGCGCGCCCCGTCGTGCTGCGCCGCGGCGGCGATCGCGGAGCCCCACGTCGCGGCGAGCGGCGCGAGCATCTGCCAGGGCGGGAGCATCGGGCGGTCGTGGAGGAGGATCGCGGCCGTGCCCCATCCGCACGAGAGCGGGAGCATCTTGATCGAGCGCAGGTCGGGCGCGCCTTCGAGGTGATCGGAGATCCAGGGCAGGATGCCCATGAGGTTCATGGCCGCGGGCTGGTGGAGATCGACCGACATGATGTCCGGCGCCTCGGGCGGGGGCTCGATCAGGTGCGAGCGCATCGGCTTGCCCTGGTCGCTGAACTGCGAGATCAGCCAGGCGCGGGTGCGCTCGTCGCTCTTGTCGCCCGGGCAGACCACGGCGTAGAACCCGCCGCCCAGCACGCCCGCGGCGCTGACCGCCACGGAGTTGACCACGTCGGGCACGCCGCTCCCGGGCGTCGCCCCGGAGTGGAAGGCGGTGACCGCCTCGAGGATCTGCGCCTGCCTCGAGGCCATCGCCCCGCGCCGGTCGAGCGCGGCGTTGAGCCGGCCCAGCGCCTGGTTCGCCTGCTGGATCGACTGGATGAACAGGTCGCGCGAGGCCTTGTCGTCGAGGCCCAAGGCCTTGGAGCGGCGCTCGAGCTCCTCGTGCACGCGCTGGCCGATGGAGTCGAGCCGGCTGGCGTCGAGCCCGATCTTGCGGGCCAGTTCCTGCGGGTCTTGTTTGAGGACGTGGTTGCCGCTGAAGCCGATGTGGGCCCGGCGGACCATGAGGTCGGCCAACCCGACGACGCCCACCATCCGGCGATGGTCGAGCCGGGGGAGCGTCTCGTAGTTCGAGCCGTGGAGCCAGATGCAGTCCTGCAGGCGGTGCGGGAGCCCCCACTGCTCGGCGAGGCGCTTGCCGGCGGTGTGGTGGTCGATGCCGACGATCCGCCGCTCGAACTCGGAGATGTTGCCCTGGTTGAGGTCGGCCAGCTCGAGGATGCGCGAGAAGCTCTTGGGCAGGACGTAGTCGATCGCGAGCTTGCCGATGTCGTGCAGCAATCCGCAGACGAAGGCCTCGGAAGGCGGCAAGTCGGCCGACCCGGGGTGGGCGGCCGCGATGAACTCGGCGGTGATGGCGACGGCGAGGCTGTGGCGCCAGAAGGCGGTGCGGTCGAAGTGGCCCGCGTCGTTGGGCTTGCCCGTGCCGGAGGCGCCGGGTTTGTTGGCGCCGTCGGGCTCGGGGCGGTCGAACATTCCCACGACCTGCACCGAGAGCACCGCGTTGCGGATGGCGTTGAAGCCCAGCAGCACCACCGCCTTGTCGACCGACATCACGTCGGTGCGCACGCCACGGTCGGACTGCTTGCAGAGCGCGAGGATCTTGGCGGTCAGCGCCTGGTCGGCGCTGACGACCTCCATGATGTCGCGGGCGCTGGACTCGTCGCTGGCGGTGAGGGAGAGCAGCCGCGTCGCGACCACCGGAAGGGTCGGGAGCGAATCGATCTGACGCAGGATCAGTTCGATGTGGCGCGCTTGGGATGCGTCGTTGCCGGACATCTGCGCCAATGCCTCCGCTGTGCGCCGACGGGTCAGCGTGGCCGCCGGCGCCGCCCGGGTTCCCCGCCGCGACGGCCGACCACCGACCCCGACCCCGCCCCCGGAATGAGGGGCGGGCGTTCCCGCGTGTTCCGGCAAGGCGTGGACCTGGGTCATCGATCACTCCGCGCGGCCGCGGTTTTCGTCGCTTGCCCGCACTGAATTGGATTCTGCGTCAGATTCCTGAATCAGAGTCCCGAATCAGAGCGCCAGCAACTCCGTCACGCGCGACAGGAGCTTCTCGGTGTTGAAGGGCTTCTTGACGAAGTCGTCCGCCCCGGCTCGCAGGAGCTCGTCGATCTCGTCCTGGTTCACCACGCCCGAGACGATGATGATCTTCATCCCCGCCATCGCGGGGTTCTGGCGGACCGTGCGGCAGACGACGTTGCCGTTCACGTCCGGGAGCATGTAGTCGAGGATCATCAGGTCGGGACGGAACTGCTCGGTGAGCAGGCCCGCGTCGTACCCGGTCTGGGCGGTCTTGACCTCGAAGCGCTCGTCCTGGGCGAGGACGTCCTGGAACAGCTCGAGGATCTGCTCGTCGTCGTCGACGATGAGGATCCGCCGCTTCCCGCCTTCGAGAAGGTCGGTGGGGATGCTGTTCTCCTTCATGAAGCGGATGAGCTCCTCGCGCGGGATCCGGCGGAACCGGCTGCCCGGCACGCGGAACCCACGAAGGCGCCCGCTGTCGAAGCAGCGGATGATCGTCTGCTGCGAGATCTTGCAGAGATCCGCGGCTTCGCCAGTGGTGAAAATCATCTTCGAAGTCAGGTCGCCCATTTGATTGGTAGCCATGGTTCCCCGCCTAGAAAGGCCTGATCTCCTCTCGAACCCGCCAGGGCCGAGCCCCGGGAGCATTCCAAGCCGTCCGCCAAACCGCGGAGCTTGCCTAGCTTGCCTGGGTTTACATCGGGCTTGATGTGGTGGGACTTGATGGTTCGGGAGGATGGGCAGGCCTGAGAAGATGCCCAAGGCCGTTTAAATGGTTTAACGGGGCGCGGGATGGGCTTTGGGCCTTGGGCGAGGCCGGATGAGGTCAGTCGAAGGCAAAGGAGGCGAGGCGCGGCGACCTACTCAATCGGCGCCCGCGGTGGAGGCACGGCCACGACTTCGACGCCCGCGCCGCATTCCGGGCAGGTCGGGCCGGGCGTGCCGCGGAGGTCGTAGTCGCAGGCGAGGCAGCGGGCGAGCCGGCCGTTGGTCGCGAGATAGCCGAGGCTCTTGCGGATGTTGGCGCGGACGCCCGCGAGCAGCGCTTGGTAGAGGATCGCGCCGAGCAAGCCCAGCGAGAGCGCAAAGGTCGGCCAGACGACCCAGCCCGGGGCGGCATGGGACTGCCATAAGAAGAAGTAGGCCACGAAGACGAACGGGCTCATCAGCGCCAGGCAGAAGGCCGTCGAGAAGAGCAGCGAGAACTGCCCGGCCCCGCCCGAGCGGCGGATCAGCCGGGCCTGCGCCTTGGGCGCGAGCCCGCGGACCTCCGGGAGCGACTTGATTCTCCAGATGTATCGCATGCGGTCCTCGCGAGGCGCGCCTCAGCCCATCTCGATCCGCGGGTCGATCCACGCGTAGGCGACGTCGACCACGAGGTTGAAGACGATCAGGATCGTGGAGTAGACCAGCACGACGCCGAGGATGAGGAATTGGTCCTTGTTGCGCACGGCGTTGACGAAGTGCTCGCCCAGCCCGGGCACGGCGAAGACCTGCTCGACGACGAACGAGCCGGTGAGCGTGACGGCCGCGGCGGGCCCGAGGAAGGAGAGCACCGGGAGGAAGGCGACCTTGAGCGCGTGGCGGAAGAGGGACTGGCGCTCGCTGAGCCCCTTGGCGCGGGCGGTGCGGATGAAGTCGCTCGACATCACGTCGGCGAGCCCGAGCCGGATGAGGCGGGCGATGTAGGCGGCGGGGGCGAGGCCCAGCGTGAGCGCGGGGAGGATGAGGTGGCTCATCATGATGCCCGCGCGGGACCACCAGAGCTGCGAGCCGACCGACCACCCGGGCCAGGTCCACCCGCCGATGGGCGCCCAGCCGAAGAGGCCCGCGGCGAGGGCGAGGAGGATCGACCCGGTGACGAAGGTGGGGAGGCTCACGCCGACCATCGCGACGGCGAGGCTGCCCAGGTCGAGCGGCGATCGGGGCCAGAGCGCGCCGAGGATGCCCGCGGCCAAACCCAGCATGAGGCCGATGGCGAGCGCGAGCGTGCCGATGGCGGCGGAGACCGGGAGGGCCTGCCCGATGATGTCGCTGACGCGCTGGTCGAGGTAGCGCAGGCTCGGGCCGAAGTCGCCCCGGGTGAAGACGCCCTTGAGGTACTCGCCCGCGAAGCGCCAGGGGTTGTCGAGGTTGTATTGGCGGAGGATGGCGGCCGAGATCTCCGCGTCGGGCCGCTGCCCGTCGGGCTTCTCAAGCGGGTTGCCGGGGATGATCCAGGCGAGCGTGAAGGTGACGACGAAGATGACCGCCAGGATCACGGGCAGTTGGAGCAGTCGCCAAAAGATCAGGCGGGTCATGGGGGGAAGTGTAAGCGCAATCCCGAAACGGGACCAAGGACCCCGGACCATGGAGAAGGAAACCTCAGCGCTTCACGCGCACATGGTCGAGCCTGCGGAAGTTCCACGGGTTGGGGTCGATGCCTTCGATCTTGTTCGGATCGTAGACATGGAGCGTGACAAGTTGGTAGAGCGGGGCGATGGGCTGCTCCTTGAGCATCAGCTCCTCGGCCTTGCGCAGCGTCGCGAGGCGCTTGGCGGCGTCGGTCTCGCCCGCGGCCTGGTCGAGCAGGCCGTCGAACTCGGCGTTGGACCAGGCGGCGTCGTTGTTGCCGTTGTCGCTGCGGAACTTGTCGAGGAAGGTCGTCGCGTCGCGGTAGTCGCCCGTCCAGGTCGCGCGGGCGATGGTGAAGCTGTGCTTCTTGAGCCGCTCGGAGAAGGTCTTGCCCTCCTGCGCCTCGAGCACGACCACCACGCCCAGGTTCTTCTCCCACGAATTCTTGATCGGCTGGGCGAGGTTCTCATGCCCCAGGCCCGTGTTGTAGAGGATCGTCAGCCCGGTGAGCCACGCGCCGCCGGGGTAGCCCGCCTCGGCGAGCAGCTTGCGCGCGCCTTCGGGGTCGAACGCCGCGCCGGCCTCGACCGGGGGCTCGTAGCCCGGGAGGCACCCGGGCGGGATGAACGTCCGCGCGATCGGCTGGTTCAGCCGCGTCACCTGCGTGACCAGCGCCTTGCGGTCGATCGTCATCGAGAGCGCGCGGCGGACGCGTGCGTCGGCCAGCGGGTTCTTCCTCCCGTCGGGCAGCGTCGGACGGCAGTTGAAGTTGTAGAAGTACGTCCCCGCCCACGGCGAGGCCAGCACGTCCTTGCGCCCCTGCTGGACCAGGTCGGCCGCGATCGACGAGCTGGTGGGGATGTCGGGCAACCAGTGGGCCTGGCCGTTCTGGTAGGCGATCAGCGCGGTCTGCGGGTTGTCGATGATCAGCTCGAGGATCGAATGGTTTTTCACCGAGGCCTTGTCCCAGTAGCGCGGGTTCTGCGCCATCAGCAGGTCCTGGCGGAACCGGCGCCGCTGGATGACATACGGCCCGTTGCAGACGAGCTTCTTGGGGTCGCCCCAATAGCCCGGGTCGATGCGGTACATGCCCGACTTCGGGTCGGGCGCGAGCAGCGGCTCGATGCTCGCGGCGTGGTTGGGCCCGTAGGGCGCGAAGGCGCAGAGCTCCAGGAAATAAGGCACGGGCTCGGCGAGGCGGACGACCAGCGTCTTGGGGTCGGGAGCGCTCGCGCCGACCAGTTCGTCGAACTTGGCGGCGATCTCCTTCCACGGCACGGCCGCCGCCGCCCCCCCAGAGGCGTCCTCCTTGAGCGTGCCCGCGCGCCACTTGAAAAAGTCCTCGCCACCCTTGAGGCGGAAGAAGAGCTGCGAGTAGTCCGCGGCGAAGTCGGGCATGAGCGCCCGCCGCCAGGCGAAGAGGAAGTCGTTTGCGGTGACCGGGTCGCCGTTGCTCCAGCGGGCGTCGGGGCGGAGGTGGAAGGTGTAGGTGAGCTGGTCTTCGCTGATCTCCCACTTCTCCGCGACGCCCGGCTCGATCTGCTGCGAGGGCAGGCTGGTCTTGACGAGCGTCTCGAAGAGGCAGTCGACCACGCGGATGTCGTGCAGCCAGGAGATCTTTTGCGGGTCGAGGAAGTTGTGCTCGTTGGCGGAGACGAAGCGGAACTCGGCCTCGGCCTCGTCGCCCGCAGGCTCGCCGGCGCTGGGACCGGTGGCGGGCGCGGTCGTCGGGCCGGTGCCCGTGCCGGGGCCGCTGTCGCCGCAGCCGGCGGGCAGGAGGAGCAGGAGCGTGGCGGCGAGGGAGAGGAGGAGCTGCTTCATGGGTCGGGCCTCGGATGGGCGCGGATGCCCGGGGGGGAGCGGAAAGGCACAGTGTATAATCCGCCTCGCGTGGCGACGGGCATGAATTCCCGTCAAACACGCGATTTCAGCACCCGCCGATTTTCAGGAGCATCCCGCCATGTGGACGCCGCGATCGTCGTATGAAGAGGCTTTCGCCGCGGCCAAGGCGCGGGGGGAATTCCTCCGCGCCAAATCCGAGCACATCGTCCAACTCTACGTGGGGCAGGTCGGCAAGGGCGGCCGAACGGAGGTCGCGCGGGTGCTGGGCGAGTCGAACCGCGGCCGGCTCGCGGCGGCCCCGGACCTGCAGCGGTACCCGGAGCTGATCGGGATGCGCGAGCTGATCGAGGCCGAGTGGCGCGGGACGCGCGACGGGGCCGGGCTCGACGACGCCCAGGCGGAGGCCTGCGCCGACGGGAACTACTTCCTCCACCGCGTGATCGCCAGCGGGCGCTTCAAGCCCAAGGCCCACTGCAGCGTCGCCTACTTCCCCACGAGCGACCACGGCGCCCTGCTCGCCTCCAACCTCGACACCGACATCAACGAGCCCTACACCGAACCGACTTGGCCCCTGATGAACGAGCACCTGATCATGGGCGGCGTCTCCTCGGGCGTCTTCCTCGACGAGGAGTCGCCCGAGACCTTCCCCGCCCCGGTCTTCAAGCTCATCGCCCGCTATTGCTGGAGCACCGACGAGGCCGTGGAGATGCTTACGCGCTACAACCTCTTCTGGGGCCCGGGAAATCACATTGTGATCGACCGCCGGGGGCGCGTGGCGATGATCGAGAAGAGCGCCTGCCGGATCGGCGTGCGCCATTCCAAGGATGGCTTCGGCTTCACCACGGCGATGGTCTCGCGTGAGCCGGGGATGAAGGCCTTCCTCGCCGACCGCCGGGCGGCTTCGCTGGTCGACCGCAAGCTGCCCAACCCCTGCGCCGACACCCGCTACTGGGCCGCCCAGGACGTGCGTCAGGAGATCATGACCCGGCTGCTCGACGACGCGCGGAAGGCGCCCACGCTCGAGAAGATGCGGGCCCTGATGCAGTACCGCGGGCCCGACGGCGTGGTCTGCGACAACGGCGACGTCCTCCACCCCGGCGACCCGCCGATCGAGCACACCATCCGCACCATGATCGTCTGCCTCTCGAAGGGCAGGGCGCTCTGGTGGACGCGCGACAACGAGCGGAACATCCCCTCGTGGCAGAACCGCCGCGAGGACGTGGTCTTCAAGGACGTGCTGCTCTGGCCTTGAGGCGCTCCCCGCGCGATCCGCGGCGGCCCGCATTCACGGCGTGGGCTCGGGCTTGGCCTTGATGATCGCCAGCAGTTCCACGTCGTACGTGAGCGTGCTGTTGCCCTTCACGATCGCCGTGCCTTTGCTGCCGTAGGCCAGAGCGGGCGGGACCGTCAGCGAGCGCTTCTCGCCCACGGTCATGCCCGGCAGGGCCTCGTTCCAGAACTTCAGGTTGCGCGCCGCGCCGACCGTCACCAGGAACGGCGCTTCGTTGTCGTCGGACGACTCGAAGCGCTCCCCGCCCACGACCGCGCCGGTGTACCGCACCTGCACGCGGTCGCCGAACTTCACGGCCTCGCCCGTCCCGGGCTTCACGACCTTGTATCTCAGCCCGCTGGGCAGCGCCATCCGCGTGGGGTCGTCCGGGTCCGGCATCGGCTTGGCGGCAACCCCGGCAGGCGCCTGGCCCGACGCGGCGGCGGCGGCGGCGAGCGCCTTCTCGGTCGACGGCGCGGGGGTCGATTCCACGGGCGGAGCCTTCGACGCGGGAGCCGGCTCGGCGGGCGGGGTCGCGGGGCGAGCCAAGGGGTTCATGTCCTTCAGCGGGCCGTAGAAGAAGGCCCAGCCCGCGGCAGCCAACAGGGCGACCAGCACCAAAAGGATCACCGGCCCCTTCATGCTGCGCCCAGGCTTGCGCATCTCCTGCATCTCGACGTTGCGGCTCTTGGCCTCGCCCTGCCCGACGGCGACCTTCGACTCCAACTCCAGCGCCCGCGCCTCCTCCTTGGCGTTCCCGGCCCGGGTCGTGGCTCCGTAGTAGCCCGTGCCGTCGGATTTGGGCATCACATAGAAGATGCGCCCCTCCTCGTCGCGCACGGCCCGGCCCGCGTCGTTGTCGCGCACCTTGACCTGTTTGCCGCTGTAGGGGCTCAGCACGGTGATGGGCATGGGCGGGCTCCTGATCGGGGGCTCGTGTTCGCTCACGGGTTTTGCGTTCGCACGAGCACATCATCTTACCCGCGCCGGCCTTCCCCGCGCACGGCGCGGGCGCCTCTCCGCAGGAGCGTTGTTCGAGGCGCGCGGCATCATCGGCGGAATCGAACGTCCGCTGAAGTTACACCTCATGCGATCGCACATTTTCGTCCGATGCTACGGGCCGATAGCCAGCGGAAAGAGAGCATCGCCCGGGATATCGGACAAGACATCGGACAGGAGCCGCCAGCCATGAGCAAACAGGAAGTGATCGAACAGATCCGCGTGTTGAACCGCACCGCCCAGCCCGACTTCCTGATTGCGTTCGATCAGCAGGCCCTGGAGACCTACCTCAAGCGGCTTTCGTCGCTCAAGGGCGTGCGCGGGCGCGCCAGCGTCTGGGTGCGCACGGGCCAGAGCCCGGCCTCCTGCACACGGAACGCCTGAGCCCGGCGTCCGCCCTCGCCATCCGTCATTTCACGCGGACGCGCTTCGCGATCGCGATCAGGTCGTCGATCGCCCGGCCGACCGCCACGAGGTCCGGCGTCGACGCTTGCAGCTGCCCCAGCGCGAGGCGCGACATCTGCGTCAGCGGCGGCAGCCCGTACGCGCTCCCCGATCCCTTGAGCTCCTGGCAGACCGTCTGCAGCGCCTGCACGTCGCCGGAGCGCTTGGCCGCGGCCAGGCTTTCGATGCTCGGGCCCAGCCCTGCCACGAATTTCTCGATCATCCCCGCCATCTGCGCGTCGCCCGCGAGCGAGCTGACGATCGGCGTCTGGCTGGTCGGGTCCGACAGCGCGGGGTCGAAGTTCAGCAACTGCTCGATCATCTGCACGAAGGTCGGCCTCGCGCACGGCTTGGCGAGGAAGGCGTTGCACCCCGCCGCCATCACCGCCGCCTGCGTCGCCTCCGCCTCGTCGGAGGAGACCGCGGCGATCGGCCCGGCATATCCGCGTTTCCGCAATTCGCGGGCGAACTCCAGCCCGTCGCCCTGCTTGGAGCGCACGTCGATCAGCACGATCGTCGGCGCGACGCGCTCGAACTGCTCGATCGCCTTGGCCGGCGTGGCGGCTTCGCCGATCGACAGCCCCTGCCCGCCGAGCCAAACCGCGAAAAGCCGGCGGTCGACCTCCAGCGAGTCGACCAACAGGACGTGGCCCTGCAGCCTGCCCGTGGCCGCGCCCGGGTCGAGCGGGCCCTCCGCCGGCAGGCCGCTGCGTACGCGCTCGCGCTTGTGGCGCTCGTCCTGCTCGGGGGTGAGCCCGACGAACTGGGCGAGGTCGATGGTCTCGGCGAATCGCACCGCCACTTCGTGGATGATCCCGCCGATGTGCCGCGCGTGGAGCACGGTCCCCTTCACGGCGACCCACTGCCCCCGCAGGGTGGGCAGGACGACGCGGCAGGTCTGCTTGGCGTAGACGAATTGGCCGTGGATGAAGGCCAGCCCTTGGCTGCTCAGGTTCCGGGGGACGACGGCGTACTTGGTCGCGTTCCCGTTGTGGCCGTCGATCATGACGATGACGGTCCCGTTGAGGGGGACGCGGACACGGCGGCGATTGGCGTTCTCGTCGAAGCTCGAGCCGGCGCGTTCAAGCGCGGCCAGGAGCTTGGCCTGGTCTTTTTCGGCAAGGCGGACGGTTCGCAACGGAGCGTTTTCGCTCGGAATAGCCATGAACCCCTCCCAAATGCGTTACAGATGCGCTGTTCATCGGCGTTCGCGGCCCGGCTCTTTCGCAAGCGGCTTGAGACTATGTGCAATCGTCCAGCGGCCGCGGCGCGACCGATAAAGCCGTTGCAGACGGGGCTGGCGGCAGGGCTGGACCCGCGAACAGGCGCGGAAGGCGGATTGCGGCGATTTCTGACCAGAGCCGGACACTGTGTGTCCGTTCTTCAGGCGCAAGGCGGTACTCCGCCGCGCACGAATCGCCGGCATCCATCAGACATCGTGTTATCCTTGGTTCTCCGGCAACAGCCTCTTCCGGAGAGACCGCGTGTCATCGACGCCGTCAGCGACATTGGCACTTCGCGCGAGCGGAGTACCGCTTTCGCCCGATCGACGGACACACAGTGTCCGGCTCTGATCAGACGGAACAATCCAGACGCATCCCATTCCCCGCGCGGACGAAAGTTGGCCCGGCCCGGCGCGGCCCGCCGATAATGCCATAGCCGCCAGCACCGATCGGGCGTGGTTTCCCTGCGCCTGCTTCTGCGCCTGCGGTTTTCGGCCGGCCGTCCACCCGTCTCCGCTCCCACGATTTCGTTCCACAGGCCAGATCCCATGCTGCTCAACGAATTGGTCCTGGGGCTGAACCTCAAGCGCTCCGGCGCCGACGCCATCGACCTCCCCGACCTCGCCGACGACTCCCGCGCCGTGAAGCCCGGCTCGCTCTTCATCGCCCGCCCCGGCTCCAAGGGCGACGGGCGCACCTTCATCGCCGACGCCCTCTCGCGCGGGGCCGCCGCCGTCCTCGCCGAGCTGCCCGCCCCGGCCGACCTCCCCAAGAGCGTCGCCTGGGTCCAGGCGCCCAAGGTCGACCACGCGCTGGTCGGCGAGATCGCCGAGCGCTTCTTCGGCCGGCCGGCGCAGAAGCTCAAGCTCATCGGCGTCACCGGCACCAACGGCAAGACCACCATCGCCTTCGTCGTCGCCCACCTGCTCGCCCGCGCAGGCGTGAAGTGCGGGATCATCGGCACCGTGGTGATCGACGACGGCGCGACGCGCACCCCCGCCGAGCTCACCACGCCCGGCGCGATCGACTTCTCGCGGCACTTGGCCGCGATGGTCCGCAACGGCTGCGCCGCCGCGGTCGCCGAGGTCTCCAGCCACGCGCTGCACCAAGGTCGGGCCTCCGCCTTCCGCTTCGCCGTGGGCGTCTTCACCAACCTCACCGGCGATCACCTCGACTACCACGGCACGATGGAGAACTACGCCGCCGCCAAGGCGATCCTCTTCGAGGGGCTCGGCCCGGAGGCCTACGCCGTGGTCAACGCCGGCGACGCCTGGACGCCGCGCCTCCTGCGCGACTGCAAGGCCCGCGTGATTCCCTGCGAAGTCGCCTCCGTGGACGAGGTCGCCAAGGAGTCCGCGGCCTCGGGCGGCGCGCAGCGCTGCGTCGCCACGATCCTCGCGATGAAGCCCGACCACACGCGAGTGCGCTTCGACGGCCCGTGGGGCAGCCTCGAAGTGAACCTCCCACTGGTGGGGAGACACAACGCGATGAACGTCCTGCAGGCCGTCGCGGCCGCGAACTGCGTCACCTCGATGGCGCGGAGTCTGAGCGGCTCGCTCGAGGCCTGCCCTGCGCCGCCGGGCCGGCTCGAGCCCGTCCGCCTCGGGCCTGAGCGCCTCAAGCCCGGGACGCGCCTGCCCGTCGTCCTCGTCGACTACGCCCACACCCACGACGCGCTGGAGAACGTGCTCACCGCCCTGCGCCCGCTCACCACGGGCAAGATCATCACCCTCTTCGGCTGCGGCGGCGACCGCGACCGCACCAAGCGCCCCAAGATGGCGGCCGTGGCCTGCAAACTCTCCGACCGCGTGGTCGTCACCAGCGACAACCCGCGCACCGAGGACCCGATGTTCATCATCGGGCAGATCCTCGAAGGCGTGCCCACGGGGCTCGAGGTCGCCGACGTCCGCCCAACGGGCGCGCAGGCCAACGGCCACGACGGGAACGTCACCACCGCGCACGCGCGGGCGTCGCAGGACCCAGCCGTCCGCGTCGAGCCCGACCGTGCCCGCGCGATCGTCCTGGCGGTCTCGCTCGCGGGGCCTGACGACGTGGTGCTGCTCGCGGGCAAGGGGCACGAGGATTACCAGATCATCGGGACGACCAAGCGGCATTTTGATGACCGCGAGGAGGCGGCCCGCGCGTTGGAGAGGCGAGCGAAGTAAGTGCATGCGGAATAGGTTCAGGCCGGTGCGAATTGCCCGGCGTTTCAAGGAAGTGCCGCCCGCGGGGGCGTGAAGCAGGATCGACCATGAGACCGCCGTCCGCCCCCAGCCCGTCGTTTCCCGCCGAGCGGCAGAAGCCCGCGTCGTTCTGGACGCCCCAGGAGATCGCCGCGTCGGTCGGCGGCCGCTGGCTCGCCCCCCCGGCCGACCCGATGGCGCAGGTGCGCGGGCTGAGCACCGACTCGCGAGCGATCAACGCCGGCCAGGCCTTCCTCGCCCTCGCCGGTGACAAATTCGACGGCCACGACTTCATCGAAGGGGCCGCCCGCGCCGGGGCGTCGCTCCTGATCGTCCAGCGCCCGCCGCCGGGCGGCGTCGCCTCGCTCGCCGGCAGGCCCGCCGTGCTTGAGGTCGCCGACACGCTCCTGGCCCTGCAGGCCCTCGCCGCCCGCTACCGCGACCGGCTCGAGGACGTCGGCTGCCGCGTCATCGCCGTAGCGGGCTCCAACGGCAAGACCACCACGCGCCACCTCATCCACAGCCTGCTTAGCGTCCGCCTCAAGGGCACCCAAAGCCCCAAAAGCTTCAACAACCACATCGGCGTCCCCCTCACACTTTTGGGCGCGTCGGAGAAGGACGCCTTCGTCGTCGTCGAGGCGGGCACCAACCATCCCGGAGAGCTCGCCGCCTTGGGGCGGATCGTCCGGCCCGACGCCGCGGTCGTCACCAGCATCGGCCAGGAGCACATGGAGTTCTTCAAGACGCTCGAGGGCGTCGCCCAAGAGGAGGCCTCGATCCTCTCGTGGGTGAAGAAGGACGGCTTGGTCGTCGCGACCGACGACACGCTGCTCGATCCGCACCTCAAGGCCCTCGAGCCGGGCCGCAAGATCGTCCGCTTCGGCGAGTCGGCCCGGGCCAACCCGCGGCTGACCGATTGCCGGATCGGCGACGGCACCGACCAGCATTTCCGCGTCGACGGCGGCCCGGAGCGGCGGATCAGCCTGCTCGGGCGGCACAACGCGCTCAACGCGATCGCCGCCGTGGCGGTGGCGCAGTGGATGGGCCTCGACGACGCCGCGGTCGCCCAGGCCCTCGCCTCGGCGACCGGCGTGCCCATGCGGCTGACCGTCGCCCCCATGGGCAAGGCCCCCAACACGCTCCTGCTCATCAACGACGCCTACAACGCCAACCCCGACTCGATGGCGGCCGCGCTCGGCACGCTCCTGGGCGTGCCCCGCCCCGCCCCCGGCGCGCCTCCCGGAAGCGCCGGCCGCCGCGTCGCCGTCCTGGGCGACATGCTCGAGCTGGGCGACTCCGGGCCCGACCAGCACCGCGGCATCGGCACGCTTCTGGCCCGCCTCGATGCCGAGAGCCGCGCCGCCAACCCGCGCGGCGGGATCGACCTGGTCATCGTCATCGGCCGGCTCTCGCTCTTCATCGCCCAGGCGCTGGGCAAGGCCTGGCCGGGCGACCGCGTGCAGGCCTTTGCGATGTGGGACGACAGCGTCCCCGCCCGCGTCGCCGCCCTGCTCGAGCCGGGCGACATCGTGCTTCTCAAGGCCTCCCGCGGCATGGGGCTCGAACGCCTCGTGCCTGCCGTCCGCCAACGCTTCCCCGCGGGAGACTGATTTCCAAACCATTTCACCGCGGCCGATCCGGCCCCGGGTGCGGTTGCTTTCCGGGGCGCACCCCCGACAATCGCCGCCTTCCGGCCAATAGCCTCCGCCTCCCATGCCCACCACGCGACTCACGCTACCCAAGCCGCCCAAGCTCCAATGATCAAGACGCTCGTCGAGCTCCTCCGCGAACCGCTGACCCACTACGACCTCTTCCGGTTCGTGCGCGTCTTCCTCTACTCCGAGTTCCGCGCCCTCATGGCCCTGCTCCTGAGCTTCGCCATCGTCCTGGCGCTCGGGCGGCGCACCATCCGCTGGCTCCTCAAGCAGAAGATCGGGGACAACCCCGAGTTCTACAACAAGGACCTCAACCAGCTCATGAAGCAGAAGGCGAACATCCCCACGATGGGGGGCATCCTCATCTGCGGGGCGATCCTCGCCTCGACCGTGCTGCTGGCCGACCTGAAGAGCTTCTACATCCAGATGGGGATGATCTGCCTGCTGTGGCTGTTTTTGGTGGGGCTCTTCGACGACTGGCTCAAGCTCACCAGCGCGCGGCGCAAGCCCGGGTCGCGCGAGGGGCTCTACAGCGCCGAGAAGCTGCTGCTGCAGTTGGGGCTCGCCGTGGTGCTGGGGATTTTCATCTACCACCACGGGCAGAACAAGTTCACCAGCGACCCCGAGCAGCTCTCGCGGATGAGCACCGCTCTGAACCTCCCGTTCCTGAAGACCTGGACCTCCACCGCCCTCCCCCGCGAGGCCCTGCCCTCGCCCGACCTGATCGTGCTGGGCAAGTGGACCTTCGTGCTGCTGACCATCGTCGTCATCACCGGCTCGTCGAACGCGGTGAACCTCACCGACGGGATGGACGGCCTCGCGGGCGGGACGATGAGCATCGTCGCCTTCGCCTTCGCCGTGCTCGCGTGGATCGCCGGGCAGGAGATCCAGGCCAAGCATCTGCTCGTGCCCTACATCCCCCAGAGCGACGAGTTGGCGGTGATGGCGGCCGCGATGGTCGGCGCCTGCCTCGGCTTTTTATGGTTCAACTGCCATCCCGCGCAGGTCTTCATGGGCGACACGGGTTCGCTCGCGCTGGGCGGGCTCATCGGGTACATCGCCGTGGTCATCCGCCAGGAGTTCCTGCTGCTGATCATCGGCGGGATCTTTGTGCTCGAGGCGGTGAGCGTGATGCTCCAGGTCGGCTACTTCAAGTTCACCAAGGGCAAGCGCATCTTCAAGTGCGCCCCGATCCACCACCACTTCCACCTCAGCGGCTGGACCGAGCAGCAGGTGGTCGTGCGCTTCTGGCTCATCAGCGCGATCCTCGCGGCGGTGGCGCTGGCGACGCTGAAGCTGCGGTGAGGCCGGAATTTCGGTGTGACGTTCGGTGTCGCGGGGAATCAAAGGGTTGCTAAGATCGCCCGTGACGGCGCCTCCGCTGGTCATCAGGACGATGCCCGCTCCACTCATGGATGTTGTTCATGCCCGTCCCCCCCATGACCCACACGCTCCCGATCGCCTCCAACCCGCTTGCGCTGCTGGAGCGCGAGTGGGTCCTGACCAACGGCACGGGCGCCTTCGCCATGGGCACGGTGCCCGGCGTCAACACCCGCCGCTACCACGCACTGCTCGTCGCCTCCGCCCGCCCGCCCGTCGCGCGCTTCGCCGCGTTGAACCAAGTGCTCGAACAGGTCGTCATCGGCGGACAGCCCAAGCCGCTCCGACTTGAGTTCACCACCTGCCAGTTCCGCGGGCTCGACGCCCAGGTCCCGCGCGTCTTCGCCCCCAAGGGCTGCTCGACCCTCACGCGATTCGAGCGCGGCGTGCGCGTCGCCTGGACCCACCGCGTCGCGAAGATCGAGGGCATTCCCGGGCAGATCGAGTTCCGCCGCGAGCTTGCGTTGCACTGGAAGCAGCAGGCCGCGACGCTGCGCTACCGCGTGCGCTTCACCCCCGCGGCAGGCCAGGCTGCGTTGCCCAGCCTCACGCTCCGCCTCGGGCCGCTGACCTCCCTCCGCGATTACCACCAGGTGCAGCTCCAGTCGCGCGACGGCGCGCCCTCCGCCCAGCACGGGGCCGACAGCGTCACCCTCAAGCGGGGCGACCTCGCCGTCACCCTCCGCAGCCCGGGCAGCCGCTTCGGCCCAGCCCCCGAGTGGTGGTACAAGGCTTATTACGAAATCGAGGACCACCGCGGGCTCGATTGCGAGGAGGACTACTTCCTCCCCGGCTGGTTCGAAGTTCCGCTCGACCCGGCCCGCGGGGGCGAGGCCGCGTTGACCGTGGCCCTGGGCGAGCAGCCCGCGCCGCCGCTGCCCGACGAGGACGACACGCGCCTGCGCCGGCTGGCGCCGGTGATCGACCGGCTGTCGGCCTTGACGAGTCCCGCGCCCACCGCGGCCGCGCCGCCCGCGGGGATGCCCGCCGATCTGCCGACGATCCTCGCGCTGGCCGCCGACGACTTCGTGGTCGACCGCTGGATCAAGGAGACGAAGCTCGCGACGATCATCGCGGGTTACCCGTGGTTCACCGACTGGGGGCGCGACACCTTCATCGCCCTCCCGGGCCTGCTGCTCACCACGGGGCGCTACGACGAGGCCCGCTCGGTGCTCCGCGCCTTCGCCGCGGTGGTGCGCGACGGGCTGGTGCCCAACGTCTTCGACGACAAGGACGCCTCGGCGGGGCAGTACAACACCGTCGACGGCAGCCTCTGGTTCGTCCACGCGGCCATGGAGTACGTGCGCGTCAGCGGCGACCGCGAGGCCTGGACGCAGTGGCTCGGCGAGGCCTGCCAACTGATCGTCGAGGCCTACATCCGCGGCACGACCCCACCCGAGCTGGCCCACATCGCCAAGCAGGAGGGGGCCGCCCTGATCCGCATGACCGGCGATGGGCTGGTCACCGCCGGCACGCCCGCGACGCAGCTCACCTGGATGGACGCCGCCTGCAACGGCGTGGTCTTCACCGCGCGCCCGGGCAAGGCCGTCGAGATCAACGCGCTCTGGTTCCACGTCCTCTCGGGCATGTCGGAGATGCTCGCGGAGACGAACCGCAACTCGGCCGACCACTACCAGAAGCTCGGCGCCCGCATCGGCCGCTCATTCTCCAAGATCTTCTGGAACGACCAGCTCGGCTACCTGCACGACCACGCCTGGACCGACCCTTCGGGGCAGGAGCACATCGACGCCTCGCTGCGCCCGAACCAGTTGCTCGCGGTGAGCCTCGCCCACTCGCCGCTCCCGCGCAAGCGGCAGCAGCAGGTGATCGACGCCGTGCGCCAGCGGCTGCTCACGCCGCTGGGCATCCGCACGCTGCCGACCGACGACGCGAAGTTCCACCCGCACTACGGCGGCCCGCCGATGTCGCGCGACGAGGCCTACCACCAAGGCACCGTCTGGCCTTGGCTGATCGGGCCCTACGCCGAGGGCCTGCTGCGCGTCGGGCGCTTCAGCGACGCCTCCCGCGCCGAGGCGCGGCAGGCCATCGACGGCCTGCTGCAGTGGATGCTCGGCCCGGGCCTGGGGCAAGTCCCCGAGATCGCCGAGGGCGCGTCGCCCCACCGCCCCGACGGCTGCGTCGCCCAAGCCTGGAGCGTGGCGGAGCTGCTCCGCGTGCTCGACCTGATCGCGCACCCGCCCAAGGCGTGACCGCGGTCAACCATCGGTCCCGGCGGCCCCGCCCGCTCTACGCGGATTCCTGAATCTCGCGCATCCACCCCGCCACGCCGTCCGGCGACGGCTTCGCGCGCAGATCCACCGCCGCGACGAACTCCACGTTGTGCCCGCGCGGGCTCATCCGCGGCCTGCTCACGCGGTAGCGCTTGTACCGCTGCGTGAAGACGCTCAGCGTGCCGCGGGCCGCCATCATCTGCAGCACCGCCTCGGCCGGGATGTTGCCGTCCGTGCTGTAGCTCACCAACAGCCAATCCGCGTCGATCGCCTCGACCAGCTTGCCCATCGCGTCCGGCGCAAGCCTCGCCGCGTTGAAGGGCGACCGCCGCAGTTCGCGCCAGTCGCGCCGGATGGCCGACTTGTCGACCGTCCTGCCCGCGACGCGGATCGCCGGCGCGACCGCCGGCTCGTCGCCCAGCGCGACGGTGTTGAGCACGTGGTAGTTGCTCCCGTACGGATGCTGGTTGTAGGGCGGGTCGAGGTAGACGATCGATGGCCGTCCACCCTTTGCGCCGCCCATCAAATCGCCCATCGCGTCGCCCAGCTCCGCCGCGAGCGCCATCGCGTCGCGCTCCAGCGCGAGGTTCTCCCGCCCGTTGTCGTGCAGCACCGGCGGGCGCAGCGTGAGCGGGCTCAAGATGCGGTAGAGCGCCGTCTTGGTCTGCCCGCCCCAGCCGCGGTGGTAGGCCTTGAAGACGCCGCTCGTGTTGCTCACGTAGCTCACGGCGTAGATCAGCGCCGCCACCACGCAGGCCGACTCGTCGCGCGACAGCTCCCCCGTCGCCTCCCACCGCGCGACCTGCCCGCGCACGGCGTCAATGCGCATCCCGTTCGCCCGCGTGAAGAACATCCGCTCCGTCGCCGGGTCGGGCCTCTCGTCGTCGGCGGGGCAGAGGTGGCGCGTGATGTAGCCCTCCACACCCGGCAGCGCGTTGAGCCGGGCGAACGCGGCGTCGCGCCCGCCCAGGGCGGCGAAGGGCGGTGCGTGGTTCAGCGCGATCGTCCCGTGCGCGAGCCGGTGCGAGTACGGCTCCCAGTCGTAGGCGATCGTCCGGAACCCGCGCTGCTTCGCGAGCCTCGCGACGACGCCCGAGCCGGAGAAGAGGTCGACGAACGAGCCCGTCCGCGGGTCGACGCCTGTGTGCTCGATCGCCCGCCAGATCAGCGGGAGCAGCTTGCGCTTGTTCCCGATGTAGGGGATGAGCTGGGCGTAGAGGAAGTCGTCGGTGCGGGCGGCCGCGTGGAGGCGCGGGTGGTGGCGGGGCGGAGAGGCGGTGTCGCGGTTGGGAGGCATCGGCGGGAGCATCGTAACCGCTCCACGCGCGGCGAAGGCGGAACCGGCGAGCCTATGCAAGGCTCTACTCAATCGCCGCATGTCGACGGCGTTCGGATGCTTGCGTTCGTTGAGAAGCCGCCGGCACCCGGACGGAGACCGTCGGCCGCCCCCCGCCTCACTTCAGCTCCACCGACCAGTAGGCATGGTCGAGGAACTGACGCCAGCTCGCGTACTTCTCGGTGCCCAGGCGCAGGCTGATCACCGGGTTCCGCTTGGGCTTGACCGCCTTGCGGATCAGCTTCATGTGGGCCTGCTCGGGCGTGCGCCCGCCCTTGCGGGCGTTGCAGTGGACGCAGGCGCAGACGAGGTTCTCCCACGTGCTCTTCCCGCCCTGGCTGCGCGGGTGGATGTGGTCGAGGCTCAGCTCCGAGGTGGGGAAGTGCTTGCCGCAGTATTGGCAGAGGCTGCGGTCCCGCGCGAAGATGTTCCGGCGGTTGAGCTTCACGTCCTGCGCGGGCAGGCGGTCGTAGCCCAGCAGGCGGATCACCTTGGGCACCGCGACATGCATCCGCACCGTCTTGACCCACTCGTATTGCCGTGCGTCGAAGCGCTCGCGCACCTTGCTCAGGTCGGCCCAGTTCTCGAAGCTGTGGGCGGTGTATGCCCCGTCGTCGACGTGGATGACCTCGGCCAGCTCGCGCACCAGCAACGAGAACGCCCGCCTCGCGTCGGTGACGCGGATGGGCATCCAGTGCCGGTTGAGCACCAGGACATGGGCATTCAAGCTGGACGCGCCACCATCCATGAAGAGACCTCGCTAGGCTTCTTATCGGACAGGAAAGGCGTGGGAATCGTATCGGCAAGCAATGGGCAACGCAATATTTAGCGTTGCGCAAGGGCTCTCGGCAGGCCCCCACGCCTGCCCGGCGCACGCCCCCCACAGGCCCCAAAGTTGATTCAAGGCGAACGACGCGATAATCTCTTGGACCCCGCGATCATCGAGGGCGCGTACCGAAGTGGCCAAACGGGGCAGACTGTAAATCTGCTGGCTTAACGCCTCCGTAGGTTCGAATCCTACCGCGCCCATTGACGCCGGACCTTGCTGGTCCGGCGTTTTTCTTGCGCGGATTCAGACCGGCGCACAACGCCCCTCGTCTGATCAGAGCCGGCGACTGTGTCGCCGATGATCGGGCGCAAAGCGGTACTCCGCCGCGCGCGAAGTGCCGCACTTGCTGGCATGTCACGACTTGCACTGAAGCCGCGTCGACAGCATCTTCCCAAGACGCGACGACTCTCGAGCCTAGAGGGCTCCCGACGAGACGTGCGAGCGGAGTACCGCTTTCGCCCGAGCTTCGGACACACAGTGTCCGGCTCTGATCAAGCATGGTCATTTCAGCAGGGCATCCACAACGGAGAAGAAGCCAGACAACCCCCGCCATTGCAACCCCCACCCGCTCCGCGATATTCTGCGCATCGCCTCCCCCTTGCCCCCCTTTCGCAAAGGCCACCCATGCGCCGCCACCCCGAGATCCAGCAGGCCCTCTCGAGCCTCATCCCCTCCGTCCGCGTCGCCTTCCATCCCGACGGCGCCATCGACTTTCCCGGCACGCGGAACTACGTCGAGCGCTGCATCGAGAACGGCGCGGTCGCCCTCATGCTCACCTACGGCGACAGCCTCTACTCCATCCTCACCGACGCCGAGCTCGCCGACGTCACCCGCGCCGTGGTGGAGCAGGCCCGTGGGCGCGCCAAGGTGATCGCCGCGGAGCGGCAGTGGTGGACCGGCAAGGCCGTCGCCTGGGCGAAGGAATGCCGCGAGATCGGGGCCGACATCCTCATGGTCTTCCCGCCCGACTGGGCCCAATCCTCCACCCTCGACACGCTGGTGAAGCACTACGCCGCGGTCGCCAAGGAGATGCCGGTGATGGTCGTCACGGCCCTGCTCTTCTCGCGCGGGCAGGGCTTCCGCCTCGAGCTGATCAACCGGCTCCACGACGAGGTGCCCAACGTCATCGCGATCAAGGACGACGTCTGCGACGAGTTCGGGCGGCGGATGACCGCGGCCGTGCACGACCGCTGGACCGTCGTCGCGGGCGGGAGCAAGCAGATCCACCTCTACCTCGCCCCCTTCGGCTGCCAGGGCCACCTCTCGACGCTCATCACCTACAAGCCCGACATCGCCCACCGCTACTGGAAGGCCGTGACGTCGAGCGACTACGACAAGGCGGCCGAGATCGTGCGCGACTACGACATGCCGATGTTCGACGCGCTCATGGGCCTCCCCGGCTCGTTCGACGCGGGCATGCACGCCTGGTGCGAGCTCATCGGCATCCAAGGCCGCTGGCGCCGCAGCCCGTACTACAACCTCACCGACAAGGAGATGGACGCGCTGGGCGCGCAACTCGACAAAATCGGCTTGCTCGACAAGAAGCACGCCAAGCTCGCCGCGGCCGCCCGCGCCTCCGCAACCAAGACCGGACGCGGCAAGAAATGACGCACCCCATCCAGCCTTGGCTGACCAACCGCCCGATCGTCAACGTCCGCAAGGAACTCCACCGACGGCACACCCGTCCCGGGGCCGCGGCCGTGGTGGGGCAGCTCTACGTCGGCCCGGGCCTGGAGCGCATGGAGATCCAGGCGGTCGAGGCCAAGGTCGACATCCACACCGAGATGATGCGCCGCTGGTCGCCCGACAACGGGCGCACGTGGACCCCGCTTGAGCCGATGGAGCCGTTCGTCGCCCGCCACAGCGGGGTCGACTTCGTCGAGGTCGGCGGGACGAAGTTCCACGACCCCGTCTCGGGCCTGCTCGTCGAAGCGTGGCTGCGGCAGGTGCCAGGACAAGAGGACCGCCCCGACGCCCAGGCGATCCGCGACTACCCCGCGGGCATCATGACCCGGCAATTCTCCACCTGCAGGCAGTTCCACACCTTCACCTACATCCGCCTCTCGAGCGACCTGGGCAGGACGTGGACCGCCCCGCGCCAGCTCCGCTACGAGCCCGGGCCCGACTTCAACCCCGCCCACCCGCTCGACCCCGCCTTCATCGAGCGCAACCAGGCCTACTTCGGCAACAACTTCATCCGCCACTCCAACGGCTCGCTCATCCTGGGCCTCTGCGCCGCCAACGCGCCCAACGATCCGCTGAACTCCACGCGCTACTGCCGGCTCGGCGCGCTGCTCGTCGCAGGGCGATGGGACCCCGCGCTCCGCGACTACCACTGGACGCCCGGCCAACGCATCGAAGTGCCCTACGAGCTTTCCTTCGAAGGCCTGCAGGAGCCCGCGGTCGCCGAGCTGCGCGACGGGCGCGTGCTCGTCATCTGGCGGGCCTCCGTCGAGGGCTACGCCATCGGACGCAAGTACGTCAGCCTCTCCTCCGACGGCGGGATGACCCTCGAGCCCCTGCGCCCGCTGGGCTACGACGACGGCTCGCTCTTCTACTCCCCCGCCTCGATCCACCACCTCGCCCGCCACAGCGTCACCGGCAAGCTGTATTGGTTCGGCAACATCTCGCGCGTCCCCCCGCGTGGGAATTGGCCGCGATATCCGCTCGTCGTCGCCGAGGTCGACGAGGAGCGCGTCGCCCTCAAGCGCGACACCGTCATCGTCATCGACGACCGCGCCCCGGACCAATCCGAATACGTCGAGTTCTCCAACTTCTGGCTGATCGAGAACCGCGAGACGCACGATTGGGAGATCACGCTCACCGCGTACGGCGAGGACCCGGAGCAGGTGAACAACGCCGATTGCTACCGGTATGTGCTGACGCCGCGGTGATGAGGCCTCTGCGAATTGTTAGCCGGAGGCGCAAGCGACGGAGGTTAGTTTGATTTGTGGTCGGAGCGCCGAAAGATAACCTCCGTCGCTTGCGCGTCCGGCTAACAAGACAACTGCAATCCGGCGATCTCCGCCGCGCCGAGCGCCCCGCGGTACAGCCTCACATCCGCAATCGATCCGTCGAACGACCCCTGCGGCCCGCGGCCGATCAACAGCGGGCGCACATTCGCCAAATCGAACGCCTGTCCCGCCGGCGCTTCCGACTCCGCTGACAGTTCGCCATCGACGTAAAGCGCCAACCGCTTCCCGCGGCGGATGGCCGCGATATGCGTCCACGCCCCGCCGATGTCGCGCTCGTGATCGACGACCTGCCCCGCCTGGGCCGCGAGGACGCGACCCATCGTCCGCTCCGGATCAAGGTCGATCGCCCGGGCCTGGCAGGCCCCGGTCGCGGCGAAGAGCCTCCCCGCGTGCGTCGTCAGGCTCACCACGCGCCCCCACGTCGGCAGCACCGCTTGGTCGAAGTCGGCCCTGCTCGCGAAGCTGCCCAGCAACGTCCACAACCCGTCGCGCTCGTAGCGGTGGATCTGGGCCTTGGGCAAAACGCCCGCGTAGAGCTTGCCGTTGTGGATCTGCAACGCGTTGATCTCGTTGATGAGCTCGACGCCCTTGCCTTCAGGGAGTCCCAGCCGGCCCATGATCTCCCACTGCTCGCCACCCGCGTATCGCAGCACGTAGCCCTGCGGCCAGGTGCCGATGACCAGCTTCCCGTCGAACTCGGTCATGCTGTGGATCTGCGAGATGTCGTGCGGCTTTCGGCCGAGGCAGGTCCACTTCGTCCCGCCCTCGTAGCGGTAGACGGCGAAGTGCGACGCGCCGTAGAGCACGCCCCCGAACTGCATGAGGCACTCGAAATTGTCGCTCGGATCGAACCCGCCGCAGCTCACCCACTTCTCGCCGACGAGCTTGAAGCAGCCGCCTCCCCCGCCGCGGTCGAGCCCGACGTAGAGCTCCCCCTCGAAGCTGGCCATGCAGAGCACCCGGGCGGCTCGGCCGACCTGACCCAGGTCGCGCCACGTGGTCCCGCCCTCGTAGACGAAGACGCGGGTGAGCGCGTAGGGTGGGTCGTGCTTCGCCGCCTCGGTCGCCCGGCCCCAGTCCCAGATGCCCGTGCCGGCGTAGAGCTTCCCGCCGTGGACCAGCATCGACATCGCGCTCAGGTGGGTGGGGTCGTTGCCGAGCCGTCCGCAGTCGACCCACTTCTGGCCACCCGCCCAGCGGAAGACGTGGCCGGCGTCCTCCGGGCGGTCGGCGTCGGAGAGCCCGCCGTAGAGCTGGCCTTGGTAGCTCACGAGGCAGGGCACGAGCGGGTTGCTCGGCCAAGGCCTGCCGCAGTCCTCCCACGGGCCGAGGTAGCCATCGTCGATGCCGAAGTGGACATGCCGGGCGTCGGACATGCCGTTGTAGCCCGGCGCGCTCCCGGCGACCCAGAGGTTCACGCCGCAGCGCTGGTCGGCGTCGAACTTCGAGAAGAGGTCGCCGTAGAGCCCGCGCATCGGCGTGGTGCAGCGCACCCACGCCGCGAGCGTGAAGTCGAGGTTGTGCAGCCGCAGCGCCGGGGCGTCGGCGACCTCGATGGCGCTGTCGCGCCCGTTGAAGGCCGCGGCCCCGCCGAGCTTCTTGCCCGGACCTGCGCCGAACGAGAGGCCGCGCGCCTTCCCGTGGAAATGCCCCAGCGCGTCGTCGGCATCCTTCGCCAAGGGCCAGTGGGCGATCAGTTCCGGATGGACCATCGTGTCTCGTCCTATCGCTTGAAGCGGATTGCGTCGGCCCGCTTGATGCCCGCCTGGTAGGACTTGTCGAAGTCGTCGCCGACGATCTTGAGCGACGCCGCGGCGCGCACCAGGAAATCGCGCTCGGGCCCGCTGACCTCGCCGTCGATCCGCGCCTGGGCCACCAGCAGCTCGAACGCCTTGCGGGCCTTGGCGGGGTCGCGGATCAGGATGTTGTCGGCGATGTCGGCGTTCTTCCCCGCTTGGGCCAGCATCGCGTCGAGCGACGCCTTGCCGATCCCCGCGCGGTTCGCGAGCCCCTCGATCACGCCCATCTCCGAGCGCGAGAGCTTGCCGTCAATCGCCGCGAGAGCCAACGCCGCACGCAGCAGTTCGACATCGTCCATGGCCGGAATCCTTGGAGAGGAGAAAGGAGCCACGCAGATTCTACGTGATGCGGAGGCTGGGCTTGCTCACCACCCGCCCGCCGGGGCCATGTCCCACCCCCAGAGCGAGCGGACCTTCGCCTCGCCCCCGCGCGCGAAGAGGCGGACGCCCGCGCTATCCGCGCGCGTCGGATAGATCCGCTGGGTGATGCATTGCCTGCCGTTGACGAAGACCTCCACAATCGACCGGTCCACGAAGACGCGCAGCCGGATCGGCTCGCCCGCCGCGAGCGTGAACGGGAGTTCCTGCGCCTCGGCCGGGGGGTTCTCGCTCCCGTCGAAGATCATGCAGTACTTCAGGTGGACGACCGCCTTGTCGAGGCTCGAGCGCCCGAACTCGACGCGGACGACATTCGCGTCGCGATCGACCACCACCGTGGTCTCCTCCGCGCCGTCGGGCGAGCAGCGGAGCTTGAGACCGACTTGCCGGGCCTGGCCGGGGTCGATCTCAATGTCCAACTCCAGCGAATCGCCCGCAATCTCCTTGAGCGTCCGCTCCTCGCCGGCGGGCAGCGCCAGCCCCGTCACCCGGCGCGGGTTCCGCCGCAGCACGTTCAGCTCCGGCACGGGCTCGACGCGCAGTTCCCCATCCGGCCCGAGCGAGAGCACGCGCGGCAGCGTCATCTCCCCGCTCGACCCCGACTCCTTCTGCATCGCCATCGGCCGGCGGTCGAGCACCCAGGCCCACATGATCCGCCTGCCCTTCTCGTCGAGCAGGCTCTCGGGGGCGAAGCAGGTCCCGCCGAAGCCGTTCATGCGGTGATGCGACTCGGGCGTGAAGACGTTGCCTTCGTATTTCCCGAGGTAATACCGGCAGCCGCGCTTGTGGCTGATGCAGAGCAGCATCTGCCGGCCGCCCAGCGGGAAGAAGTCGGGGCAGGAGACGTCCTCGCCCGCGTCGGCCGTGGCCGCCGGCGCGAGCGCCTCGGGCAGGAGGTTGTGGCGGAACCGCCAGTTCACCATGTCGTCCGACTCGAACAGCGTCGCGGGCCGGCCGCCGAAGATCGCGAAGTACTTCCCGCCCTCGACCCACCCATGCGGGTCCCACGACTCGTACTTGCCGAACTCCGGCTCGCCCTTCTGCGGGCTGCGGACGATCGGGTTCGTCGCGGGCTTGGTCCAGTGGATCAGCTCCGGCTCGGCGCTGGTGGCGACGCAGTTCCCCGCGTTCACGCCGTGGTACATGATCGTCGCCTCGCCCTTGAGGTTGACGAAGGCGTTGCCGCTGAAGATGCCGCGGTCGACGTCGCCGGGGTTGGGCGCGAGGGCCGTGGGGTGGTGCGTCCAGTGGACCAGGTCGGCGCTGGAGGCGTGGCCCCAGCAGTGGCCGCGCTCGTCCTGGAGGATGTAGAAGAGGTGGTACCGCCCCCGCCAGAAGATCGCTCCGTTGGGGTCGAAGGGCATCGCGATCCCCTCAGGCACCGCGAAGTGGTACCGCGGGCGATGCGGGTCGCGCAGCATCCGCTCGCGCAGGGCGCGGGAGCCGTTGACCGCGGCGAGTGGATCAACAGGGGTGGAAGTCGAATCAGCGGATTGCGTCATGACGTGGTTTCCTCACGGATCGAGGAAGCATAACGGGATCGCATAGCCCAGGCACCGCAGTACCTGGGCTTTGAGGATATTCTGATCGTTCATCAATCCTGGGATTTTCCGCATGTCCTCCACGAACACGATCGACCACTCGGGCCTCGTCGCCTACCACAACGGCCGGTTCGTCCCCGCCGCCGAATGCCGGCTCGCGATCTACGACCTGGGCATCGTGCTCGGCGCCGCGGTCACCGACTTCCTCCGCACCGTCCACGGGCAGGCCTACCTCGCTCCCGAGCACGCCCGCCGCTTCTACGAATCCGCCCGCTACGCCCGCATCGTCCCGCCCGTCCCAATCAACGAGACGCTCGAGCTCACCCGCCGGATCATCGCCCACAACCTGCCCCACGCGCCGACCGGGGCCGAGCTGGGCGTGATCTACTACATGACCGCGGGCGAGAACGCGATCTACGCCGGGGCCGCCGCCATCCCGCCGACGATGACGCCCACCTTCGTGATCCACACCTTCCCGCTCCCGTTCCACTTCTGGCGGGCGCTCTTCGTCGACGGGGCCCATTGCGTCACGCCCGCGGTGCGCCACGTCTCGCCGCAGACGCTCTCCTCGAAGATCAAGCACCGCAACCGGCTGCACATGTGGATCGGCGACCGCGAGGCGAAGCTGGCCGACCCCGCGGCCATCCCGCTCTACCTCGATCACGACGGCAACGTGAGCGAGACGGGCGGGTCGAACTTCGTCATCTATCGCCGCGGGCAGATCGTCTCGCCCCGCCGGCGGAACATCCTCTGGGGCGTGAGCCTGCAGGTCGTCACGGAGTTGGCCAGCGAGCTGGGCATCCCATTCGTGGAGGAGGACATCCAGCCGTGGGACGTGATCAACGCCGAGGAGGCGTGGATGCCCACGACGCCCTATTCGCTCGCGCCGGTGACGAAGTTCAACGGCTCGCCGATCGGAACGGGGAAGCCGGGACCGGTGTGGCGGAAGATGCTGGACGCGTGGAGCCGGCGCGTCGGGAAGGATCTGTACAAGGAAGTGGCGGAGGCGAAGGGGCCGTCCGCCGGGTAAGCGGCGAATTCCGAGATGGACATTGGAGGTCATCCAATTGACCAGGCCGATCAGACTCAACTGCACGGATTGCTCGGCAGCCCCTCCCATCGAGTCGATTCGAGAGATGGCCGATGCCGAGCATCATCTGGTTCTTACATTCTCGCTGAGCACCACAAAGAGCGACGCGCTTCACGCCCGGATCAAGGCACTTTCGGCGGCCCTGCCAGACCACACCGTCTTCAACAGCGGAGGTGACAATGCCAACCAATCGATCACGATCAAGCTGGTCGTAACTCGCAAGATGGTGTTGATGAATGCCGACGTCATCGGGGCAGCGGCAGACGCTTATATCGCGTCCTGCCAAACCATGATGGCCGGCTACAAGATTGGACGGGTATCAAGAGACTGGACCTGCCAGAAGCATGGCGGACACGTGCGATTTACCCATCGAAAGTCTGGCCAGATCATCGAGGCTCCACTCGCAGGCATCACGTCGGTGAATTCGGTGGACCCGTTCTTCTTTGCGGAATTCGTCAAATCCACATCTGGCCATGAAGTCGCGGCGGGGCTGATCAATGACTGCTACCACGATGCGGCAAGAATGCTTGAAGTGTTGACCGAGCAGCGTGGGTCATAACCAACCTCGCGACGCGGATTGCTGCCCAGGTCTGCGAGATCGGCATCACATCCACCGATTCAATTCGAAAAACCGCTTTACTCGCTCAACCCCGCCCGCCGCACCGCGCGGTGGATGAAGGGCAAAAACACCTTCGCCGCCCGCTCGTTCCCGGCCTGCGACGGGTGGCTGTCGTACCCGTCGCGCGTCGGGTAGGCCAAGAGGTCCGACTTCCCCGCGTCGGTCAGCTCGTCGTAGTAGTCGAAGACCGCCACGTTCTTGTGCGGGTAGTCCTTCAGCCAGCCGTCCTTCGACGCCACCCAGTTGTTGAACTGCCTCGCGAGCGCCCCCTCCCGGGCCCGCTCCTCGGCCGTCTGGGGCAGGGGCTGCCCCCGGATTTGGCGGACCAGCTTCTTGTAGAACCGGATCGAATGCACCCGCGGCGCGATCGGCGGGGCCGTGACGTAGACAAACAAGACCTCGGGCCGCTTCGCGAACTCCGGCAGCATCGCCGCGAACGTCGCCTTCGCGTTCCAGACCGTCAGCTCCGGCCCCGCGGGATTCCCCGGCGCCGCCCCCTCGCCGACGAACTGGCTGTTGGGGTAGCACGACTTGAACATCACCACCTGGTTCGTCTTGCTGTCAGGCAGTTGCTTGTCCTGCAAATCGACGCGGAGGACGTCATCCATCTGCCCGCGGAACTTGGGCAGCCAATCGAAGAGGTCGGTCTTCTCGCCCACCGCGCTGCCGTAGGACGCCTCGTGCACCGCGAACCCGCTCGTCGCCAACGCGGCCTTGAGCCCCCCGCCGTTGCTGTGCGATTCGTAGACGCAGTTCTGTCCGGGGTCGACGTCGGCGCCGACGGGCGCGAGCAGTTGCCCGCCGCAGGAGTGGTGGATGAAGAGCAGCCGGAGCGGCTTGGCGGGCTTGGCGTCGGAGAATGTCGCGAGCGAGGCGGAAGCGAGGCTCATGGGCTGGCTCCGGGAGACGACGTCGGGAGCGGGAGCGTATCCGCCGCCGACCGGGGCGAGCAAGGCCGCCCCGCCGGCGATCAACGCCAACAAGACCGCGCCCCCGCCGAGCATCAACGTCCGCCCCTTCATGATGTAGCCTCCATCGCGTTCACGCCTTCGCCGCCCTCCCTCGCGTGCGGATCGCGGAATCGACCGTCGTCATCCACTCCGTCAGCGCCAACTGCTCGGCGTTGAAGCGGTCCCGCACGTCGGGCGGAAAGGCGTAGACGTGCAGGTTCTTCATGTCGGTGAGGTTCGCCCCGATCAGGTAGATGTCGGCGTGGTTGTAGTACAGGTTCGTGCGCAGCCCCGGCGTCGACCGGTTCAGCCCCGTGTGCACCAGGCTCTCGGAGAAGAGCACCACGTCGCCCGCCTTGCCCGGGGCCTCGATCGAGCCCGGGAGCGTGAGCCCGGGGTACTTCGACCAGGCGAGGTCGATGTTGTTCTTGTGCGACGCGGGGAGGATGCCCAGCCCGCCGTCGCCGGGGTTGTTGTCGGTGAGCATCCATCCGGTGTTGAGGCAGCAGGAGCGGACCACGCCGTGCCTGCAGGAGTAGTGGATCGGCTCGAACCCGCGGTGCCACCCGCCCGCGTTGCCCTTGGGGCCGCGGGTGATGCACCAAGTGTTGCCGAGCTGCGGCCTGCCGACGAACTCCTTCAAGTAAGGCAGCACGCGCGGGTGGGCAATGGGGATGTCGAAAACAGGGTCCATCTGAGGCAGGCCGTCGAGGCGGACCTGCTCGTGCTTCGCGAAGTCGGCCGCCTTCTCGGGCATGTCGCGCTCCTGCCGGCGGACCGCGTCGAGGATGCGCCCGCACTCCTCGGGCGTGAGCACGTTGCGGAGGATGAGGTAGCCCTGGAGATCGAAGAGGCATTTCTCCTCGAGCGTGACGGCGGGGGCGGCAGGAGCGGAGGTCGCGGCGGCGGCTTCGGCGGTGGTGGTCATGGTCGGTCCCGGGGGTGAGAGATGTTTGAACGAACCATCGTACTCGTGGGGCCGGGCGATCCCAAAGTCCTTTCCGGGGGCGTACTCGCGGCATGTCTCTTCAGGCGACCCGCACATGCCACGAGTACGATGGCATGTGGCACCCATCCATTTCCCCTTCCGAGGCGCTCCATGAAACTTGAGTTCCTCCTCGCAGGCGTTGCATTCCTCCTCATGGCCGCCGCCGCGATGGGCGTCACGCCCACCGCCGACGAGCTGGCCCAGGCGCGCCAGTGGAGCACCGACAACTTCGGGGCCAATCTCGGTCCCAAAGCCGCGCGGCCGCCCTTCTCCTTCCTCTACGACGGCAAGCCCGCGGCGGTTTTGCTCGACCCGAAGAACCGCACGGAATCACCGACGGAGGAAACGAAGAAGACCAAGTCGGCCGACGGCGGGCCCCGCCGCCGGACCATCACCTGGCTCGACCCCGCGACACAGCTTGAGATCCGCTGCGAGCTAGCCGAATACGCGGACGCGCCCGCCACTTCCGGGGGCGCAGCGGCACCCGTCGTCGAATGGACCCTCTGGCTGACCAACCGCGGCCAGACCGACACGCCGATCATCGACAGCCTCCGCGCCATCGACGTGAAACTCGCGATCCCCGGCCCGCCGCGCTACCTCCATCATTCGCTGGGCGACTCCAACTCCTGGAAGAGCTTCGCCCTGGCCGACGACAACTATCTCACCAACCGCGAGGGCGTCCTCAGCCCCGGCGGCGGGCGCTCCTCCAACAGCCACCTGCCCTACTACAACATGTCGTGGCAAGGCGGCGGCGCGCTGCTCGCCATCGGGTGGTCGGGCCAATGGGAGATCGGCGTCTGGAGCCCCTCGCCCAACTCCATCTCGCTCCGCGCGGGGCAGCAGACGACGCACTTCCGCCTCCACCCCGGCGAGACCGTGCGCTCGCCGCGCATCGCCCTGCTCTTCTGGCAAGGCCCGTCCGACCTGCGCGGGAACAACCTCTTCCGCCAGTGGACGCTCAGCCACATCGCCCCCCGGCGCGACGGTAAGCTCGTCTTCCCCCCGATCTGCGGGAGCGTCTTCAAGCCCGCGAAAGACGGCTCCTACGAGCAGCCGCACCTCGACGCCATGCCGCCTTACGCGCAGGCCGGCGTCGAATGCTTCTGGTCCGACATGGACCCGCAGCAGTGGTACCCCGGCGGGTTCCCCAACGGCACGGGCAACTGGATGGTCGACAAGGGCAAGTACCCGCGCGGGCTCGGGCCCGTCGGGCAGGCGGCCCACGACAACAGGCTGCAGTACCTCGTCTGGGTCGAGCCCGAGCGCGTCGCCCCCGGAACGCAGGTCGCCAAGGAGCATCCCGAGTTCGTCCACGGCGGGGCCGGCGGCGGGCTCTTCAAGCTCGACGACCCCACAGCCCGCGCCTGGCTGGCGCAGACGCTCGACCACTTCGTCGACGACGGGCACATCGACTGGCTGCGCTGGGACTTCAACATCCAGCCGCTCGAATACTGGCTGAAGAACGACGCACCCGACCGCAGGGGCGTCACCGAGATGAAATACATCGCGGGGCTCTACGACCTCTGGGACGGGCTCCGCCAACGCCACCCGGGGCTGATGATCGACAACTGCGCCAGCGGCGGGCGGCGGATCGACCTCGAGACCACCGCCCGCGCGATCCCGCTCTGGCACAGCGACATGCAATGCTCCGGCCAGCCCAGCCCCGTGGCCGACCAACTGCAGAACGCCGGCCTCTTCCGCTGGATCCCCATGCACGGCTGCGGGAACTTCACGCTCGACCCCTACGGCTTCCGCAGCGCGATGACCGCGGGCAACGTCTTCACGCCGACGTTCGCTCTGCTCGACCCCGCCTCGCGCCCCAAGGTCGAGCCGGGCGTCAAGGCCTGCATCGCCCTCTACCAGAAGCTCCGCCCCTACACGCTGGGCGACTTTCATCCGCTCTTCCTGCACACCGAGAAGGAGGACGTCTGGTTCGGGTACCAGTTCGACCTGCCGAAGGAGGGCAAGGGCGTCGCGATCGTCTTCCGCCGGGAGAAGTCGACGGAGGCGAAGCAGACGCTCCGGCTGCAGGGGATCGACCCGGAGGCGCAGTACGTCGTCCGCTACGAGGACAGCAACGAATCACAGACGCTCGCAGGCAAGGCCCTCGCGGCGATGCCGGCGGAGATCGGGAAGGCGCCGGGGACGATGGTGTTGTATTACGAGAGGAAGTGAGGCAGCGAGCCCGTCTTGTTAGCCGGACGCGCCAGCGACGGATGTTCTCTGGATCTCCTCGCTGCAGCAACGCTCATTGTGAGAGCAACGGTTCCAGGTCTCGGATGAGCGGCCCCAACACGGTCTGGTCGGTGCGAAAGCTGAATCTCAGGAACTGCATTCCGTCGTAGTTCATCCCGAATTCGCCGGAAACCCATACGTGCCCCAGGTCGTTTGATTCAAACTTGATGAAATCGCTATCCCATTGCTCCTTGATGATCGCCTGCCCGGGGCGTCCCGAATCCATCATTCGCAGCGCCTCGATCGCATCAGGAAAATGGGAATTGTCGAATATGAATCGGCAATCGCATTGGAATCCGCCGGAGCGGACAATCAGATTGCAGACATATACGCCTCTATCGCCGTCCTTATCGATCTCTGTCAGGCGAAGGATCTTGGCGGGGTCATGGGTCCGCAATTCGATTTCTTCAATGAACTTCGCCATGGGTTTCATCCACACGAATCCAGCGTCGCGCATCGGCATCCGTGGACATTCGGGATCCGGCGCAGCGCTGACGATTTCGAGCCGATGATCCCACATTCGCACCGGCTTGCGAATGCATCGGGGGCTTTCTTCCGCTCCCGGCCGCCCCGCATCATCTGCTACATTGCCTGAACCTCATCATCCCCACTCGCCCACCCCGGCCCGCGCCATGTCCACCCCACCTCCACCCTCCGCCCCGCGCACCTGCGAGGAACTCCTCGCCGCGATGATCGGGTTCGACACCGTCAACTCCATCCTCTCGGGCAAGCCCGACGCCGAGCGCCCGCTCGCCCTCTGGCTGGAGTCCTTCGCCCAATCCAAGGACCTGCGCACGCAGCGGCTTCCCGTCGACGGCCAAAGCTTCAACCTCCTCGTCACCGCCGCGGAGATCCCCGGCCGCCCTTGGCTGCTCCTCGAGGCCCACCTCGACACCGTGCGCGTCGACGACATGACCATCGCCCCCTTCGCCGCGACGACCCGCGACGGGAAGGTCTTTGGCCGCGGGGCCTGCGACGTCAAGGGCCCGGGGGCCGCGATGCTCTGGGCTCTGCTCGACCTCGCGAGGCAGCCCGATCGCGCGAACAACGCGGGCGTCCTCTTCGTCTGCGACGAGGAAGCGACCAAGCGCGGCGCCATCGCCTTCGCTCGCCGCCACCTGCCCGCGCTGCCCTGGCGGCCGGCGGGCATTGTCGTGGGCGAGCCGACCATGCTGCGCCCCATCGTCGCCCACAACGGCGTCGTGCGCCTCGTGGTCCACACCCGCGGCGTGGCGGCCCACTCGAGCAACCCGGCGCTGGGCCGGTCGGCGATCAGCATGATGCTCCGCGTCGCCGACGCGATCGAGTCGCGCTACATCCCAGCGCTCTCCGCCTCGCACGCGCTCACCGGCCGGGCCCAGTGCAGCCTCAACACCATCCACGGCGGGACGCAGGTCAACATCATCCCCGAGCGCTGCACCATCGAACTCGACCGGCGCGTCGTCCCCGGCGAGGACGGGCGGGCGGTCATCGCGGAGATCGACGCCGTGCTCAACGCGGTCCGCCGCGCGAACCCGGGCCTTGTCGTCACCCGCGAGGAATCGCTGGTCGACCCTGCGCTCGACCCGCGCGGGAGCGCACCGCTGATCGACCACGTCCGCCGCGCGCTGCGGGCCCAGGGCCTTTCCGACGAGCCGGGCGGCGCGCCCTTCGGCACCGACGCCAGCACTTATGCGGAGACAGCCGACGCCGGCCCGGGCATCCCCTCGCTCGTGCTGGGACCGGGCGACATCGCGCAGGCCCACACCTGCGACGAATGGATCTCGCTTGACCAGCTCCGCCTCGCCGTCGACGTCTATGGCCGCATCCTGGGCACGCCCTGGGAGTTCGCGCCATGAGCGACGCCCGCCGCCCCGTCCGCATCGGCCTCGTGGGCCTCGGCTCCTTCGGGCGGGTCCACGCCCGCACGATCCTCGGTCTGGCCGAGGCGCAGCTCGTCGCGCTGGTGGGCGTCAACCAGGCGGAAGTCGACGCGATGTCGCGCGACTTGGCGTCGAGCAATCCCGCGGGCCCCGCCCCGCAAGGCTTCACCGACCTCGCCGACGCCCTCCGCCGCACGGAGGCCGAGGCGTGGATCGTCGCGACCAGCACCGCCAGCCACGTCGAGGTGACGCGGGCCATTCTCGCGGCCGGCGCGCCGGTGCTGCTGGAGAAGCCGATCGCCGAGAGCCTCGCCGCCGCCCGCTCGCTCGCCCCGCTGGTCCGGCCGGATTCGGGCAACCTGATGCTCGGGCACGTCATGCTCTTCAACGCCGAGGTGCGGGCCTTGCTCGCCGAGCGCCGCCAGCGCTCGCGCCCCAAGCTCATCACCGCCTCGCGCTTCCGCGGCGTCGACCATGTCGCCCGCTTCCCCGGCGAATCGCCCCTGCGCCTCACGCTCGTGCACGACCTCTACGTGGTACAGGCCCTGATGGACCGAGCCGAGCCGGTGCGCTTCGCCGCGACGAAGTCTCGCAGCGCGGGCGCGGCCGTCGCCTGCGCGTTGCTGCAATGGCCCGACGGCGCCAGCGCCTCGCTCGTCTCCGCCTTCGCGCTGCCGGAAGGCGCGCCTACGGGTGGGGCCGACCACATGGAGGTCGTCGGCGAGAGCTGGTTCGCCCGTGTCGCGACCAACCCGCGCCCGATCGAGGTCTGGGACTGCCGCGCCCGCTGGCCGCTGGGCTTGGAGATCAACGACGACCCCGCCGCCCCGTCGGGCATGCTCGCGGAGGAGCTGCGCTGCTTCTGCCGGGTCGTCCGCGGGCGCGAGCCCGTGCCGGTCGGCGCGGCCTATGCCGACGCGCTGCAGCTCGAATCCTGGCTCGCCCGCCTCGAAGCCGCCGCGGCCTCGGCTCCCATCCAAGCCACCGCCCCGAACGCCAACCCCCGATGAGTTCCCCGCATGTCGACCCTTGAACAGCGCGCCCCCGGGATCACCCTCGCCGACTTCCCCTCGCTCGCGGGAATGACCTACCTCAACACCGCGGCCGAGGGCATCCCGCCCCGGCCGGTCATCGACGCGATCCATCGCTACGCCGACGACAAGCTGCTGGGCATGGACGGGCGCGAGCGCCACGCCGAGCAGTGGAAGGCGGTCCGCGCGTTGATCGCCCGCTCCTATGGCCTCAGGCCCGACGAGTGCGCCTTCTGCTCCTGCACCTCCGAGGCCTTCAACCTCCTCGCCGCCGCGGTCCGCCTCGGGCCCGGCGACGAGATCGTCATCAACGACCTCGACTACCCTGCGGGCACGACGCCCTGGCACCAGCCGGGCGGAGCCGCGGTGGTCAAGGTCTGGCGCAGCCGGGCCGGCGCGCTGCGCGTGGAGGACCTCCTTCCCCTGCTCGGCCCGCGCACGCGGATCGTCCCGCTCTCGCTGGTCAGCTTCCTCAACGGCTACATGCTCCCGCTGCGCGAGGTGGTCGACGCCGTGCGCTCGCGCTCCTCGGCCCTGATCGCGCTCGACGTCACGCAGGCGCTGGGGCGCGTTCCGCTCGACCTCGCGGGCGTCGACTTCATCGTCAGCTCGACGCACAAGTGGATCCTCGGCAGCCACGGCGGCGGGCTCGTCGGCATCCCGGCCGCGCGGGCCGGCGAGCTCACGGCCCGCGCGGGCGGGTGGTTCAACCGGCGCGACGCCTTCGCCGCCGACCGCTTCGAGCGCCCCGCGGAGTTGCTCCCCGGCGCGGGGAGCTTCGCGGTGGGCATGCCCAACTACGCGGCCGTCTACGCCGTGCGGGCGGCGCTCGACTACATCCACGGCCTCGGCGGCGGGGCTGGCGTCGCCGCGATCCACGCCCACGCCCAGCCGCTGACGTTCACCTGCCTCGCCGAGCTGCGAAAGCTCCCCGTCGACTTGATGACGCCCGCCGAGCCCGACCGCCTCGCGGGGATCATCGCCTTCCGCCATCCCAAGGCCGCGGAGATCCACCGCCGGCTGCACGAGCGCGGCATCCACATCATGTCGCAGGCGGGGCGGCTGCGCGTCGCGATCCACGGCTACAACACCGCGGGCGACATCGACCGATTCCTGCGCGAGCTCAAGGAGGCCCTGACCCATGCCTGACCAACCCGCCAAACCCAAGCCGGTCCGCCGGCTCGACGCCCACATCCACCTCTTCAAGGGTGGCTACAAGTCCAGCTTCTCCGCAAGGCCGGGCGTGGCGATCGACGAGCCCGCCTGCTACGCCTCGCTGATGCGGGACCACCACGTCGAGGCCGCGTTGATCGTCGGCTACGAAGGCGCGCCCTGGGCCCTGGGCAACAACGCCCACATCGCCGAGCAGGCGGCCAAGCTCCCCTGGGCCCGTCCGCTCGCCTTCGTCGCCCGCGGGCAGCCGCTCAGCGTCGCCCGCCTCGAGCAGTGGCGGCGCGAGCGCTTCGTCGGCATCACGTTCTATATTTTCTCGCCCGAGGACCTGGCAGCGCTCGCCGCGATCCCCGACGATGCGTGGAGTTGGCTCGAGTCGAATCGCTGGCTGGTCAGCGTCAACTCGCGCGGGGCGAACTGGGCGGCGTGGCCGCCGATTCTTGAACGGCATGGCGAACGCCACGGCCAACTCCGCCTGCTCGTGTCGCACCTGGGCCTCCCGCCGCGGGTGCGCGTCGCGCCCGACGCCGCCGCCACCGCCGCCGCCATGGGGCCCGTCCTCGCCCTCGCCCGCTTCCCGCGTGTCCACGTCAAGCTCAGCGGCTTCTACGCCCTGACCGACCCCGGCCACGCCTACCCGCACCGGGCCGCGTGGCCCTACGTCGAATCGCTCGTGCGCGCGTTCACCGCCGAGCGCCTGCTCTGGGCGTCGGACTTCTCGCCTCACCTCGACAACGTGACCTTCCCGCAGACCTGCACGCTCTTCGAGGAGATGCCGTTCCTCACCGACGCGCAGCGCGAGCGGATCACCGGGGCGAATCTCGGGGCATTGCTGGCGGAGCTGGATTAGTGGCGAAGCCGGGAGTCTGTCGTAGGATTCAGTCGTAGGATTCATCAAAGGGTCGAGCGCGGGAGTTCGTGTTGGGCGTCAATCGGTGCGGAGCGCGCCCCGCCACCACGGCCGTCATGAGGACTGAATTGAAAGGACCGCTTCCCTCATCACGGCCTCCAACCCAGCCCCAAGGGCCGGACCGTCTGATCATCGCCCTGCTCGTCCTGCTCACACTGACGACCTTCGCGGGCGTGGCGCAGTGCGGGTTCATCAACCTGGATGACGACGTCTACGTCACCGGAAACCCCCGCGTCTTCGAGGGGCTTGGGCTCCAGGGCGTGGCGTGGGCGTTCACGACGTTCCACGCAGCGAACTACCACCCGCTGACCTGGCTCTCGCTGATGCTGGATGCGGAGCTTTCCGAATTTCTGGCGCCGCCGGGCCGGCCGGCCTTCGTGTTTCACATGACCAACCTCGCCCTGCACACGCTCAACGCGGTGCTGGTCTTCGCGGTGCTGCGGCGGATGACGGGAGCGGCGTGGCGCGCGGCGCTGGCCGCGGCCGTGTTCGCCGTGCATCCGCTGCGCGTCGAAAGCGTCGCGTGGGTGGCCGAGCGGAAGGACGTGCTGAGCGCCTGTTTCGGGCTGTTGGCCATGCTCGCCTATGTGCGCTACACGCGCACCCGGCGATGGCGGGAGTACGCCCTGGTGGCGGCGATGTTCGCGCTGAGCCTGCTGTCCAAGCCGATGCTGGTCACGCTGCCGCTGCTGTTTTTGCTGCTGGATTTCTGGCCCCTGGGGCGCACGCCATGGCTGTCGCACCGGCCGGCCGGGCCGAGCGCGGCGAAAGCGGCCGAGCCTGCCGGCGCGACTCCCAAGGCGGAGCGGCTGATCGTCGAGAAACTGCCGCTGCTGGCATTGAGCGCGGCGTCGTGCGTGGTGACCTTCATCGCCCAGCGCAGCGGCGGCGCGGTGCAGAGCATCGAGAACCTCGGCCTGTCCGCCCGTTTGGGCAACGTGCCGGTCGCTTACGCGCGCTACCTGGGGAAGATGCTCTGGTTCGGCGACCTGGCGGTGTTCTACCCGTTCAATCGCCCGTGGCCGGCGTGGCAAGTGGGTTGCGCAGCCGTGCTCCTGGCGGGCGTCTCGGCGCTGGCGTTGGCGCGCGTGAAGGCCTCGCCTTGGCTGGCGGTGGGATGGTGCTGGTTCCTGGGCCTGCTGGTCCCCGTGATCGGGCTCGTGCAGGCCGGGGTCCAGTCCATGGCGGACCGGTATTCATACCTGCCCTCGGTGGGGCTGCTGGTGATGGCCGTGTGGTCGTTGCCGGAGCTCAAGGGGACGAAGCCGGAATCGCCCCGGCCCCGCGCGCTGCTGGTTTGCTGGTCCGTCGCGTTCGCCGGAATCCTGGCCTCGCTCTCTTTTTTCACGGCAAAGCAGACCGACCATTGGCGCGACAGCGTTTTCCTGCTCGACCACGCGGTGCGCGTGACCCAAAACAACTGGTTCGCCGAAAACAACCTGGGCTCGGCCCTCATCGAGGCGCACCGGGAGCAAGAGGCGGTGGCTCACTTTCGCCGGTCCCGGGACATCCGGCCCGAATTGGCGGTGACCCACAGCAACTACGGCATGGCGCTGGCGCGGGCGGGCGACAGCGAGGGCGCGACGAAGGCGTTTGAGAAGGCCTTGGCCATCGACCCCGACCTTGCCGACGCGCACCATCGGCTCGGCGTCCTATTGGCCAAGGCGGGCCGGCCGGATGAGGCCATCGACCGTTTCCGCCGCGCCCTGAGGCGGCGCCCCGACGACTTCCACATCCAGCACGACCTGGGCATGGCCTTGGCGGACAAAGGCGACTGGCCCGCCGCCATCGAGCAATACAAGCGGGCCATCGCGGGCTGGCCTTATCACGCCGAGGCCCACTTCCACCTCGGAAAGGCGCTCGTCCAGGTGGGCCTCAAGGAAGAGGCGATGGACCACTTCCGCAAGGCGGTCGAGTATCGGCCAGACGAGGCCCGGTACCGCGAAGCGATGGAGGCAGCCCTCGCCGGCAGCGGCGCCGGCCCGACTCGTCCCTGAAACAACGACGGCCCCGCCCGCGGGGAGGTCAGTGCGGGCAAGGCCGTCGTCTGTCCGTCCTTCGCCGGCCTCGTCGCAGACGGCCGGCGAATCCTGCATTCATTTGGCGGGGCAACGCACCGCGTCGCCCTTGGGACATTGCGTCTTCAGGACACCCTTGATGTCACGCCCGTCGTCGCTGTTCTCGGGATACCACTTGTCGATCTGATCCAGGCCGGCGATCAATATGCCGTCCTTGACCCCGAACCGGTCGAGTTCGTTGTAGGGGCTCATGTCGGGCGGCCCCTTGGGATTGGCGGCAATGACCCCGGCGACCTGGCTGTGGAGCTCAGGGCTGAACTTCCAGACCCAAGCCGGAAACGCCTTGGCGGCATCGGCGCAACTGCCGCAGGCGTACATCTCGACGCGAACGCCTGTCGCCTCCGCGTCGGCCGGAGAGCCCGCAGGCTTGAACGGCGGGACATCCTTCTCCGACCCGACGAACGGCTTGCCGGTGGCGAGGTCGTAGCACCAAGCCGGGGTCCACGGGTCCCTGCCGCCGGTCGGGGGGCTGACGGTCCGCACGATCAGGAACCCGCCCAATGCCAAGGCGGCAATCGCCGACCCAATGATGAAGTTGCGTTTGGTGGACGGTGCCATGGAGCTGACTCGTAGTAGAAGATCTGCGGCCGAACGGCGCCGCCGCATCATGGCGGGGAGGCGACCGTTCGAGCCACAGAGTCAAGGGTTTCAACAGATTCGCTGAACATCGGCCTTCAATCGGCCGCGGGCGCAAAGGCGATTAGGGGGTGACTCGGCCGAGGGTGATGTTGCGGGCGTCGATGCCGCCGTTGCCGTTGGTGTCGCCCGCGGCCGGGCCCAGCGGGGTCACGTTGCGGATGTCGTGGTAGCGGGCGCCCTTGAACTTGGGGTAGAGAGCCGGGTCGGGCCACGTGCTGCCATCGGCGCCGGCGGGGTTTTGGAACTGCGGGAAGAGGTTGAGCGGGTTTGGTGCGGCAGAAATGAAGGCGCAGATGTCCTGGGAGACGTCCAGACCCGCGTGGCCGTCGAAGAAGACCGAGGCCACCGTGCCGGTGAACCGGGCGGAGGTAAGGGTCATGTCGTTGCTGTTGCGGTAAGGGGTGGTGTTGAAGCTGTAGTACTCAACCGCGTAGCCCCAGGGGAAGTTGGCCTGATTGGAGTCCTTCAGGGCCATGTTCTCGGAAGGGTAGGGCCGGTTCTGGATCTTGAGCGTGCGGAACTCGCCCGTGGTGGCGTAGTTGGGGGTGTAGTCATACACCGTGGTGCCCGGGCTGGAGACGTTGTTCCCCAACGAGCCGTTGTGGAAGGCGATGCTGGGCAGGTACGCAAGGCCCATGCCCGTGGTCTTGTAGGGCGTCACGGCAAGGCCGGTCACGGGGTCATGGCTGCGGAAAGCGGCTTCGTTGCCGGTGGGAGAGATGTTCTTCACAAAGCCGAACCCGCCGGCGCCGCTCAGGTCCATCTTCGCGGGCTTCCCGGGATCCTGGAACATGCCGGAGTTGGTGATGTAACCGCCGTTCCAGATCGGGTCGGCCCAGAGCTCGGCGTGGCCGACCATCGGCAGCTTTTCGCCGCCGACGACCTGGATCAGCGCCTCGCCGGGCGGGTTGGACACGGTGGTCGACCAGTTCGCGCTCTGGCCGGCGACGAAGAAGTTGCCCTTCCAAGTCGTGGCGCTGCTGAACGGACGCGGGAAGGCGTCGTTGCTGTCGCTTCCGTAGATGAAGATGGCCTGGAAACATCCTCGCTGGTTGGACAAGCCCATGCTCGTCCAGCTCACGATCCTGGCTTGGCTGAGCGCGGGCAGCAGCAGTCCGACCAAAAGCGCGATGATGGATATGACGACCAAGAGTTCAATCAACGTGAACGCTCTGCGGGCAGCGGGCCGAAAAAGTTTCATGGATCCATCCCTTCTAACTGCATGGTGAAACGAACAGGTACGACGAACACGGACGCCAACCCCGGCCTCCCCCCTCGCCTGCCCCGCAAAACCGCGGGGAAGGCTCCAGAAACACGAAGCCGCCGAATGCCTTGGGTCCAGACGCGGCACAACTCGTTGATCTCTCCCTTTCTCCCCCGGAAAGTCTCTGCTTCCACACGAACCACCAGCAAGCACGATCGATACCAAGGCACGCGTTGCACGACGCGTCAGGCCAGACGAGCCACCTGGGCTCTTGGGGCGAATTGGGGCGCGACGGCCGCGGCGATCCAGGTCTGCTCGGGCGTCTCGAGCCCCATCTGCATCCGATCGATCAGGTCCATCGCGGTCACCAGCACCTGCCGGGCGTCGAATCCCACCCGGCTCGACGGCACAAGGCTGGTCGTGATCCGGGGAAAATTGCAATGGGCGACGACGCCCAATTGGTCGGGGACGCGGACGCCCATGTCGATCACGCCCGCGGTCGCGTGCTCGACGAGGTTGTCGTCGAGGATCAGCAACCCGTCGGGCCGCTCCGCGGGGGGAAGCGACATCAAAAGCCGTGCCGAGTTGCCCGCCCACATGGGATGAAGGTGGTCGATGCCGTGAATCCAGGCGGTCTTGCACTCCATGCCGCGCTTTTGGGCCGAATGCATGATCGCCTGGATGCCCGCCTCGAGGACGTTCGAGACCGTGATGGCGGCGATCCGCCGACGGCCCTGCGCGGCGAACAAGTCCATCGCCTGCTGGACCATGGAGTCGTAGTCGAGGCTCAGCACCGCGCAGTCGTGGAACGGCTCGTTGCCGAGCACGACGCGGGGCAAGTCCGGCAAGTGCAGGGCCGACGTGCCCTCCAGGAGCCGGGGAGTCGACGTGAAGACCAGCCCCGCCACACGCCGGGCAGCCAGATCGCTGCGAAGGAGGCGGAAACTCTCGTTGTCGGCGTGGGCATCGACATCGAAGTAGGTGTGCACGCGCCGAGGCTCGGCGGACGCCATCGAATCGGCGTGCTGCGCCAAAGTCGACCAGTAGTTGGACAGCGCCACCACGTTCGACGGATTGACGAAGGCGAGGCCGTAGCGGAACCGATGGGGCGGAAACCTCGCCACAAAGGTCCCCAAGCTGCCGCGCGATTCGACAAAGCCGTCGCGCTCAAGGCGTTCAAGCGCCCGCTGCACAGTAATCAGGCTCAACCCGTTCTGCGAGACCAGCTCCGCTCGGGTCGGAACACGTGCCCCGGGAGCGAGCGTGCCCGTGATGATCGCGCGTCGAAGTTCAGAGGCGAGCGCGTGCTGCTTGGGGCTGGGCCTCGATTTACGGCGGCGGACGGGATTCATGATCGCCTCAGCTTGAATGCTGATGGGACGTGTCTAACGCTTATTGCGACCTAACCAACAGATATGCTGATACAAGATTGACGCCAGATAATCGATTTGTCAAGAAAATCTCACGTGAACTTCAATTTGTGCGGTCAATTTGCGTATTTTAGTGCGTTGAATTCAGGCTCCATTCCCAATCTTCTCGGGGCTTTGTCGCCGCCATATGGTGGCTATTTAATCATGTTTTGATAAATTATTTTTCTTTAATTGCTTTTTGATTGCGTTTGCCAGCCGGTAAAAAACCAAGACTTAGAGCGATTCGCCAGCACACAAGCACCGGCGGCGCTCGGGGTTACCGATGTGAGGATTGAAGGCGCACAGTGTGTGCCAAGGTGGCTTACCCACTCGTGGAAAGATGCGGAGGGAGGCAAGGCTTGGGAAACAAGGTCCCATCAGGTTTTCCCCGATACGCCGTGACTTGCGGTCCCTCTGATCTACACCGGTGCCCAAAGCCCACGGATCGCGACGGTACACCGTCGCGTTCCGTGGGGTTTCCGGGGATTTCCGGGGGTTTCCGGGGGTCTTGGATGTCGTCGACAGCCAAGGCAAGCCTTGGTTGCAAGCGGTGCGGGCGCGGTGTTTCGGAAGTCCAACCCCGCCGAACCCGACGGCGTATCGTCGGAATCAGCGGGCTTGTTTCAGTTGGTCAAAGACTTCATCCGGCACCCGGATTTGACCTCCCGCGAGCCCCTCGACCTTCCTCTCACCGCCGCGTCGCACCGCACTCCGGGCAGGGCCCGCCTGGCGCGATGGTGCGGAGGTCATGGCCACACGCGGGGCAATCCGTCGAAGCGCCCGCGACGACGGAACACTGCCGGGCGTGGGCTCGCGCGAGCTTGAGGGCACGCACGAAATCGCCGGGCTGGAAGGCCGAGCGGGGCAGCCATTGGAACGAGAGCCGGTCTTGATAGAACAACATCCCCTCGGGCGTGCAGACCACGCGCTCAAACGCGCTCCATTCGTGAACGCCTGAGGATCGCGAGTTGGACTGAGCGAAACTCACGCACACCTTGGCCGTCGAAAGCGTCCACGCCACATCCACTTCCTGGTCCGGGCCAACCTTCAATTGACGCTGCTTAAGCCAAGGCTCCAAACGGATCCCGGCCCACGCCAAGACCGCGCAGGGCACGCAGATCACGACCAACTCATACGAATGGTTGGCGATCGACGCCGCCACCATCAACGCGCCGAAGAACAACAGGAATGCGGTGAGAACCAGCCGCTCGCGCCGGTTCACGTTTGCCAGCCCGTGCCAGCGCATCGCCGTCACGGCCGCCTCCGTGTTCCACCGAAAACGCGCTTCGACCTCCTCCTCTGTCGCGGCCGGCTCCATCACGTCTCTCCCTCGCCGCGTCCCGCGCGCTCCCGGCCATAGCCCTTCGCCAAGTCCGCCCGGCTGCGCCGCTCCGTCGCGTCGGGCTCCTCGCCGATCTCCTTCACCATCGCCTCGTGCATCGCCGCGATCCGCCCGCGCTGGCTGGCCTCGCCCGCGAGGTTGTGGAACTCGCCCGGGTCGTTCCTCAAGTCGTAGAGCTCGCGCTGCGGCTCGTGCTTCTCGTCCGGCCGCGCGTGGTAGACGTATTTGTGGTCCCCGCTGCGGTACATGGTGAAGCCCGAGGCGATGTGGTGCGCGTAATACTGGCTCACCGCGGCGTCCTTCCAGCCCACGTGGGCGTCGTCGAGCCAGGGCGTCATCGCCTGCCCGTTCCAGTCGTCGGGCGCCTTCGCGCCCGCGAGGTCGACCACGGTGCGGACCACGTCGAGCAGCGAGCAGGCGCCGGCGCGCCGCTGCCCGCCCGGCCAGCGCGGCGGGTAGCTGACGATCAGCGGCACGCGGGCCGCCTGCTCGTACATGCAGTTCTTCCACCACAGGCCGTGCTCGCCCATGTTCTCGCCGTGGTCGCTGGTGTAGATGACGATGGTGTTGTCGGCCACGTGGCTGCGGGCCAGCGCGGCCATCAACTCCCCGATCTGCTCGTCGACCCACTGCGTCAGCCCGTGGTAGAGCTCGCGCCCACGCCGGACAGTCTCTTCCGGCACGTTGCATGCCTGGAACCCGATGCGCAGGTGCTGGTAGTTCCGCGGCAGGGACTCCAAATGCCCGGGCGGGATGTGGGGCATCGCCACGCGACCGCGGTAGGCCTCGTGGTAGCGCGGCGGGACGATCAGCGGGAAATGCGGCGCGAGGTAGCCGGCGATCATGAAGAAGGGCTTCTGCCCGGGCTGGCGGTTCTTGAGGAATTCCGCGGCCCCGGCGGTCACCCGCCGGTCGTGCGACATGATCGGCGAGTCCTTGCCGACGTGGAATTCGTCGAACCGCCCGGAGACGGCCTTGGTCGGGGCGAGGTCGTCCGCCCGGCGGCGCGAGCCCAAGCCGGTGGCGTGCCCCTGGTTCATCTTCCCGCCGACTTCGGTGAAGCCGTATTTCCGCGTGGCGTCCATGTGCATCTTGCCGCAGAGCAGCGCGTCGTAACCCGCGGCGGTGAGCACGCGCGGGAGCGAGGCGATGTCGTCGCTGGGCAGCCAGGAGGTGTTGCTCCAGGCGTTGACGCGGGAGACGTATTTCCCGGAGATCATCGAGTGGCGCGAGGGGACGCAGAGCGGGGAGTTGCAGTAGCAGTTGTCGAAGACCACGCCGCGCTGGGCGAGCGCGTCGAGGTTGGAGGTGCGGACGACCTTGTCGCCGGCGGCGCCCATGACGCGGGCGTTGTGCTCGTCGGAGATGATGAGCAGGATGTTGGGGCGGGCGGGGCTCGTCGCCGCAGGTTGCGTGGCGGGCGCGGCGGCGAGCGTTTCGCCGTGGGAGCCAAGGACACCCACGGTCGCAGCGGCGGCGGCCGCGCCGAGGAAACGACGCCGGGTGATGGGGGGCGGATTTTCGATGGCGCGGCTTTCAGGAGGAGGGCCGACCGGATCGCGGGACGCGGTCGCTTGGGGAAAAGCGTCCGTGGACAGGACCTCCGCATTCTAACGCCGCCGGGCCCGGCTCATTTCGCCTCCGCCTCCCGGGTGGCCCCGCATTCCGGGCAATTGCCACCGCCGGAGATTCCTTGCAGGTCGTGTCCGCAGGCGAAGCAACGGGTCGGCGCGCCCGTCAAGGCGACGAACTGCGGGGCATGGGCCCGCATGATCATCGCCGCCCGACCATAATCGCCGGGCGCGAAGGCCGAGCGCGGCAACCAGTTGAACAGGAGCGGCTGGGGGTAGACCAATATGCCCTTTGGCGTGCAGACGACCTTGTGCAGCCCCTTCCACGACCACTCGGTCCTGCTCGTGGCGTTGACGACCGTCATCCCGTCCGGAGTGATCGTGAACTCGACCTCCTCGTCCTTGTCCGGCCGCTCGGCGAATCGCCTGCGGACGACGGCGGGGATGATCCATCGAAAGACCACGACGTAGATCGCCAGTATGACCATCACCGGCAACGCGAATTTCGAGAGATGCCCAACAAGTTCGGCGAGGACGGGCCGACCTGATTGCTCAAGGATGGCGACGAACCCAACGAGAACGAACACCAGGAACAACCACAGCCACAGATAGATCCTTTGGTGCTTCCTGGGCTGGCGCGCATGCCACCGGAGCGCCTCCTGCAACTCGGCGACGGTCCAACGATACCGGGCGACGATCGATTCCTCGGCCATTCCGCGTCTCCGAATCCCGCGTTCCACGTCTGCAAAAACGCCATCCTACCCATCGCCCACGCATTGGCAGCCCCCTCCCGCGAGGGTTACGCTTTGCCCTGACTCATTTCCTCTTCCGCCCCCCGGAGGGCCGCCGCCCATGAAGCTCACCCCCCAGCAAGTCGCCTTCTTCAACACCTTCGGCTACCTGGGCATTCCCAACTTCTTCACGCCCGAAGAGACCGCCGCGATCATCGAGGAGTTCGAGTGGGCGATCCAGCACCAAGGCGGGCAGAACCACGACGGCTCCCGCAGGACCATGTTCGGCGGGCCCATCGAGCACCGCGCCCGCCAATGCGCCATCCTCGACATGCCCAAGGTCAAGGGCCTCATCGGCGGCGCCATCGGCGACGACTTCAGCTACACCGGCGGCGACGGGAACTACTACTCCGGCGACACCGGCTGGCATCCCGACGGCAGTTGGGGCAGGCTCTTCGCCGTCAAGGTCGCCTTCTACCTCGACCCCCTCACGCGCGACACCGGCTGCCTCCGCGTCATCCCCGGCAGCCACCGCCCCGACCACTACCTGCGCAAGGACCAGGTCAACCCCAACAACGCGCAGGAGCTCTTCGGCCTCCACCCGCGCGATTTTCCGGGCAACGTCGCCCTCGAGACCCAGCCCGGCGACATCCTCATGTTCAACCACGACACCTACCACGCCGCGTTCGGCGGCTCGACGCGCCGGCGGATGTTCACCATGAACTGCATCCGCCACGCCCACACGCCCGAGGACCTCGCCGTCGTCCGCCACTACGTCAGCATCCACTCCGCGGGCGGGTACAACCTCGAGACCGGGGCCGGCGCCTTCTTCCCCGCGATGGTTCATTCCGCCAACGAGTCGCGCTGGACGCACCTCCGGCAAGTCGCCGAGATGCACGACAGCCTCTATCCGCACCTCGCGCCCAAGAACCTGGGCAAGGTGAAGATCGTCCGGCGCGAGGTCAGCGCGCTCGTGCCCCCCGCGCCCGGAATTCCGCTCGCCGACGCCACGCTCCCCGGGCCGACGCTCGCCTTCCAACCCGCGAACCCCGAGCACTTCGGGCTCCTGAGCGTGCGGAAAATCCACGAGGGCAACCCCGGCCTGGTCTACGTGCGCGTCGTCTTCCGCGTCGAGCACCCCTGCCAAGTCACGATCCACTACGGCACCGACGCCCCGACGAAGGTCTGGCTCAACGGCGAGACCATCGAGACCCGCGCCGACGCCGCCGGCCCGCTCGCGCCCGCGCAGTTCCAGGTCACCCACGCCGCGACCGACGGCGAGAACGAGGCCGTCTTCGCCGTCGACACCCGCGGCGGAAAGGCAGCGGGGGTGATCCCAGCCTTTGTCGTGAATGCGTGATCGTCGCAGTCCGCCTCGGCGGTGGAAATGCCCATGGCCATCATGAAGGCTCGACGTGCCCACTGATCCGCTCATGACCGACGTGACCGACCTCATGCGGGCCCGGCAGACGCGGACGCGCGTGATGCGGCCGCTGCTGATCCTCGCCTTGATCGCGATGATCGGGCTCATCGCCTGGCCAAACCGCCAGGCCCGGAACCGGGCTCTCGAGAAGAGCTGCCGGGACTTGGTGGTCTGGTTGAAGTTGCAGCATCTGGAAGCGGGCCTGCATGAGGACGTCGCCCTGCCGACGTCGTTCGCGCCGTTGGCCCAGAACGGGAAGGCCACGGTGGTGGTTCTCCCCAACGGCGAGTTAGCGATTTGCCTGAAGGCTTCGATCGGGTTTCATCAGAATTGGAGTGGCTCGATCTACGTCAGTTCGCCGATCCAAGAAACCGATCTCTCACATGATTATTACGGCAGGCCTGTCGTGCCGATCGATGGGCTACCCTCGCATTTCGTGAGTGAAGTCGTCAGCAAACATCTCTTCCACGCGGGCTTCGACCTCAACTGACCGCCCAAGCCTTGGCGAAGGATTGACCAGCCGCGCGCGGCGGCGATGGTATCGTGACGCCATGACCACGCCTTGGCAGTTCCCGGCCGCCTCCCCCGTCATCGCCCCCGGCCAATTGCACGGCCCGCTCGACGCCCGCCGCGCCAGCGCCGCCCACGTCATCGAGCGCGATGGCCGGTACTTCATGACCTACTGGGGCGCCGACGCCGCGGGCGCCAACCGCATCTTCGCCGCCGAGGCCGACGTCGACCGCCCCAACGACTGGCGGCCGCTCGGGCCGATCCTCGATCCCCAGCCCCACGCCCCCTACAACTGCAAGGGCCCCTCCTTCCCCTTCGTCCTCCCCGTCGACGACCGCCATTGGCTGCTCTACTTCTGCGCCTGGGGCGAGCCGACCCGCAAGCTGCCCAACACCACCGGCGTCGCCATCTCCGACGACGCGGGGCGCACGTGGCGCTACTGGCGCGACCAGCCGATGCTCGCGCTCGACCGCCCCTACGACCGCGAAGCCACCGGCAGCCTCTGGGTCACCCACGAGCGCGGCCGCTTCCGCATGTAGTACACCGCCATCGCCCGCTTCTTCGACCGCCCGCCCGGCGTCGAGTCCGGCCACGGCGCGACCATCCCCGAGATCGGCATCGCCTACGCCGAGTCGTCCGACGGGTTGCACTGGGAGAAGCCGTTGATGGATTGGGTCATCCGCCCGCGCCACTGGGGCGTCGAGCCCTACGAATACATCGTGTCGAAGCCGTCATTGTTGATCAACGACGACGCGGACGATCCCGCCCGCCCGCGATACACGATGTGGGTCAACACCTTCGGCACCGCCTACCGCGTCCACCACCTGACCAGCGCCGACGGCCTCACCTGGCGATGGGCCGACCGCGTCGGCCCGCAGGGCGAGCTGGGCACCGGCGGGCCCGGCAGCTTCGACGACCACCAACGCTCGTATCCCGTCATGCTCCGCCACGGGCGCGAGCTGCGCTGCTGGTACACCGGCAACCGCTTCGGCGACACGGGCATGGGCTACGCGGTCTCGCCTTGATCCTCGCATCAAGGGTGGACGTCTTCAGTCGCCCGCCCGAACCCCAACATCACTTCGCATAACTCGTGATGTACTTCATCCGCTCCGGCGCGATCATCTTGAGCGTCTCGGCGCTCAACTGCGTGTGCCCGACCTGCAGCGGGTAATGCTGCCTTGTCGAGAACGTCTGCAGCACCAATCGGCGTTGCTGCCGCGGCGGGACCACGCCGTGCCAGTGGTGGGCCCGGTAGAGGATCACGCTTCCGGGCTTCACCGGGTTGGGGCGAAGCTCGCAGTTGTCGAGCACGAAGGCGGGCTTCGCGAGGATCGGCTTCTTGTCCGGCGTCGCGTGGGCGAGATGGTGGCTGCCCACCGCCGAGCAGTAGGCCCCGTTGTCGGCGAAGGTCTCGTCGAGATAAAGCAGGCTCGAGAGCCCGGTCTGCAGGATGTCCGCGTTGGGGGTCTTCATCCCCATCACGTCGTCGTGCCAACCGAGCGGGCCATGCCGCAGGTTCGCCGGCTCGTACTTCGAGTTCGGGTCGTATGACTCGCGCGCCCCGGGGCTGTTGGCGAAGACCGCGTCGAACCCCAAGTGCTTGGTGAACGCGTCGACCACGGCCATCAGCTTGGGGTGGGCGATGTATTGCACGAACTCGGGGACGAGGCTGATCTCCTCCCAGTTGAAGTGCCGCTTGCCCAGATCCTTGGCGCGGCGCTCGAAGGCGTCCTGCAGGCCCTTCAGCTCGGGGCCGATGATGAGGTCGGGCAGGACGACGCAGCCTTCGATGAGCAGGGTCGAGAGCACACGGTCGATGTTCATGGGGGAGGTCCAAATTCCGAGGGGGTGGGCGCGGCATTGTAATCGCCATCAACACCGCGATCGCTACAACTCCGCCTTGAGGATCTGCTCATGCAGCGGGCTGAGCAGCGCGCCGATCAGCCCCGTCCACCCGGTCTGGTGGCTGGCGCCGAGCCCCCTGCCCGTGTCGCCGTCGAAATACTCGTGGAAGATCAGCGGCTCGCGAAAGGTCGCCTCGTGCTGCAGGTGGGGCTTCTGCATGTAGATCGGCCGGTGCCCCGTGGCGTCGCGCAGGAAGAGGCTGGCGAGTCGGTGGGTGAGGTCGTCCGCCGCCCCGGCGAGGGTGGTGGTCTGGCCCGAGCCGACGGGGTTGGGGATCTGGAAGTCGTCGCCGTAGTAGTGGTGGAACTTGTAGAGCGCCTCGATCAGCAGATAGTTCACGGGCATCCAGATCGGCCCGCGCCAGTTGGAGTTGCCCCCGAAGACGCCGGTGGACGACTCGCCGGGCTCGTACTTCACCGTGAGTGTGTCGCCGTTGTGCTTGAAGCGGTACGGCTGGTCGAGGTGGTGGCGCGAGAGCGAGCGCACGCCGAAGGGGCTGAGGAACTCGGCCGGGTCGAGCATGCGCCGCAGCAGGCACTTCATGCGATGCCCGCGCAGGAGCGAGAGCAGGTGCGTCTGCCCGCCGCCGGGCTCGTGCCAACGGGAGACGAGGCGGGCCAGGTCGGGCCGGTAGTTGAGGAACCACTCGAGGCGCTTGGTGAACTCCGGCACGCGGGCGAGCGACTCGGGGCTGAGCACCTCCACCGCCAGGAGCGGGATGAGCCCGACCATCGACCGGGCCTGGAGCGGGACGCACTGCCCGTCGGGCATCACCAGCACGTCGTAGAAAAAGCCGTCGGCCTCAGACCAGAGGTCGATGCCCTGCCCGGCGACGTTGGTCATCGCCGACGCGATGTAGAGGAAGTGCTCGAAGAACTTGCTGGCCATGTCCTGGTAAACGGGGTTGGTCAGCGCGAGCTCCAGGGCGATGCGCATCAGCGTGAGGCAGTACATCGCCATCCAGCTCGTCGCGTCGGCCTGGAAGATCGACCCGCCGGTGGGCAGCCGGGCGGAGCGGTCGAAGACGCCGATGTTGTCCATGCCCAGGAAGCCGCCTTGGAAGATGTTGCGCCCCGAGAGGTCCTTGCGGTTGACCCACCAGGTGAAGTTGAGGAGCAGCTTGAGGAAGATGCGCTCGAGGAAGACCCGGTCGGGCTTGCCGTTGAGGTGGCGGTCGATCTGGAAGACGCGCCACGCGGCCCACGCCTGCAAGGGCGGGTTGACGTCGCCGAAGGCCCACTCATACGCGGGGATCTGCCCCGACGGGGCCATGTACCACTCGCGCGTGAAGAGCACGAGCTGCTCCTTGGCGAAGTCGGGGTCGGTCATCGCCAGCGGGACGCAGTGGAAGCAGAGGTCCCACGTGGCGTACCACGGGTACTCCCACTTGTCGGGCATCGAGATCACGTCGGCGTTGTTGAGGTGGGCCCAATCGGCGTTGCGCCCCGTCAGCCGCTCGCGCGGCGGGGTGGGCTGGAGCGGGTCGCCCGCCAGCCACTCGCGGACGTCGTAGTCGTAGAACTGCTTCGACCAGATCATCCCCGCGAGCGCCTGCCGCTGCACCGCCCGACGGTCGGCCGAGCCGCTCCCGAAACTTTCCGATGCCTTGCCTGCATCGCCGGCCGCCTTGCCCTTCTCCTTCGCAGCGCTTGTGGGCGGAAGGACCGGCGTGAACTGCCGGTAAAACTCGTCGGCCTCGGCGATGCGCGATTGGAAGGTCGCGTAGAAATCGGCGAAGGGGTTTTTGACCGCCGCGTTGCTCAGGCGGAGGCGGATCTGGAACGTCTCGCCCGGCGCGACGCTCTGGAAATAGTGGGCCGCCGCCTTGGTGCCGGCCAGCTCGGGATTGGTGACGTCGACTCTGCGGTGGATGACGCGCTGGTGGAAGGCGTCCTTGAAGTAGGCCGCGCCCGGAGGGGCCGGTGCGTTGAAGAGCCGGGGGGCGTTGGTCTCGTTCTCGGTGAAGAGCAGCTCGGGCGCGGCCTTCGTCCCGGGCCGGGGCTGGAAGTAGACGAAGTAGTTGCCGAGCGTCGAGTGGGCGATGGCCAGGGTGCCCGGGGCGTGCTGATGAATCTGCGGGCGCAGCTCGCCGGGGGGCAGCGGAGCCCAGGACCAGGTGTTGCGGAACCAGACGGTCGGCAGGAGATGGAGCGGGGCCGGGTCGGGGCCGCGGTTGGTGGCCGAGTATTGGATGAGGACATCTTCGGGGCCGACCTTGGCGCATTCGATGAGCAGGTCGAAGAACCGCCCGTCGTCGAAGAGCCCGGTGTCGAGGATCTCGTACTCGGGCTGCAGGCGCGAGCGGGCGGCGTTCTCGCGCACGAGCTGGGCGTAGGGGAACTCCCGCTGCGGGTAGCGGTAGAGCATCTTGAGATACGACGCGGTGGGCGTGGCGTCGAGGTAGTAGTAGATCTCCTTGACGTCCTCGCCGTGGTTCCCCTGCGGGCCGGTGAGGCCGAAGAGGCGTTCCTTGAGGATGGGGTCCCGCTCGTTCCAGAGGGCGGGGGCGATGCACAGCCGCTGGCGGTGGTCGCAGAGCCCGCCGATGGCGTCCTCCCCCCAGCGGTAGGCGCGGGCGGCGGCCATGTCGTGCGGGAAATAGTCCCAGGCGTTGCCGTCGGCGCTGTAGTCCTCGCGGACGGTGCCCCACTGCCGCTCGCTGACGTAAGGCCCCCAGCGCTTCCAGCGCAGCTTGCCGAGGCGGGCCTGTTCGAGGCGAAGCTGCTCGGCGGAGGTGGGCATGAGGAAGCGCTCGCGGTGGACCGAGGCATCACGTCGCCGATTGTAGATGCCGCAAGCCGAAACAGCGCGCGTCGGCCCGCGAATCACGGATTGGAAAATCGGCCGACGTCCTCAGCGCTGATTCCCGCTGACTTCTCGAGCTCCGAGAAATTGACCTGCATCCCCAGGGCGTTGCAGGCCTCGCGGGTCCGAAAGAGGATCATCTTCCGTTCGGGCATGCCGATCTCCTCAACCGCGTGGGGCGGACGCCACCGCCACGCCGCTGCACGAAGCGAATGCGTGGGGCCTACCTGAGTGTTGAAATGGCTGTCGAGCGGAAGCTCCAAGACCCGGCCTTCGGCCAAATCGTGATACAGGAACAATGCCGGGTTCTGGAAGTCGCGGCATACGGCCCAGCCGTTCTCCGATTGCATCGCCAATGGACGGAACATCCGCGGGGCAAGCGGCGAGCCCGCCGAATCCTGCCGCTCAGGAGAGACGACGGGCTCCTGGGCGGAATCCTGCAGCCCGCTCCAGACGACATTCCTGTATTCGAGGAAGAGCAGCGCCTTGCGAATCCGGCCAAAGATCTCGAGCCTCGCATCGGGCGCGATCTTTTCGTGGTCGTGCGGAGGGGTCCAGCGCCACGGAATTCCGGCGAGGACGAGCTGGCCCTCTTGCCAGTTCGAGGCGGTGGGAATCGTAAGCGACCGGTCTGACTTAAGATCGAGGTACCTGATGCCGCTGCCGGATTCAAAGCCCGCATGGACGACCCACTGGTCCGATGATCGGACCCCTCTCACCAGCATCAATTGCTTCTCGGATCTGCGCCTGCGCCCCTTCGAGTCGGGTTCAAGCCCGGGCGCACCCGTTCGCGCGGACCATCGCCCCGCCGCGAATGCCAGGAACAGAACGCAAAGCAGGCCAAGCAAACCCCAAGCGATGAGCCGAGCATTCTGGGGAAGCGTCAAGGGCGCCGACTCGCCGTTCGGCAGCCATGGCCTGGCAAGGATGGCCACGGGCACCAGCACAAAAACCGCCAATGCGATACCAGTGCGGCGATCCATGGCGCGCGCCCCCTTCATCCCGCGTCACGAAGCCTCCGCGCTCACTCCCCCGTGTCCAGCACCGCCATGAAGGCCTGCTGGGGAATGTCGACCGTGCCGACGCGCTTCATGCGCTTCTTGCCCTCTTTCTGCTTCTCCAGCAGCTTGCGCTTGCGCGAGACGTCGCCGCCGTAGCACTTGGCGGTCACGTTCTTGCCCACGCTCTTGATCGTCTCGCGGGCGATGACCTTCCCCCCGATCGCCGCCTGCAGCGGGATCTCGAAGAGGTGGCGGTCGATCTCCTTCTTCAGGCGGACCAGCAGCGAGCGCCCGCGCTGCTCCGCGCGGGCCCGGTGGACGATCAAGCTCAGCGCGTCGACCTTGTCGCCGTTGACTAGGATGTCCATCTTCACCAGGTCGTCGGAGTTGAACCCCGTCAGGCGGTAGTCCATCGTCCCGTACCCGTGCGTGATCGACTTCAGCTTGTCGTAGAAGTCGTAGATGATCTCGGCGAGCGGGAGGTTGTACTCCAGGATCTGCCTCGTCTCGCTGAGGAAGGTCTGCTTGACGTACCGCCCCCGGCGGGACTCGCAGAGCTTCATCAAGTCGCCCAGGTATTCGTTGGGCGTGATGATCTCGACCTCGACCAGCGGCTCGCGGATCTCGTTGATCTGCGAGGGGTCGGGCAAGTCTGCAGGGTTGGTGATCTGGATCACCGTGCCGTCGCTCTTGAGGATCTCGTAGGTGACGGTCGGCGCGGTCTGGACGAGGCCGACGTTGCCCTCGCGCTCGAGGCGCTCCTGGATGATGTCCATGTGGAGCATGCCCAGGAAGCCGCAGCGGAAGCCGAAGCCCAGGGCCTCGCTCGAGGTGGGGGCGTAGCTGAAGCTGGCGTCGTTCAAGTGCAGCCGGCTGATGGCGTCGCGCAGCTCGTCGAACTGGGTGTCGCCCACGGGGTAGAAGTCGCAGAAGACCATGCGCTGCGGCTCCCGGTAGCCCGGGAGGGCCTCGGGGGCCGGCGCGTTCTCGAGGGTGACGGTGTCGCCGATGTTCACTTCGTCGAGCGCCTTGATCTGGGCGCTGAAGTAGCCGACCTCCCCGGCCTCGAAGGGCGTCTTCTGCGGGGTCATGCGCGGGGTGAACTTGCCCATCTCGGTGATGGAGTACGACCTGCCCGTGCCCATCATGCGGATCTTGTCGCCCAGCGCGAGCCGCCCGGCGAAGAGGCGGAAGTAGACCACCACGCCGCGGTAGTCGTCGTACTCGCTGTCGAAGATCAGGGCCTTGGTCCGCTGGGCGAGGTCGTCCTTGGGCGGGGGCAGGCGGTTGCAGATCGCGTCGAGCAGCTCGTCGAGCCCCTGCCCGGTCTTGGCGGAGACGAAGATCACGCTCTCGGCCTTGATGCCCAGGACCTGCTCGATCTCCAGCGCGACCTCCTCGGGGCGGGCGCTCGGCAAGTCGATCTTGTTGACGACGGGGATGATCTCGAGGTTCTGGTTGATCGCGAGGTAGGCGTTGGCGACGGTCTGGGCCTCGACGCCCTGGGTGGCGTCGACCACGAGGATCGCCCCCTCGCAGGCGGTGAGGGCCCGGCTGACCTCGTAGTGGAAGTCGACGTGCCCGGGGGTGTCGATGAAGTTGAGCTGGAACTTGGTGCCCTTGCCCGCGCCGGTGGCGGGCGTGTGGGAGACGCTCACGGCCGAGGCCTTGATGGTGATGCCGCGCTCGCGCTCCAGGTCCATCCCGTCGAGGACCTGGTTGGTCATGTCGCGCTCGGAGATGGCGCCGGTGCGCTGGAGCATCCGGTCGGCGAGGGTGCTCTTGCCATGGTCGATGTGGGCGATGATGCTGAAATTGCGGATGTTCTTCATGGCGACCGTTCGTCGATGAGGCAGACGCCGGGCTGAAATAAGGGAGCGGGCGGCCGAGAAAACCTCGGAAGGCCGTCGAGCCACACATCTTAGCATGAAGGGCGGGATCGAACGAACGGGAGGGGGAGACCAACTCGGCCACGCCCCAAAGCCGACGCGGACGACGTATGCTCGTTCTGCATCGCGACACCAAGGCTCAATTCCCCAGCGAGGCCCCGATCATGACCGCAATGGCGACCGATTTTCCCGCCTTCGAGCGCGACGGCGTGCTCATCCTCGACCGCCTCCTGACCCCCGCGCAGCTCGCCGCGGCGCAGGCGGGCGTGGATTGGGCGATGGCGCACGCCGGCGGGCCGCACCGCTGGATCAAGCAGCGCAGCTACGAGTGGCACGAGCGCCACCCGGTCTTCGTCGAGTTGATCGAACATCCCGCCGCGATCGCCGCGGCCCGGATGCTGCTCGGCGAGGACTTCCACCTCATCGCCGCCCAGTGCTCGCGCAACACGCGCGACGACCATTACGCCCCGGGCGTGATGCAGTTCCACCAGGACGCCGTCTTCTTCCCCAAGCCCGGGCGGGCCCCGGCCGACGTCCCTGCGAACCGCTGCGGCTTCTCCGCGATGTGGACGCTGCAGGAGACGCCGCTCGCGATGGGCCCGACGGAGTTCATCCCCGGCTCGCACATCCAAGGCGACCGCCGCTACGGCAACGACGACTTCCCCGCGGGGCGATCGAGCGATGGGCTGCTCCGCCGCGACGTCCCCGCCGGCAGCCTGATCCTCTTCAACCACCGCACTTGGCACCGCGGCGGGCCGAACACGACGGAGCAGCCGCGCGACCTGGTCACCAACGCCTACGCCCGGCCGGAGGTGGAGAAGGTGCAGATCCTCACGCCGCGGGGGGACGGGACGGAGGCGTACGTGCCGTGCGAGCCGGTGCTGGCGAAGGCGAGCCTGATGCTGAGTCAGTTGCTGCGGGCGAGGTGAACGAAGGCAACGACAAAATCGACGTTGACCGACGCGGAATCAATTGCATTGACCGTTGCGGCATTGATTCGGCTTGGCGCGGGAGTTCATCCGCCGGATGCCCAAGGAGACGGAATTGCCCGACCGTGGCCCGATGACCAGAAGGCCGTCGTGCGTGAAAACGCGCAAGGCACGGTCGAACTCCTTCCCAAACACCTCGACGGTGAGAGTCCCGCGGCGGCGCCCTGCCACAATCATCCGATGGGCGCCTTCGGGGAGAATCGTCGTCCCGGCGGGCGGCTCCCTGTCGTCGGCCTCGCCGCGGTGGTGAAGGATGGCCATGTTGCTGGCCAACGGATCAATCCGAAGCCCCTGATGAAAGGCCGTCACGCACAGCATCCGCGCCATGGTCAGGTCCGACATCACGCGCAGTTCGATCCGCAACGGCCCCCACTGGCCAAAGACCTTGCTTGATTTCCCGGCCAGCGGTCCGCCGTCTTCGCCGAAGATGCTGATGGTTCGGGCCATTGACGCTCTATCCTAACTCCCAGTGACTCACCGCCTCTCGGGTATCGTATGTTCGTCGTCTACTGTGACGATGAACCCACTCACCCCGAGACCCTGACCATGCCCGCAATCGACTTCACCGCCTCCACCCCCGCCGTGCTGCGCCACCTCAAGAAGGACCGCCCCGCCGCGATCGACCGGCTCAAGCAGTTCCTCGCCATCCCCAGCGTCAGCACCGACATGAAGTACGCCCCGGACGTGAAGCGGGCCGCGGCGTGGATGGCCAACGCGCTCGGCGAGGCCGGGCTCAAGGCCAAAGTCGTCGCGACCCCGCGGCACCCGGTGGTGCTCGCCCACTCCGATCCCTCCGCGGCAGCGCCCGACGCGCCGCACGTCCTCTTCTACGGCCACTACGACGTCCAGCCGCCCGACCCCTTGGACAAATGGGTCACCAAGCCCTTCGAGCCCACGATCCGCGGCGGGAAGATCTACGCCCGCGGAGCCGTCGACGACAAGGGGCAGGTGATGACCTTCGTCGAGTCGCTCCGCGCCTGGAAGGCCGTCGCGGGCGGCAAGCTGCCCGTCCACATCACCGCCCTGATCGAGGGCGAGGAGGAATGCGGCAGCCCGTCGCTGCACGCCTTCCTCAAGGCGAACAAGAAGTCGCTCGCCGCCCCGAAGCACGACTTCGTGCTCATCAGCGACACCGGCCAGTGGGAGGGCTCGCCCCCGGTCCGCCCCTCGATCACCTACGGCCTGCGCGGCCTGCAATACTTCGACGTCAAGCTCCACGGCCCGTCGCGTGACCTGCACAGCGGGATCTACGGCGGAACGCTCGCCAACCCCGCGACCATCCTCGTGGGCGTGCTCGGCGGGCTCTTCGACAAACGCCGCAAGGTCACGATCCCCGGCTTTTACGACGACGTCGCCCAGCCCACGCCCGCGGAGAAGCGCGCCTGGGCGAAGCTGAAGTTCAACGAGCGCAAGTTCCTCGGCGAAGTCGGCGCGAAGCCCGTGGGCGAGGCCGGGTTCTCCACGCTCGAGCGCCGCTGGGTCCGCCCCTCGTGCGACGTCAACGGCATCTACGGCGGCTACATGGGCGAGGGGGCCAAGACCGTCATCCCCAGCTTCGCCGGCGCGAAGGTCAGCTTCCGCCTCGCCGCCAACCAGGGCGCCGCGAAGGTGTCGAAGGCGTTCACGAAGTGGCTCGAGTCGCAGGAGGTCCACGGCTGCCGGTGGGAGATCACCGACCTGCACGGGGCCGACCCGGTGCTGGGCGCGACCGACTCGCCGTGGATCCGCGCCGCGTCGCGCGCCTGCAAGCAAACCTCCGGCCACGAGCCGCCTTTGGTGCGCGAAGGGGCGACGATCCCCGTCTGCATCGACTTCAAGCGCATGCTCGGGCTCGACAGCCTGCTCGTGGGCTTCGGGCTCAACGACGACTGCATCCACTCGCCCAACGAGAAGTTCAACCTCGACTGCTTCGACCTGGGCTGCCGGACTCACGCGGCCTTGCTCGCGGAGCTGGGCCGGGGCGGGTGAGCGCGACGTTGTTGGCCGAAAGCAAGCGACGGAGGTTCTCTTCGCTTCCATCAGGCGAAGCCTGATCAGAGCCGGACACTGTGAGCCTGTGAATTTATTGGTTTGGACCCCCTCTGGCGCTTTAGAAACGCGGCTTTTCAGGCCAATTTTCGAATAACTTCACAGTCTCTGTGTGTCCGGAGTTCGGGCGAATGCGGTACTCCGCTCGCACGAAACCGAACGACAACGACAGCTCCGCCGCGAGATCGATCGGACGTGCGAGGCGGAGTACCGCCTTTCGCCCGATGAACGGGGACACAGTCCCCGGCTCTGATCAGACTTCGTCTGATGAGATGAATGCCTCCGTCGCCGGCGCTTCCGGCCAACTATGGCCCGCCAGACGCACGTTATGGGCATCGGGCAAAACCCGATGCCTCATCTGACCGATACATCTCTTGATGCCCGGCCGCGTCGTCATCTTCTCCGACACTCACCTGGGCGGCCCCGGCCGCGGGGCGCGGTCCGCCGAGGCGCTGCGCCCCCTCTGGAAGGGCGCCCGCACGCTCATCCTCAACGGCGACATCGCCGAGCTCTCCGACCCCACTTGGCGCGTCGAGTCGGCCAAGCACGTCCTGCGCATCCAGGAGCTCTGCGAGGCCGACGGCGTCGAGCTCAAGCTCATCTCCGGCAACCACGACCCGATGCTCAGCGACCAGCGCTTCCTCCGCCTCTACGACGGAAAGATGTTCGTGACCCACGGCGACGTCCTGCACCCCGCCATCTCGCCCTGGAACTCCAACGCCCAGGTCCTCGAGCGGCTGAACGCGGAGGCGATCGCCTCGCTGCTCCCCTCCGAGCGGATGGAGCTCGGGCCGATCCTCGCCGCGGCCCAGCACGCCTCGAACATCAAGTGGGACGACATCGCCTCGCACCACCACCCGCGCGAGTCGCGCCTGCGCAAATTGATCGCCCTGCCGCCCAAGGCGGCCCGCGTGCTCTGGTTCTGGCTCACGATGCCCGGGCGCGCCGCCCGCTTCGTCGCCCGCAACTCGCCCGAAGCCCGCTTTTTCGTCTTCGGCCACTACCACCGCACCGGCGTCTGGAAATCCGGCGGGCGCATCATCATCAACACCGGCGCCTTCGGCGGGATCATGCCCCCCGCCGCCGTGGTGATCGAGAACCAGAAGGTGAAGATCCACGCCGTCCAGCCCGCCGACGAGGCCTTCCGCCTCGCGCCCCACCCCCACCGGGTCTTCCCCCTCGCGGGGTGAGCGGGATCATTCCGGCCCGGGCTCCGGCTCGTCCGCATAGATCAAATCGTGCAGCTCGTCGGCCGTGCCGCCTTCGTCGTCGATCATCTCCAGTTCGGCGAGACAGACCAGCGCTTTTTCAATCTGGTTTGTCTCGACATGGAAACGCCCGATCGCGATGAGAAAGGCGATCGCGTCGTCGATGTGGAAGAGCTCCCGCGCGGGGTCGAACTCCGCGAGCGTGAACCGCCCGCGGATCGCCTCGCGGGCCTGGTCGATCTGCCCGTCGTCCAGGAACTCTTCGACCCTCGTGGTGAGCATCATGACGTCGTGCGGATAGCGCTGAAGCGAGGCCGCGCTCATGGCCTCGATCCTCGCCTCATCCAACAGCACGTAGTACCCCAGCCGCAGCTCGATGTGGAGCGCGACCACCTTCGGATATTTTTCGTACATCCGAAGCAGCGTTTCCATCTTCTCCTGGAACAGCGGCTCATCCTGCGCCCCAGCCCCTTGCCGCCCCTTGGCGCGGCCCTTGGCGAAGTACGCATTTGAGACGATCTTGCTGGCCTCCAGAAACGCCTCGAGGTCTTCAGGCGAAAGCGCGTCTAGCTCGGCGTCTCGCGTGTCCGCGATGTCGTACGAATGGTCGAGCACGACATCCGCCCCCGACACGCGGACGACCTCGGGCTCATCCCATTGCTTGCGATTGGATTCAAGCTCCGCTTGGGCGGCCTTGCGCTCCGTGAGGCGCTGTGCGTACTGCTTCTTCTGCTTCTGCTTGTCCCGGCGCTTGCCTTTGGCCATGACTAAAGACTCCATCCGAAGGGGTGCCGACATCGTACGCCACGCGCGGAAACCGCGCGGCGACAGACGGAGATGCCTTCTTGGGATGAAGTCGTCAGTGGATGCGGGGCCGGGCGAAAGTTACTTCGCGCCGCTCACTTCGCGCCGGATTGCTTCGGCGCCTCATGCGCCGGGCTGCCGGGGTTGTCCTCGGCGTAGCCCTCGGGCGGGCGGGTCGGGCCCACCTGCTTCGCGGGCGGGTTGTGGTCGGAGTCGGTGTAATGCGGCTCGGGCAAGGCCGGCTTCCTGCCCCGGAACTTGGGCCGGCTCTTCTTGTCCGGCGTCGCCTCGGCCCCGTCACTCGCGTTCGCTGCCATAAATCACCCCTCGACGGGGGCTAGGTCGATCTTGACGACCCCTTGGTCGTCAACTTCCACGGGGAACGTCCGCATCGGCGGCTCGCCCTCTGGAAAGTCGACATTCTTTCCCGTCTCCACATTGTAGGCGTACCCGTGGAAGGGGCAGGTCAAAACCTTCCCGCAAAGTTCGCCCTCGCCCAGCGGGAGCCCCGCGTGCGGACACGAATTGCCCACGGCCAGGAAGGTGCCTTCGATGTTGAAGAGCACGACCGACATGCCCTCGACGCGCAGGCTCTTGCGGGTGTTGGGCAGGTAATCCTTCTCCGGACCGACTTCGACCCACTTGGCCATGGACCAGCACTCCGTTTGGAACTTGAATGGGGATTCGATATAGGATTTGCGGCTGCAATGAGCGTGAAAGAGTTTAGCCGATACCGCCTAACCGAGATTCCTACAACGCCATAGCCAATTTTTGGCATTTATTGTGGCATTTATTATTCAAAATTATCCGGCAAAAACCCGGACGATTTTACGCCGTTCATCGGCTTCCCATTGGCTCAACGTCGGGCGGATTCTAACGCGAGTCCGTCGAGCCTTCCAGCTTGACCACGATTGAGTCTGGCAGCTTCCAAGCTCTAGCCCGATCAATCGCCCCCGGTTCGGTCGCTGAGGTCTTCTACGTCGCTGAGCAAACATCTCGACTCGACCAGGCGATGGACTGGCTGAGGGTGCAGTTTCTCGGAGAAGCCGAGGACGACGCTGCCGCGATCC
>JAPLMQ010000068.1 GCA_026386955.1 Planctomycetota bacterium
TCGTCCCTGCACTTTGCCCGCCGCGCCGTCAAGACGCAAGAAAAAGGGCCTTTTCCACACCTCTTCCCGCCGTTTGACGCGGTTCGGCCGGTTCGTCACGCTTGATGCGGCCGCGGGAGGGTTATTCAGAGGGGTCACATGCCATCGTACTCGTGGCATGTGTCTTTGGCCGATCGAGGCGCTCCGGTGGGAACGGGTCGAAAAACCCTGAAACACAAGATGGTTTCGAGTTGCTTGCATCCTTCGCGTGTGCGTCGCGAGTCCGGGTGACCAGGGTGGACCAGCACATGCCACGAGTACGATGGCATGTGGCACCCGGCGGGCATTTGTCTTCGCCTGATCGTGCTGGGCGATTCCGCTTTTCAAAGACCGCGTAAACGCGGAACTCCGAACCCCAGAGTCGCGTGGCCGGGTGCGCCGGTGGTTTCGAGGGTGCACGACCACACGCGCTGCATCGGTGGGCTTCGCGAATTCCGGGGTTCCGGGGGTACGCTCAACCCACCCTGCAAGACAAGCATTCGCGCGGCGGGGTACCGCCTCGCCTTGGCTTCGGACACACAGTGTCCGTCTCTGATCAGACATCGACTCCTCACTTCCCCACCGCCGCCCGCGGCGGCAGCGGCGGCAGGATCGGCGAGGCCCACTCACGGATCTCGACCTTGTGCTTGCCTTCGGTGGTGCCGAAGGCCATGGCGAACTGCACGTCGTCGCGGCCGCGGTAGGGAGCCGTGTCGTCGGAGAAGCCGGCGTACCAGCGCACGCCGTCGAGGTGGAACATCGGGCGGATGATTTTTTCCGGGCGGGTGAGGGCGAGCGAGCGCGTCTTGCCGGCGACGGTGCCGGTGACGCTGTCGGCGGTGAAGGTCAGGTCGAACGGGCCCACGCCGCGGATCGCCTGCTTGCCGACGACGAGCTTCACGTAGGTCGGCTCGAGGGCGACGAAGCGGACGCTCTCCTTGGCGACATAGACCACGGCCTGCCGCCCCTCGATCCGCACCCTGCCGTCGTCGAAGTTCACGGGGCGGTCGGAGACGACGATGTACTCCGAGCGGTCGCCGTCGACGGCCTTCTTCACGCCGGGGACGGCCGTCTCCGCGTGGTTCTTGAGTTGCGGGCGGTGCTCGATGAGGCTGTCGCTAGGCGGCGCGACCTTGGCGACCCCCTCGGGCTCGCTCAGCTTGACGGTCTTCTCGATCGGGGCGACGCCCTCGATCGAATGACCCTTGTAGGCGACCTTGCCCGCGCCGCCCATGATGGCGAGCGTGACTTCATCGGCCCCGAGGCGGACGGCCACGGCCGAGCCGTCGAGCGTGACGTCCTCGCCGACGTACTTCCCGCCGTGCGGGGCGAGGAGGACGTAGTCGGTCCCCGCGTCGTGCTTGACCTTGACGGCGTCGGGCCCGAGGCGGGTGGACTGCGGCTGGCCCTCGCCCTGCCCGCGCGGGTAGGCGACCCAGAAGTGCCCCTCGCCGGGCGTGCCGGGGATGCGCACGAGGACATGGTTCTCGATGTCGGGGGTGATTGCCTTGGCGAGGTCGATGGGCTTGCCGTCCTTGCGGCGCCAGTTGGGGGAGAGCGGCGCGCCGTTGAGCGCGGCGGCCATGGCGGCGGCGTCGCGGTGCGGGAGCAGGTTCATCTGCGAATCGTCCTCGGCCATCTCGATGCCCTTGGGCGGCTGGCCGGGGAAGAGGAGATCGAACTTGGTGGGGAACTCGGTGTCGAGGGCGATGCGCTCGCCCTCGGCCTTGACGTTGGCCTTGCGGCCGAGCAGGTTGAGGTTGAACCAGTGGGCGAGCTTGCCCTCACCGCTGAGGGAGTCGTGGATCACGAAGTAGTTGGGGCTCTTGGGCGTGGGGCCGACCATGAAGGCGATCTGGCGGTCCCAGACGAAGTCGCCCTGCTTCTGCTCGACGCCCTCGAGGAGCTTGGGGGGCGGGCCGAAGCGCGGCACGCGGCCGGGGCTGATGTACCACGCGGGATAGCCGCTGGAGGACCAGGCGTATTGCACGCGCTGGCTCTTGAGCTCGGCATCGAGGATGTTGGAGTCGGGCCAGGAGTAGTGGTACTCGTTGGCGGGGTGGCCGAAGCGGAGGTCGTTGTATTGCGAGAAGTCGGTGTTCGCCGAGGTGTAGTAGGCGTAGGGCTGCGAGGGGAGCAGCACGGCCCCCTTGCTGTTGAGGATGATTTCGTTCTGGTCGACGTACCAGTGGCTCCAGAGGAAGCCGCTGCGGAAGGCCATGTAGGTTTCGTCGGGCCCCTGGTGGGCGCGGAAGATCACGCCGAAGCCGGGGAAGATCCGGCTCGTCAGCTTGGGCTCGACGGGCTGGATGTAGGGGCGGGCGGCGCCGGTGATGTAGCCGGTCTGCTTGCCGTTGTTCTGCCAAGCCCAGACGAGGTTGCCGGCCTGCTCGGGGTCGCGCTGGGCGAGGCTGCCGGCGCCGGCCATGAACTGCTCGTTGTATTGGATGGAGCTGTTGCCGAAGCCGGGGATCATGCGGGCGCCGTGGCGCGGGTCGACGGCGGTGAGGAGGTTGAGGAAGTAGTCGAGGTCGGCCTTGTCGTAGGCGAAGAGGCGGTCGAGGTTGGGGACCTTCATGGTTTCGAGGCCGAACATCGCCTCGATGAGCCGGGCGTAGCCCCACATGTGGTAGCCGCCGAATTCGAACCAGCCGCCGCCGGGGGCCATGTTGTCGGCGAACTTGTGCTCGGCGTAGGCGGCGTAGAAGGCCTTCCAGGGCTCGTACATCGGGTGGTCGGGCAGCGTGGCGACGAGCGAGGCGGCCCACATCTGCCGCGCGATGCTCATGTTCGGGTTGCCGGTGTGGGCACCGTTGCCGCTGCCCATGCAGTCGGCGTCGGTCATGAGGTAGGCGAGCGTGGCGAGCTTGGCGCGGAGGCGCGTGCGCACCTTGGGATCGAGCCCGGGGAAGGAGAGCGCGTCCTCGGCGCGGGCGATGGCGCGCGGGCCTTCGTAGACGCGGTGATGGCTGGGCGTGGGGACGGTGGTGAGGATGCTGATGCAGCCGTCGATCCAGTTGCGCGTCTCGGCGTTGGCCTTGGCCATCGCCTCGTCGCCGGTGAGGGAGTAGAAGGATTTCTTGAGCTCGGCGGCGTTGGGATGGGTGTCGAGCGCGGCCTTGATCTTGTCGAGCTCCTCGGCGCGGAAATAGACGCGCGGGTACTTCGTGCCCTTGTCGGGCCAATCGAGGATGTAGTCCTTGTAGCGGTCGAGCCCGACGGTGCCGTAGAGGACGCGGGCGGCGTAGCAGGGGTTGAGCGGGGTGTTCGTGTCGCCGGCGATGACCTTCAGCGGCGGATGGGCGAGCACGAGGCCCCAGACGCGGCGGGCGTAGGTGTAGGGCAGCTCCTGCTCGTGGGTGACGACGACGAAGGGGGAGGTCTCGACCCAGACCGGCGGCTGGCGCATGAGGGGGAAACGGACGTTGATGGTCTTGCCCGCGTCGGGCGAGAGGAGGTCGAGCGTCGCGGTGCGCCGCCAGGAGCCTTGGTGGAGCGGGACGACGCCAACGAGCGGATACTTCGCGGGGTCGGCCTTGGCTTGGGCGTCGACGTGCAGGCCGAGCTGCGAGGACATGTCGCCGTAGGCGCCGGAGGGTTGGATGGGGTCGAACTTGAGGATGCCGGTGGCGGAGACGTGCCGGGAATCGACCAAGGGGTTGCCGTCGGCGCCCTTCATCTTTGAGATGTCGATCGGGACGACGGAGCCGCCCTCGACGCCGCCGTTGCCCCAAGTCTTGGCGACCTCAGCCATGTCGGGCGACCAGCCTTGGGTGAGCGTGAGCTCCCACGTGTCGGCCTCGGGGACCATCTTGCCCAGGTCGTGCTCTTCGGTGGCGGTGACGATGGGGACTTGGTCGGCGATGCGGTAGGTGCCGCGGAAGTAGCCGCCCTCGGCCCATTCGATCTCGTAGCGCACGTCGATGAAGACCGGGCCGGTGGTGAGCATGGAGACGCGCCAGGCCTTGACGAGGCGTTTGGAGAGGAGGCGCGAGGAGCCGAGGAGCGGGCCGTCGGAGCCGCTGCGAAAGCCGAGGATGGGCGCGGGGAGCTTCTCGGCGGGGATGGGGGTGTTGTATTTCTTTTCGACGGGCTTGGGCATGCGGACGGCGAAGAGGCCGTTGGAGAGGGTCATCGCGTCGCCCTCCTCCTCGGCGATGTGGAACTTCGATTCCACGGCCGGGGCCTTGCCGTCGTCGGTGAGCGTGTATTCGGAAACGCCGTTGGGGGCGACCTCGGCGATGAAGCTGAGCGTGCGCTTGCCGTCCTTGTCCTTGTCGGGCGAGATCTGCAGGGCGACCGGGGTGTTGTTGGTCGTCATGATGCGCAGGCGCTTGGCGTCGCTTGGGCTGTAGGAGGTCTCGTAGGAGACGACGTCGGGGGCGAAGCCGCGGCCGGTGAAGTCGCGGATGGTCATCGTCTTGGGCTCGGCGGCGGAGGCGGTGGTGAGGCCGGTTGTGAGCGCGAAGGCGAAGGCGAGGCTGAGGCCGCGGAGGAAGATCGGTTTCATGGGTGGTCTCGGGCGGGGGTGGAGGACGGAGGAAGGCGCGGCGGCTTTGAAGAAGGACGTCAATCCGGCACGTCGATGGTGCGGGCGATCATGGTCTTGCACGGCGTGCCGTTGGCGTTGGGGAAGAGGAAGTCGGAGTAGATGAGGAGCGCGCGGCGCGGGCCGAGGGGGAGCAGGTCGGAGTAGGAACAGGTGTTGGGGGCTTCCATGCTGGAGGGCTCGCGGACGGTGACGCGCGGGGACCAGTTCGCGTGGTCGGTGGGGTCGCCCGCGAGGTCGCCGCCTTGGTCACGGGTGGCGCGGACGAAGAGGCCCGGCCGGCCGTAGGCGGCGAGCGTGACGCCGGAGCCGAGCGTGAGGAGTTGGGGCCAGACGCCGCGGTCGTCGAAGAGGCGCGGGCGGCTCCAGGTGGCGCCGCGGTCGCGCGAGCGGGCGGCATACATCGGCCCATTGCCGTTGCCGTCGGAGGTGCGCAGGAAGGCGAGGATCGAGCCGTCGGGCATGAGGTTGAACTCGGGCTCGGAAAAGCCGTCGCGGGCGTCGAAGAAGGGGTCGGCGTCGGGGTCGCCGACGTAGGGGATCGCGCCGACCTCCTGCCACGTGCGCCCCCCGTCGGCGGAGGAGAGCAGCACGGTGAGGAACGGGCGGACGACGCGGTGGCGGCGGGCGAAGTCGGGCACGCAGTAGAGCGTGGCCAGCAGCGTGCCGTCGGGGGCGAGGCGGATGCGGTCCTGCTCGAAGAAGGGGCAGACCAGCACGTTTTCGGTGACGAAGCGCACGTCGCTGCCGCGCTTGAAGGTGACGGCCGCGTGCTCTTGCCGCCAGCCGTGGGCCTGCGTCCAGCGGAGGAACGGCCAGGCGCGCGGCTGGCCGGGCGGAATGGCGTCGGGCGGGTAGTAGTCGTAGTCGACGTAGCTGGCGTGGATGGAGGCGAGCGGCTTGGGCAGCGCGAGGCCGTCGACGGGGAGCGACTTGGAACTGTCGGCCAGCAGACGCTCGCCATTGGGGAGAAGGATGCCGCCCGGGGAGGGCAGGTCGGCGACGGCGGCCCAGGATTGTCCCTCGTCGCGCGAGATGGCATGCCCCATCGCGAGGCCGTAGGCCTTGGCGGAGTCGGCCTCGACGTGATAGGCGACGTGGATGCTGCCGTCGGCGAGGCGCTCGACGCGCGGGAACTGGTACGGGCCCCAACCCTTGACGTCGGGAGAGGCTTGGGCGACGACGACGGGAGCGCCGAGCTTCAGGGCCACATGCGGCGGCTTCGCATCAATGTCCCGGCCTGGATTCGCCATGGGGCGGCCTTTCTGCCGAATGTTCACGCCGACGGCGCGGGAACCCAAGCTACCAGCACGACGCCCCCGCGGCCACGCGCGGGAACAGCCCGCGCGAACACCGATATAATCGGCGACCCCGCGGCGGCGGCGCGGCCCCGTCTGCATGTGCGGCAGGATCCACGGCCCATGAAGATCTCCACGATGCGCAAGGTCGACCGCTGGCTGGGCGTGCCGGCCTGCGCCGTGCTCACGCTCCTTCGCCGTCTCTTCGGCAGGCGGGCGGCGGGTGTGCCTGAGGTCAAGCGCATCCTCTTCGTGAAGCTCGCGGAGCAGGGCTCGACCGTGCTCGCCAGCCAGGCCTTCGCCGAGGCGATCCGCCGCGTGGGGCGCGAGAACGTCTACTTCCTCGCGCTCTCGGAGAACCGCTTCATCATGGACGCGATGGCGCTGCTCCCCGCCGAGAACGTCATCACCTTCACCAGCCGGAACCTCTTCGCGAGCGTCTGGGAATTGCTCGGGGCGCTCCGACGGGTGCGGGCCGCACGCCCCGACGCCGCGATCGACCTGGAGTTCCCCCCCGCCGCCGTCCGACACCGAGCTGGCCCGCTTCCGCCCCGGCGCGGGCGAGGCCGACGCCGTCCGCGCGCTCCTCACGCGCCAAGGCGTCCCCGCCGGCGCGAGGCTCGTCCTGCTCAACGCGAACTGCAGCGACATGCTCCCCCTGCGCAAGTGGCCCCAGGAGCGCTACGCGGCCCTGGCCCGCCGCCTCGCGGAGGAGTTGCCCGACCTCTGCCTGTTGCTCACCGGCGCGCCCGACGAGGCCGAGCCCGTCAACGCCCTGGCGAAGTCGATCAACCACCCGCGCTGCCTGAGCATCGCCGGGCTCACCTCGCTGCGGCAACTGCTCGTGCTCTACGGCCTCGCCGAGGTCCTCGTCACCAACGACAGCGGCCCCGCCCACTTCGCCGCCATCACCGAGATCGACGTCGTCAGCCTCTTCGGCCCCGAGACGCCCGGCCTCTTCGCCCCGCAGACGCCGCGCAGCCACGTCCTCTGGGCCGGCATCGCCTGCAGCCCCTGCGTCAGCGCCTTCAACGACCGGCAATCGGCCTGCACGAACAACCTCTGCATGCAGCACATCACCGTCGACCAGGTCTTCGCCAAGGTCGTCGGCGCGCTGCGACGCCGCACCGACGCCGCGGCGGCCGCGACCGCTGCCACATCCTCCTGACCACCCGCACCCACCCGACGCCCCGCGATGGCTTTCCGCATCCGACCGCTCTTCTGGCTCTCCCCCTCCGCCGCGCAGTGGATCTACACCGTCCTGCTGCGTCCGCGTCCGCTCCGCGCGCTCGCCCACGCCATCGTCCGCCCCTTCATCCCCGCGCAGATCGAGGTCGAAGGCGTCAAGCTCGCGCTCAACCGCAACGACCCGGTGATGTCCGGCTCGATCGCGATGGGTTGCCACGAGCACGCCGACCTCGCAGTCTTCCGCTCGCTGCTCAAGCCGGGCATGTGCGTGGTGGACATCGGCGCGAACATCGGGCTCTACAGCGCGGTGGCGGCCAAGGCGGTCGGCCCCTCGGGCGTGGTCGTCGCGATCGAGCCCGCGCCGCACAATTTCGCCCTCATCGGCCAGATGGCCTCGCTCAACGGCTTCGCGCAGGTCCGCCCGGTGCAGGCGGCGCTGAGCGACCGCCCCGGCGAGCTGAAGCTCTACATCAACGCCGACAACACGGGCGACAACCGCATCTACCCCGGGGCCGAGCGGCGCGAGACCGTCAGCGTGCGGGCCGCCCGGCTCGACGACCTCTGGGCGGAGAGCGGCTACCCGCCCGTGGACGTGATCAAGATGGACATCCAGGGCGCCGAGGCGCTCGCGGTCGACGGCATGGCCAAGGTCCTCGCCGGCCGGCCCCGCCTGGCGATGCTGATGGAGTTCTGGCCTTGGGGCATCAGCCAATCGGGCCGCGACCCCGCGGCGCTGCTGCGGACGCTGCGCGCGGCCGGGTTCTCGATCCACCGCACCGACGGCGACGCCGCCAACCCCTTCCCCCCCGCCGACGACGCGACGCTGCTCTCGTATACGCTCGAAAGGCAGTTCCTCAGCCTGCTGCTGAGGCGCGGCGAGGGTGGGCGGTGATCCTTGCAGAAACGCCTTGAAGGCGAGGTCCGATCAGAGACGGACACTGTGTGTCCGAAGATCGGGCGAGGCGGTACTCCGCCCGCGCGAAGTGCAGGCCTTCAAGGCGGGAATTGTTGTCTTGTAGGGTGGCGCTGAGCGTACTCGCGAAGCCCACCGGCGCGGCGCACGTCGAACCGGGCCGCGCACGTACCCCGGACGCCCAACCGGTGGGCTTCGCGAGTACGCTCAGCGCCACCCTACGCAGACGGGCTTGCGGATCGCTGCCGCGGGATTGGCATTTCGCGCGAGGCGGGCGGTGATACGAGCTCGACTTGATCCGGATTCCCCAAGGCACGCAGGACCTCCCACTCCGCAGCCCCGTAGGGGCGTCTCAGCCAGAGCCCAGGGCATCGCCCTGGGTCACGACGAGCG
>JAPLMQ010000012.1 GCA_026386955.1 Planctomycetota bacterium
CATCCAGACCCTCGAGCTGATCCGCAGGGTCCTCTTCCCCGGCTACTTCGACGAGACCCGCCTCACCACCGAGACGATCCACTACCACGTCGGCGACCTGCTCACCCGCGTGCACGACCTGCTCTACGAGCAGGTCCGCCAGGCGCTGCGCTACGAGGAGAACCGCACCGCCGGGAGCGGCCGGGGCGACGCCTGCGACTCCTGCGACCACGAGGCCCGGCGCGTCACCCACGAGTTCCTCGCCCGGCTGCCCGAGCTCCGCCGCATGCTCGCGCTCGACGTGCAGGCCGCCTTCGACGGCGACCCCGCCGCCAGCAGCACCGACGAGACGATCTTCTGCTACCCCGGCATCGATGCGATCTTCATCTACCGCGTCGCCCACGAGCTCTGGAACCTCAAGGTCCCGCTGCTCCCGCGCATCATGACCGAGTACGCCCACAACGAGACGGGCGTCGACATCCACCCCGGCGCGACCATCGGCGAGTCGTTCTTCATCGACCACGGCACGGGCGTGGTCATCGGCGAGACCAGCGAGATCGGCAACCGAGTGAAGATCTATCAGGGCGTCACCCTGGGCGCGATCTCCACCAAGGGCGGGCAGGACTGGCGCGGCCGGAAACGCCACCCCACCATCGAGGACGACGTCACCATCTACAGCGGGGCGAACATCCTCGGCGGCGCCACCGTCATCGGCAAGGGCGCGACCATCGGCGGGTCGGTCTTCCTCACGGCGTCGGTCCCGCCCGGGCACACCGTCACGATGAAGCCGCCCGAGCTGAAGATCAGCGCCAAGGGCAACCGCAAGGGCGGCGCCACGGACGTCATCCTTGATTTCGACATCTGAATCGATCGAGACAAGGGATTGAACCCAAAGCCCAGGCGCCGCGTGCGTGGGGTTTGACGTCGTGCGCGACGCATCAGCTCGAGTGATGTCCCGACACCACGCATTTCGTGTCATCGTGATTTCGCGCCTATCATTTCACGCATGTCCGACTCCACTTCCATCGACTTCGATCTGCCCATCGCGGTCTTCCCGCTGCCGCAGTGCGTGCTGCTGCCTCACGCCACCGTGCCGCTGCACATCTTCGAGCCGCGGTACCGGCGGATGGTCTCCGACGCGCTGGAGGGCGGCCGCGCCATTGCGATGGCGACCTTCGAGGGCGACGACTGGAAGCGCGACTACGAGGGCAAGCCGCCGCTGCGCCCGACGGTCTGCGTGGCGGTGATCGCCCGGCACCAGGAACTGCCCGACGGGCGGTGGAACATCCTCCTGCGCGGGATCTGCAGGGCCCGCATCGTGCGAGAGATGCCGCACGACCCCTACCGCGTCGCCCGCCTGCGACCGACGGAGGATGAGCCGGAGATGGAGATCGACCTGATCGAGCATCGCCGCCGGCTCGAGGATCTCCTGTGCGACGCCGACCTCCGCCGCGTCGCCGCGGTCCACTCGCTCCAGCCGCTGCTGCGCCAGGAGACGTCGACGGCCGCGATGATCGACCTTTCGATCATGTGCCTCGTCGAGGATTCCGAGCAGCGCTACGCGATGCTCGCGGAGGCCGACGCGCAGGAGCGGGCCGGCTGGCTCGAGCGCCGGCTGGAGGAGACCCGCAAGGTGGTCGTCGCGGCGTCGCGCCGCAGCACGGTCTCGGGCGTGCTGGAAGTGACGTTGAACTGACGCCCGCGCGCCGCGCCTTGTCTGATCAGAGACGGACACTGTGTGTCCGAAGATCGGGCGCGCAGCGGTACTCCGCTCGCGCGAGTCGCCGTCAACCCTCCACGCGCCGATTGCGAATGACGCCATAAGCAAATGCTGTCGATGGCGCTTTGAAGAAAATCGTGACGCCCCTGCACATGCGGCACTTCGCGCGGCGGAGTACCGCCTCGCCTCGTCTTCGGGGACACAGTCCCCGTCTCTGATCAGACAATACGACAAGACCGCGGGCCACTCCCCGCCCCTGCTATCATCCTCCCCCATGGACGCCCCCGATTCCGCTCCCCCCGGCCTCGCCCCCGCGGCCCTGATCGTCGGCTGCGGCTACGTCGGCCAGCGCGTCGCCCGCGCGTTGCTCGCCCGCGGCGTGACGGTCTTCGGCACGACCCGCAGCCCCGTCAAGGCCCGCGCCTTGGCCGACATGGGCGTCCGCCCCCTGCTCGTCTCCGTCACCGAGCGATTGACCTTCGCCGCCATGCGCCCCGCGGTCGAGGCGGGCCGGCTCGACCTGCTTTTCCTCGTCCCGCCCGGGCGGGCCACCGCCGACCCCTCGCCGCGCGACGTGCTGCTGAGCGGCATCGCCAACCTGGTCCACGCGCTCGACCTCGCCCACCTCCGTCGCGCGGTGCTGGCCTCGTCGACCGCGGTCTACGGGCAGGTCGGCAACGTCCGCGTCGACGCCGACACGCCCGCCCAGCCCGGCGACGACCGCGGGCGGCTGCTGCTCGAGGCCGAGCGCCAATGGCTTGCCGCGGGGCCGGCCTTCCACGTCGCCCGGCTCGCGGGGCTCTACGGCCCGGGGCGGATCATCGGATTGCAGGCGGTGCGCGAGCAGTCGCCGATCGTGGGCGATCCGCAGGCGATGCTGAACCTGCTGCAGGTGGACGACGCCGCGTCGCTCTTGGTGGCGATGCTGGAGGCCAAGTCGCCGGGGCGGGTCGAACTCGGGTGCGACGACCGCCCCGCCACCCGGCTCGCCTATTACCGTGATCTCGCCCGCCGCTTGGGCGTGCCCGCGCCGGCCGTGCTCGACGACGCCACCGCCGCGGCGACGCTGGGGCTCAACGTCGACCGCCTCCGCCGAAGCTCCTCGAAGATCTGTGACAACGCCCCGACCCGCCAGCGCACAGGCTGGGCCCCGAGCTACCCCGACTTCGCGGCGGGGCTGACGGCGGCGATGGCGGATGAATGATCGACAACTTAAGTTGTCGATCCTTGAGGCCCTTGAAGAGAGTGCCCCCTAGAAACAAAAAAAGCCCCGAGTCGTGAGACTCGGGGCCTTTTGACCAAGTGGAGGTGAAGGGGTTCGAACCCATGACCTCCTAGATGCCATCCAGGCGCTCTCCCAACTGAGCTACACCCCCTTGGTGGGTCGCGGATTGTACACATTCTCTATCGGGTCGCAACCGGCCCGAATCAACAGAAAAGGCCTGCCTTTTTTGAAGGCAGGCCTCATGAAGAATGGAGCGCACGGGGGTCGAACCCGTAACCTCCGCCATGCCATGGCGGCACTCTCCCAATTGAGCTAGCGCCCCGACGGAAATTTGGGATTTCGTCGGACGTTTCAACTATACGGCAGAACCATATCCGCATCAAGCCGATGGCGCCAAGGGCGCCGGCGGCGACAGGCGAAGTCTCAGGCAACCCTGCGCCTCGACCCCACCGAACCCGACGGCGTACCGTCGGGATCAGTGGGCTTGTGTGTCGCGCTAACGTTGCGTGAAACCCGCGTCGGATGCTGCGGGATTCCCCGCCTATGCTATACTGTCGTTTTACCGCTTCGCGCCCATGGAGAATCGCATGCCCCTGCAGGAAGATTTGCGTCAGCTCTTTCTTCTGGACCAGCAGCTCCGCGGCATGCGTTCCCGGCTCGACTCCGCCACCACGCGGCACCAACGACAACTCAAGAAGCTCGAGCAATCGAACCGCCAGAAGAGCGAACTGGCCGACCAGTACAAGCAGGCCCAGGTGAAGGTCACCGGCCTGGAGAAGCAGGCGGCGGAGATCGAGCAGCGCATCACCACGCTCCGCGAGCAGATGAACACCGTCAAGAACCACAAGGAATACCAGGCCTTGGTGGTCGAGGTGAACACGATCAAGGTCGAGAAGGGCAAGAGCGAGGACCAGGCCCTGGAGCACATGACCAAGGCCGAGACGCTCAAGAACGAGCTCGACGCGATCACGGCCGACGTGCTCGCCCAGGAGAAGCTGGTGGTCGTGGCGGAGAACGAGGTCAAGACCTGCCGGGCCGAGCTGGGCAAGCAGCTCGACGAGCTGACCGCGAAGCGGGACTTGGCCGCCCAGGAATTGCCCACGGACGTGCGGGTGACGTTCGAGCGCATCGCGGTGCTGCACGACGGCGACGCGATGGCCCACATCATCCTCGAGGACCGGAAGAACATGGAGTACTCCTGCAGCGGCTGCTACATGCAGCAGCCCATCGAGCGCGTCAGCGCCCTGATGAGCCGCGGGAGCCAGATCACCTGCTGCGCGAGCTGCGGGCGGATCCTCTACCTTGAGCCCGAGCTCAAGGAAGCCATCTCACCCACCAAGTAAGACGAGCCGCCCAGGCCGCTGTTCGCGGCCGAGGCCAGGAAGCGCGGCCGATCCGGCGCGGGGGATCTCGGCCAGCCCGAAGTTTCCGCGCGGGGCCCGGCTTGCGATGAACCTGACCATTTATTTCGACGGCGGCGCCCGAGGCAACCCAGGCCCCGCGGCGGCGGGCATCGTCATCCGCGTCGATCATGACGACCCGAGCCTCGCCAAGCCGATCCACGAGGCCGGCTACTTCCTCGGCCGCGCGACCAACAACGTCGCGGAATACTCCGCGCTGATCCGCTCGGCCGAGCTTGTCATCCCGCTCAAGCCTGCCCAGGTGAGCTTCCACAGCGACTCCGAACTGCTCGTGCGCCAGATCACCGGGCAATACCGCGTGAAGTCGCCCGACCTCTTGCCGCTCTACGAGAAGGCGCAGGCGCTCCTGCTCCGGCTCGACTCCTGGCACATCCGCCACGTCTACCGCGAGGCCAACAGCCGGGCCGACGAACTGGCGAACCTGGCGATCGACGCGAAGAAGGATGTCGTGGTCCACTCGTCGCTGGATGCGGCGGCGGCCGGCGCGCCCGCGCCTGCGTCCGATGGGGTGGCGAAGGCCGCGCCGCCCAAGCCTCGCCCCACCGAAGCGCCGGCGGGCAAGCCCCCCACCGCGCTGCGCTGGACGGCCACCTTCCCCGCCGCCCCACCGGCCGACCAGTGCCCCGCGCCTTGCCCCGCGGGCAAAGCCTATGCCTTCGGCCCGACCACCGAGGCGGGCCTGTGCGCCTACGGCGCACAGGCCGTGCTCGCCGCGGTGGACTTGGATCCCGACGCCGCCGACCAGCCGCAAAGGGTGAAGTGCCACCGCTGCGCGGCGGTGATCAAGATTGAAGTGAAGGATTGATGCAACGCGATGCGGGTGTCCAGCGCCGCGATCTCCGCGTCATTCGCCGCTCCGCCGCATCTCTTCCAGAACCTTCTCGCCGAAGGTGCTCATCCCAAGTGAGCAAGCGTCGCCCTCGGTGGGGTACTGGACAAGAATTCCCGTACAGACCATCCAATTCACCCACTCGGCCCTGTTCATATCCCGTTCATCAACGACGGCTTCGCGGTATGGAAAAATCGCGTTTGGTTTTGCCGCAAGCTTTTCCAGGATCTCGCGCACATGCGGGAGCCCCTGCGGATTGAGGTTCAAATCAAACGTGATTTTCATGGTTCGCTCATTCGCGTTTGGAGCAGGAATTGAAACAGCTTCACGGTCGCACTTGGCAACTCCGAAGCCCGTTGTTCCGTAAGTCCGACTCTTGAGTTTACGCGCCTTCAAGATCGACAAACACTTAATTTCCGCAACGCCATCCCCAAAAAACAAACCGGCCCGGCAAGCGTCTTGCGCCTGCCGGGCCGGGTGTTCGTTTCAATCGGCCGTCGCCTCAACTCACGCCGGCGTCGGCGCGGGCTTGGGCTTCACGACCTTGCCGGGGAAGTTCGTGCCCTTGCGGATCAGCCCGATCACGCGGATGACTTCGCGGACCGACTCGGGCGTGACGACCATCTTCTGCCCGCCGCGGAGGACGCCGAAGACGTTGTCGTAGAACGAGCCCTTGTCCGGCCCCTGGGCGGGGACGACCTGTTCCTCCCATGGGAGCTTGTCCTCGTTGCCGTACCGCCGGCCGGCCGCGGGGCCCTCGACCACCGGCAGCGGCGCGACCTTCTTGGGGTCGAAGAAGCGGATGGTGGATTTGTCGCCGTTCATGGTGAGCGTGCCGTACTCGCCGGCGAGGATCCACTTGGGCATCGCCGCGGCGACGTTCTGGGCGCTGGAGACCTCCATGTCGGCGGTCGCGCCGTTCTCGGCGCGGATGAAGGCCTTGACGTGGTCCTCGACGTCGCCGGAGGAGGCGATCTGGCGCAGGTCGCCCATCACCAGCTTCGCGGGGGCGCCGAGCAACTGCATGATCTGGTCGACGTAGTGCGGGCAGGTGTTGTTGAGCACGCCGCCGCCGTTCTTGGCCAGCGTCTGCCAGTCGTTGCGGCGGCCGAAGTTGAACTGGTTCATGCGGATGTGGTAGATCTTCACGATGATGCCCGACTCGACGATGCTGGCTTCTCGACGACGACGTGCTTGCCCGCCTTGAAGGCCCGCTTGGAGTCGGGCCCGTGCAGGGCCGAGGGCGTGGCGATGACGGCCACCTCGACGTCGGGGTTGGTGAGCAACTGCCCGATCTTGGAGTAGGTCTTGCAGCCGAAGGCGGAGGCGGCCTCGTTGCGGCGGTCGGCGACGGGGTCGGCGACGGCGACGATCTTGGCGTCGGGGCGGTTGCGCAGCCCGGCGACGTGGATGTCCCAGCCGGCGCGGCCGAGACCGATGACGCCATAACGGATCGGTTCCTGACTCATAGTGCGTGGTCCTCGTGGATTGGGGGAGGGATTGCCGCCCGGGGTGAATGTTGGGGCGAACGGGCCATTATCCCTCGCGGGAAACCGGCTGCAAACCCGAGGCGTCGCCCTCGCGGCGGAGTTGGTGGACCGCCCAGAGCCCGGCGGGGGTGAAAACCAGGGCCTCGATCGCGCGGTCGACCAGCGAAGCCAGCGCCGCGGCGGGCCCGGTCGTCGGCTCCAGGATCGAGGAAAGCCCGGCGATCACCCACTCGCGCAGGCCCAGCCCGTTGGGCGTGGGCGAGAGCAGGCTGACGAAGAACCCGGCCGAGGCGGCGATCAGGACTTGGTGAAAGGCCATCGGGTGGCCGGCGATCTGGAAGGCGAGCCAGAGGCGCAGGGAGCCCGCCAGAAGCTCGGCCGTCCGCAGCGGGGCCCAGAACCAGCCCAGTCGGATCGGGCGTTTCAGCAAGGCCTTGGCGATGGGCGTGGTGACGACGCACAAGAGCAGCAAGGCCACGACGCCGGCCGCGACGCCCATCGATCCATGCGTCGTCAGCGCGACGAGGACCGCAGCGCCGGGCACGGCCACGCTCAGCGCGATGACCGCGAGGAGGATCTGCACCGACTGCCGCACGGGCAAGGCGTGGCGCCACTTGAGGTAGGCCGCCCGCCCCACCAGCCCCGCTTCGAACGGGAGATAGTTCAGGAGAGAACTCGCGGCGATGACCTGGATCATCCGCACGGGGCCGACGCGAGGGGTCGCGTCGAACGAGAGCGTGACGGCCCAGAAGAGCAGGCCGGTGAGGGCGAGTTGGACGACGACGGCTGCCGCGAGTGCGACGCCGAGCCAGGGGTCGGCGTGGGCGAGCGGCTCGAGCGCGGCCTTCCAGTCGCGCCCCAGCGCGAAGAAGACCGCCGCGGCGATCAGGCCCGCCCCGAGCGCGAGCATGGCGGCGCGGGCGGCCGGTTTGTCTCTCCAGCGAGCCATGGGCGGATCGTAACGCAGAATGGTTGGGGTTGGAGGTTGTCTTGTTAGCCGGACGCGCAAGCGACGGCTTGCACGGTCCGGCGTTCCGATGACGTCCTGCCCAATGTGCGTCCAACGCCGTCGCTTGCGCGTCCGGCTAACCCAGACCCACGCCGGGCCCTGCGCGAAGGATTGTTCCCACTCCTCACAAGACTCGCCCCAGCAACTCACCTACGATGCAGTGACGTGGCTGGCACACGGCCGGCAACGCTTCATTTCTCCGTCCGACCCGACGACCCGCATCTCTTCTATAACACCGCCTCTCCGCCTCGCGACCTGAATCCCCGACAATGCGTTGACACTGCTGGGCGCAAGGGTTACTTTCCGCCCAGACGCACCTCTCACCGCTTTTACGGAACATCCCCATGGCTGCACGAGGCAACAAGGAGTTTCGGCTCGCGGTCCTCTTCATGCTCATCATCCTGGGGCTCGCCCTGCTCTTGGTCGCATCGCTCAGGGCGCTGGAGAACTGGAGCGAGGCGAACGTCGTCTTCCTCGCCACGGGCATCATCGCGGTGATGCTCCCCGTCGCCGCCTACACCATCGCCGCGGGCGAGGGCGAGGCCAGCCGGGAGTCGCTCGAGCTCCTGCGCTCGATCAACGAACGCATGCTGCTCAGCGAGGTCTCGCGCCAGGCCCGCAACCGCCAGCAGGACCGCGACTCGGTCCGCCAGGCGATCCACGAGGAGATCAACCGCAAGGACTTCCAGGCGGCGCTGGTCATGGTCGAGCAGCTCGGGTCGATCTTCGGCTACGTGAAGGAGGCCGAGGAGCTGCGCGACGAGATCAGCCGGGCCCGCCGGGCCGAGCTCGACCAGCAGATCGAGCAGGCGATCCGCGGGCTCGAGTCGCTGATCCAGAAGCACGACTGGGAGGCCTCCGCCCGCGAGGCGACGAAGATCCAGCGGATCTACGTCGACGCCGAGCGGACGCAGGGGCTCACCAAGCGCGTGCGGGACGCGCGGGAGCAGTACAAGCAGGAGCTGGAGCGCAAGTTCCTCGAGGCCGCGGGGCGCGACGACGTCGAGACGGCGATGGAGCTGCTCAAGGAGCTCGACGGCTACCTCTCCGAGGCCGAGGCCGAGCCGTTCCGCGAGACGGCCCGCGGCGTGATCGGGAAGAAGAGGCAGAACCTGGGCGTGCAGTTCAAGCTCGCGGTGAACGACCGCGACATGACGCAGGCCGTGAAGGTCGGCGAGCAGATCATCCGCGAGTTCCCCAACTCGAAGATGGCGAACGAGGTCCGCAGCATGCTCGACCGCCTGCGCGCCGCCGCCGCCGAGGAGCAGCGGGCCCGGCAGAACGCCGACGCCGCCCGCCCCGCCGCGCGCTGAGTGCACGGGATGAGACTCGGTGAGATGTCGCCTCGCCTCCCGCGCCCGCCGGTATACTTCCCGGCATGGCACAGCAGCACCGAGCAGTACTGATCCCCGGCGACGGCATCGGCCCCGAAGTCACCAACGCGGTCAAGCGCGTCCTGGTCGCGGCGGAGGCGCCTCTGGTTTGGGAGGAGCACCAAGCAGGCCTCAACGCCCTCAAGCAGGGCAAGGAGGTCCTCCCCCTTTCGACGCTCGAGGCGATCACCCACCACAAGCTCGCCCTCAAGGGGCCGTGCACCACGCCCGTGGGCGAGGGCTTCGCCTCCATCAACGTCCAGCTCCGCAAGAAGCTCCACCTCTACGCCGCCGTCCGCCCCGTGCGCAGCCTCCCGGGCGTCAAGACGCGGTTCGAGAACGTCGACCTGGTCATCGTCCGCGAGAACACCGAGGGGCTCTACAGCGGCGTGGAGAACGAGGTCACGCCCGGCGTGGTGATGAGCATGAAGGTCGCCACCGAGGCGGCCTGCACCCGCGTGGCCCACTGGGCCTTCCGCTACGCGACGAGGCGCAAGCGCCGCAAGGTGTCGGTCTTCCACAAGGCCAACATCATGAAGCTCACCGACGGCATGTTCATCCGCTGCGCCCAGCGCATCCACGAGGATGAATACCCCAACATCGAGTACCAGCCGCTGATCATCGACGCCGGCTGCATGCGCCTCGTGCAGGACCCCACGCAGTTCGACGTGCTGCTGATGGAGAACCTCTATGGCGACGTGGTGAGCGACCTGGCGGCGGGGCTCGTCGGCGGGCTGGGCGTCACCCCCGGGGCCAACATCGGCGACGACTGCGCCGTCTTCGAGGCGGTGCACGGCTCCGCGCCGGACATCGCCGGCAAGGGCGTCGCCAACCCGCTCGCGCTAATCATGACCTCAGTGATGATGCTCAACCACCTGGGCGACGTGCGCCACGACGAAAACTGCCGCAAGGTCGCCGGGAGCGTCCGCGACGCCTACAACCAGGCGCTCTCCGACGGGAAGAAGACCCGCGACCTGGGCGGGGAGTTGGGCACGGAAGCGTTCGCCGATGCGGTGATCGAGCGGTTGAAGGGGTGATTGTTGGCCGGAAGCGCAAGCGACGGGACGGAGGTGCCACGACCAACCGCAGCGCTGATGTATGCGGTGTGCCTGCATCGGACGATCCGGCGTTGTGGTCTCGCCACATTGTGCAATTGCGGCGTATTCCAGCGCAGCGGTGGATTGTGCCACCCCGTCCCGTCGCTTGCGCTTCCGGCTAACCATTCGCCTCCATCACCTCCTGAGCGTCCCCAAATCGACCACTGCTCCCTTGGGTGTGTAGAAGTCGATGTTCAGCCGCTCGTGGTCGATGAAGGTCAGCACCAGGAAGTTGAAGTTCAGACGGCCGGCGAGTTCCTGGTCGCCCCGGCCAGGCCCGGCGTACTCCTTGTTCTTCTGCCGCTGGGCGTGGAAGTGGTAGTGGGCCACGCCCGTGTAGAGCGATTCGATCAGCGCGGGCGGGGCGAGGTAGCGGGCGTCGCTGCGGCGGACCATCGGCTTGAATAGCTTCGCGGCGAACCGCGTCTGCCCGCCCTGCTCCTGGACCAGCAGCGCCCCGCCGTATTCCGTGGTCTCGTCGAGCAGGTCCTCGTCGGCCTGGGCGAAGAATGATTGGACGACGGCGCGGTCCGCCACCGCCCCCGCGATCACGCGGATGCAGGCCAGGTCGGCCCACGTCAGCTTCGCCTCCCACTCGTTGAAGCTCTGCGGGTAGTCGCGGTCCTGCCCGTCGAACGAGGGCGCGAGCATGTGGTGCTCCGCGTCGGCAAGGCTGCGCCGCACCGCCAGCGACAGGTCACGCCGGGTCATCCCCAGCGTGGCGTCGTCCGCGACCAGCAGCGTCGGCAGGTGGCGCAGTTCCAGGCCGTTGAGCTGCTCGGGCGAGAGGCGGGCGACCAAGGCCTTGGCGCGGTCCCACCACGCCCTTCGCGCCGGGTCGCGCAGGTACGACAGCCAAAGCACGCCCTCGCGGTTGATCGGCACCGCGTGCAGGTCGGCGGCGGCGGCCTTCAAATCAATCACCATCGGCGAGGTCTCGGGCGCCTGCGCCATCGCCGCGACGACCGACTCCCGCGGGTTGAGCCGGTTGATCAACTCCCACGCCGCGCCCTGGGCCTCGGCCTTCATCTCCCCGGGCCGGTTGATGAAGACCTCGAAGACCACTTGCTCGACCGTCTTGCCGGGGTTGAGCTTCTCGATTACCGCCCGCTCGGGGCGGTTCGCGTCGGCCATCCCGTGGATCGGCCTGGCGTAATGCCGCACGGCCGTGGGCGTGAACTCCTGCCATTGCCGGTCGACCGCCAGCGCGAAGATCTTCTCCAGCACTTCGTAATGGTCGATGAGCAGGATCCGCTGGGCGACGTCCTTGCGGAACTGCGCCTCGTCGAGCGCGACCAGCTCGTTGAGCGCAGTGGTCTGCTCCTCCGCGGGGAAATGCCCGTCCCAGAGGATGGTCTTGAGGGCCGCGATCCGGCGCGGGTCGGCCGGCATCTCCTGGCGGGCCTGCGCCGCCGCCGCCCGGCGTTTCTCGGGGTAGGCCTGCGTGCTGGTCATCACGTTGATCGGGTCTTCAAAGTGCGGGGTGACGCAGCCGCCCAGCGCCGCGAGCGACGCCAGCAGGAGGAATCGGAGGGTTCGCATGCGTAGGTCGCCTCTTGGAAAGGCCGGAGAATGGGCCTTTGCCGGGTGCCACATGCCAGCGTACTTGTGGCATGTGCAGATGAACGGGGGACGCAAGTCGCGCCAAGACACATGCCACGAGTACGCTGGCATGTGGCACCCGAGCGCCCTGATGAGTTCAGTGGGCCCAGCGGTATTCCAATTTCACCGAGCTCAGGTCGGCCAGCAGCCGACGGACCTGGTCAGGCTGCAGCGACTGGGGCGAGGGGGCATCGCTCTGCAGCGCCCCCAGCAGCCCGAGGCTGCGCGGCTTGGCCATCATCGTCACCTCCGGCGTCGGGCCGGTGTTGATCTTCGCGAGCACCTGGGCCCGGATGATCGCCTGGTCGAGGTAGCCCTCCTCGTCGACGAGCTTGGCCTCGCGCGCCTCCGCGCAGGTCAGCACGCCGCCGTTCGCGAGGGTCTTGGCCTCCTCCTCAGTGATCTTCCCGTTGCGCCCTTGGAAGACGATGTTGGTGAACCGGCTGTGGGCCTGGTCGAGGATGTTGCGCAGCTCCTTGCGGTCGGCGTCGCTCCACGCGTGGAACGGGCTGAGCGAGTCCTTCTTGGTCGCCTCGGAGGAGGTGATGACCTCGGGGGTGACGCCGACCTTCTCGAGCAGCTTCTCGACGGTGAAGGCCTGGGCGATGACGCCGATGCTGCCGGTGATGGTCGTGGGCTCGGCGACGATGTGGTCCGCCAAGGCCGAGACGTAGTAGCCGCCGCTGGCCGCGACGGAGCCGAAGCTCGCGACGATCGGCACATCCTTGTGGGCCTTGCGGTACTCGGTCAGCTCGTGCCAGATGCGGTCGGAGGCGGAGACGCCGCCGCCCGGGGAGTCGACGCGCAGGACGATCGCCGCGGGCGGCTTCTCCTTGAGCAGGCGGACGGCCTCGTGGATGAACGAGGCAGTGGAGTCGTCGATCGCGCCGCTGATGGGGAGGATGACGACGCGCCGCGTGGAGTCGCCGGCGGTGTAGGTCGTCTCGTTGGGGCCGCGAAGCTGCGAGGCGAGGAGCACCGACAGCCAGACGTTCATCGCCAGCGAGGAGACCACGACGGTGGTGACGAGGCCCGCGACGATGCGGGAGAGGACGCCCTGCCGCCGCGGGGGCGGAGGCGGTGCGTAGGCGGGCGCGTAGTACGGCCCGCCCGGGGGAGGCGGCGGGGGCGGCATGCCCTGGCCTGCATCAAGCGGCGGCCGCGCCTGCGAGACGACGTAGGGCTGCCCGGCTTTTCCCTGCCCGGAATCGGGATCGAAAGGTTGCGACATCGAATGGTCCCTTCTGGTGCGTCGCCGGTTGGAGCCGGCCCACGCAATGTGATGATATCCGCCTCGGTGCGAGACTGTTCCGCGTTTGCTTCGGGTGGTCCGCGGAGTCGTTCCTCTGGCCGCCGCGGGTCCGACTCCCTATCATCCCCGGCCATGCCTCTTCATCTGCACATCGACCCCTTCGCCGGAATCGCCGGCGACATGTTCCTGGGCGCCCTCGCCGACGTCGGGCTCGACCTTGCCGAAGTCCAGCGGCTCATCGAGCGCGCCGGGATGGCCGGGCAGTTCAGCCTCGGCACGCAGAAGGTCATGCGCCACGGCATCGGGGCCATCGACCTGAAGGTGAAGACGCCCGAACCCGCAGCAACACCGGCCGTCGCGGCGAGCCCAAGTCCCACACCAGTCTTTACGCCCGTCGCCCCCGCGGCGCTCGGCCCAGCGCCACTCTCTCCCGCAGGGCACGCGCACGGCCACGCCCACGTCGGCCGCGTCGAGATCCTCGCCATCATCGCCCGGCTCGACATCGCCCCGCGGGCCCGCGAGCGGGCCACGCGCATCGTCGACCTCCTCGCCCAAGCCGAGGCCCTCGTCCACCGCTCCACGCCCGACGAGGTCCACTTCCACGAGGTCGGGGCCGTCGACTCGATCGTCGACATGCTCGGCGCCGCGATCGGGCTCGAGCTCCTGGGCGTCGACACCGTCAGCTCCGGCCCGCTGCCGATCGGGCGCGGGTTCGTCCGCTGCGCCCACGGCAAGATGCCGCTGCCCGCACCCGCGACGGCCTACCTGCTCCGCGGCCTGGCGACCTTCGGGGTCGACCGCACCGTCGAGATGGTCACCCCCACCGGGGCCGCCATCGTCGCGGGGCTCGCGGAATCCGTCGGCCCCCCGCCGCCGATGCTGCTCCGCTCGGTCGGCTACGGCGCGGGCGACCGCAACGACGCCGACGTGCCCAACCTCCTGCGCGTCTTCCTCGGGGAGCGCACGGGCCCCGCGTGGGTTTCGCGTCCGCCCGCGACGGTGTCCACGCCGCTCCCGGCGTAGGCCGGCGGCCATGTCGGGCATGGACTCTCTCGAAGCCCCCCCGCCACGTGATATCATCCGCTCTCGCCCTTGGCCGGGCGTCGCGCCTTCCCATCCGCGGAACCATTCCACATGAAGCTGGGCATCATCCTCTCCGTCGTCATCGTGCTGGGCATCCTGGTCTTCTTCTTCGTCTCCACCCGCGGCGTGGCCGACATGCCCACCTCCGCGACGCGGGCCGAAAAGCTGGAGAAGGTCACCTTCGCCCCTGGCCTGCCCAAGATCGTCGACGCGGGCGACCCCAACATCGACGCGAAGCTCGCCTACGACAAGGTCTTCGCCCTCTACGCCGACCGCCACAAGGACTTCGACCGCTCCGAGGTGCCCACGATCCTGGCCGACCAGATGACCGGGCTGCTGATCGACGCCCTGCCCGCGGGGAAATTCCCCCCCGGCTTCGTCGACGAATACGTCCCGATGAGCCTGCTCGAGCAGCCCGAGTTCGGCGAGGCGCTCGCGGCGATCAGCGACGTCGTGGGCAAGCGCATCGCCTCCGCCGCGGAGAAGGGCGACGTGCCCTACGCCGCCAAGGCCGGCTTCGCCCTCTGGGCCATGGGCCAGCGGCTCAACGAGCATTGCGTCCGCCTGCACAACCGCCTGCAGGGGCTGGTGATGATGAAGACCGCCGGCGAGAAGCTCTATCCGCTGGTGGACAAGCTGCCCGAGCGGCCGAAGTTCAAGGACGAGCTCTCCAAGTGGATCGAGCCGCTCGACAAGATCGAGACCGAGTGGAACTCGAAGGTCAAGCTCATCTGGGCCCCCGTCGCCCCGTCGGTCGCCGACCTGATCAACATCGCGAAGAACGACAAGGACCCCTCCTTCCGCGTCGAGGCGATGCTCTACTTGGGCGTCGCGAAGTTCAACCCCAAGAGCAACGCCAACAAGCGAGTCCTCCTCGCCACGCTGGCGGAAGGGAAGACCGACCCGGAGCCGCTGGTCGCCAAGGCGGCGGAAACGGCCGACGCGATGACGATGGAAGAGATGCGTAGGATGAAGTGACCCCCCGGACACCGCGGATGCCGCGGGAGGCCCGTCGTCTGCGAGGGCTGCGCTGACGGAACGGAAACGACGTGATCCAACTGCTCGTCCTGGCGCTCGCGCTGGGGATATTCCTTTACGACACCACGCCGCGCGCCGACGCGTCCGGCCTGCCCGCCGCGTCGGCGCTGACCGACCTGGGGCTGATGCTCCTGGCGAAGATCGCCCTCGCCCTGCTGCTCGCGGGGGCGATGGCGCTCTGCAGGCGGGACCTCGTTCGCCACGGACGGATGTCGTCGCGCTGGCTGGAGCGGGTCGGGCTCACCTACCGCATCGCCGCGGTGACGCTCTACATGGCCGACGTCTACCACGGCGGGCTGGGCCTCGTCCGTGGGCTCATGGGCGATTGGGTCCTGCTCGACGAAGCGGTCTTCATGGCCCCAACCCTGCTCCTGCTGGTCTGGGCTTGGTGGTGCTACTTCCCCATCGACCAGCGCCTGCGCGGCCCCGCGCTGCCGTGGTCCCTGCCCGACGCGCAGATTGGGACACCCCCCGACTCAACGCAGCATGATCGTCCGCAGACCCGCTGGCAGTACGTCCTCGGCCAACTCCGCCACCAGGTCGCGATCGTCTTAGGCCCGATGCTGGCCCTGATGGCGTGGCACGAGATCGTCGCCCGCCTGCCGGCCAACGTCGCCTGGCTCAAGGTCGACGACATCCGCCCCGTGTTGCTCCTCGCCGGATCGGGCTGCGTCTTTTTCTTCGCCCCGGTGATGATCCGCCGGCTGTGGGACACCGTCCCGCTCCCCGACGGCCCGGTGCGCGAGGCCTTGGGCGAGATGTGCGCGATGCACGGCGTGCGCGTGCGCGAGATGCTCCTGTGGCGGACGTTCGGCACGATGGTCAACGCTGCGGTGATGGGTTTCCTCGCCCCCGTGCGCTTCATCCTGCTCAGCGACGCCCTGGTGACGCGCCTGCCCCCCATCCAGGTCGAGGCGGTCATGGCCCATGAGTTGGCTCACATCCGCCGGCACCACATCTTCTGGCTGACCCTCGTCGCCCTCGCGAGCATGGGGCTCTTCCAGGCGGCCTGCCTGCAGGCCTTCGCATGGGGCGCGGCGGCGCTGCCCGTCGCGGCGACGGAGCCGGGCAATGCACAGGCATTCGCGCCGGCCTCGGACGGCGCCACAGGGATGCAGGCCCATCTCGATTGGGCCATGCGCCAGTTCGCCAGCGCCGAGGGACGTGAGATCCTCTCCGTGCCGGTGACGATGGTCTGCTGGGCCCTGATCCTTGGCTGGGTCTCCCGGCGGTTCGAGAGGCAGGCCGACACTTTCGCGGTGCAGCACCTCGCGCGGCGGTATGGCGGCGCGATCGACGCGTCGATGGAATTCCCCTCCCCAGCCGCCCTGCACGCGGACGAGCCGGAGACCACCCTCCCGCCTTCGGTGCTCCCTTCCGCATCGCCCCACACTCTCCCCGCGACGCTTCCGGGCTGCATCGACCCGATGGCCGTCGCCGCCATGGTCGAGGCGCTGCAGCAGGTCGCCGACCTCAACTACATCCCCACCCGCAAGCGCAGTTGGCGGCATGGCTCGATCGCCTGGCGGCAGCGGTACCTCCGCACGCTGGTCGGCCTGCCGATCGAACGCGTCTCGATCGACCGCACGGTGGTCTGGATCAAGCTCGCGGTCGCGGCGGCGCTGGTGGCGATGCTGCTTTGGCCGGCGGCGAGGCCGTTTTGAACGAGGCCCCCACCCGACCCAACTGGCTCTCCCCGCCGCCCCCATCCCGCTATAATCTCCGGCCCCAACGAGGTGACTCATGCGCTTCATCAAGATGCACGGCATCGGCAACGACTACGTCTACGTCAACGCCTTCCGCGAGACCGTCAAGGACCCCGCGAAGACCGCGATCCGCGTCTCCGACCGCCACACCGCCATCGGCGGCGACGGGCTCATCATGGTCTGCCCGCCCGAGCAGGGCGTCGACGCCCACGTGCGCATGCGCATGTTCAACGCCGACGGGTCGGAGTCGGAGATGTGCGGCAACGGCGTGCGCTGCGTCTGCAAGCTCGCCCACGACCACGGGCTGAGCACCGCCAACCCGATGAAGGTCCAGACCGGTCGCGGCGTGCTCACGCTCCGCTACACCAAGGGCCCCGACGGGAAGGTCGACCAGGTCACCGTCGACATGGGCGAGCCGATCCTCGAGGCGGCCAAGATCCCCGTGAAGATCCCCAACCTCGGAGAGGCGGAGCGCGTGGTGAACTTCCCCATGCCCGATGGCAAGGAGATCTATCCCACGCTCGAGGCGATCACCGCGGCGCAGAGGGGCGCGGGCCTCGAGCCGGGCATGACCTGCGTCTCGATGGGCAACCCGCACGCGACCTTCTACTGCAGGGACGTCGCGAAGATCCCGCTGGCTACGATCGGCCCGGGCATCGAGCACCACGCCTTCTTCCCCCGCAGGATCAACGTCCACTTCGTGCAGGTCCACTCCCCCACCGAGGTGACGATGCGCACCTGGGAGCGCGGGAGCGGGATCACCATGGCCTGCGGCACCGGCGCC
>JAPLMQ010000072.1 GCA_026386955.1 Planctomycetota bacterium
ACCAAGGGGAGGAACTCAGCGGCGAGGGCTATCACTCCCGCAACCGCCAGATGCGCATGCTCGCGGTGGTCCACAACATCCTGGTCTGTTATTTATTCGGGAGGTTTGCGACGGAGCAGGACAGGTCCATTTAATCTACTCGGGCCGGGCTCCGCGTAGCCGCTCCGCCTCACTGCCCCTTCGTCGCCAGCGCCGCGGAGAAGCCGTAGGGCGGGGCGGCGCGCGGGCCGGGGACGGGCCAGCCCTGGCCGCCGACCTCGGCGTGGTGCTCGGCCTTGCCGCAGAGCCAGGTGAACATGCGGGCGGCGGTGAAGCATTCGTGGAACTGCTCGCCCAGGGCGGTGGCGGGGCCGGAGAAGTCGGCGGCGGAGAGGTCGAAGTTCGGGTCAATCGCCCAGTCGCGCGTCGGGGGCGTGGTGCGGGAGTAGCAGTACTTGAAGAGGTTGCGGACGCCGGTGCCCGAGGCGCTGCCGGCGCGGTGCCAGATGCGGTAGGCGGTGAGGAAGATGGAGCCGGCGCGGGCGGCGGTGGGGACGCTGCCGCGGATGGCGTCGTAGTGGGCCATGATGCGGGCGGTGTTGGGGGCGAGGTGGGAGCCGGGGATGAGCTCGGTGGGGCCGAGCTCGCGCGGGGTCTCCTGCGGGAGGTAGAAGACCTGGAGGTCGTTGAGCTCCGGGCCCCAGCGCGAGCCGCCGTCGACGTGCCAGCCGTGGTTGGTGGGGAAGGGGCAGGTCCGGCGGTGGTTGACCATGAGGGCGGGGAGGCGGAAGTCGCGCCCGAGGAGCGAGCGCACCGCGCCGGCGGCGGCGGGGTTGAGCAGCACGCCGTCGACGAACCAGTCGGCCTGCATGATCGCGTTGGGGAAGAGCGAGGGGTCCTTCTCGGCGTAGGCGTTGGCGCGGGCGTTGACGGCGGGGTCGACCACGCCTTCGAGGAGGAGATAGCCCTGCTTGCAGAACTCGACGATCTGGGCGTCGGTGAGGGTGGGGCGGATGTCGTGGGTGGATCGCATGGCTCAGCTCCATTTCTCGAGGATGAACTCGCAGCCCAGGCCGCGGGGGATGACGGGGTCCATGAGCAGGGCGAGGTCGGGGAAGGAGATGATCCGCCAGCCGTCGCGGAGGGCGTGGAGTGCGGATTGGTAGGGCCACTGGTTGGGGTCGGTGGGGGCGTCGACGGTGGCGCCGTTGACGATGAGGGTGTAGCCCAGGGCCTGGGAGGCGGGGTGGGTGTTTTGGAGTTGGAGGTAGAGGAGTTGTTGGCGCGGGGATGTTGCGGGGGCGGGGGAGGCTGCGCTTCCGGGGGCGGAAGAGTCGAGGAGGCCGCGGAGGTCGGCCTCGGCGAGGGTGCCGGCGCGGAGCTTGGCGATGCAGGCTTCGATGCGTTCACGCATGGGGGAATTTCCGGGGCAGGGGAGGCGGTTGAAAAACGGGCGAAGTCGGCGGATTCCGCAGGCGATGGTAACAGAGCGCAGGGCGGGATTTTCAGGGGATTGACGGTGTCGTTGCTGATCAGAGCCGGACACTGTGTGTCCGTTCTTCGGGCGAAAGCGGTACTCCGCTCGCACGTCTGGATGGTCAACAAGGGGGCGAGAGAGGCCGTGAGACTTCCGCCGGGTCTTCGCGAGCCTCAGGCGGGTTTCGCGAACGCGCTCTAACCGCCCCACGAATGCGGCGTGCCTCGATGCGCGGGCGCGATGGCATCCGGCGATTCGCGCGAGGCGGAGTACCGCCTTTCGCCCGATCTTCGGGGACACAGTCCCCGGCTCTGAACTGAATGAGATCAGGCTTCGCATGATGGGATTGAAGTTGAAGATCCGTCGCCCGAGGCCGAGGTCGTCATGGCATTGGGGCGTTTCAGGTCGCGCGATGTTGTTATGACAAGCGCGAAATTTCCACGGCGTTTCGGTGGTGAAAAGGGGGCCGGGCGCGGAGTGGCGGTGTACGATGACGAGCCGCGACATCGCTTAGAGGTTGGCCCCCACCGTTGCGAGGCGAGGCCACTCGTTCCACCCCCGTACATCCGTCTGGAGTTTGCGTGATGCGTTCAGCATTCGCCGTCCGGTCCTTGGGCGCGTTGTTGTTGGCGGCGCTGGCCTTGGCCGGGCCGGAGGCGTGGTCCGCCCCCGGAAACCCCGCCCCCGCCCCCGGAACCGGAATTCCCGCTGCCGGAGTCGGAGGTGCTGTCGGAACTGCCGCGGCCCCCGCGGCCGGCGCGCCGTTGGTGCTCGTCGCCACGGAATTCAAGGGCGAGCACGCGAAGGTCTTCCGCGATCCGCTGGCCTCGACGAAGCGCTGCTCGGTGGTGATGCTCAATGGCGCCGTGGACAAGGCCGGCAACGAGGTCCAGAAGCCCGGGCTGTTCTTCGCGAAGAAGGAGCTGCCCGCGGGCGAGTATGTGATGACCGCGTGGCTCGACGCGCAGCCGATCACGACGGTCCATTTCCTGAAGGTCTACATGACGGCGGGGGAGAAGAAACGGACGCTGTCGACCGTCGACTTTGATGCCGTGGTCGCCCTGGCCCCGGCCCCGGAAGGCGCGGGCGATGCGGGGCCGGAGAAGGGCGCTGGCAAGCCCGCGGAGAAGTCGGCGAAGCCCATGGCCGAGAAACCCGATGACGGGTTGGACCTGATGATGGGCGAGAAGCCGGCCGGCAAGGCGTCGGGCAACAAGAAGAAGGACGGCGCGGGAGCCCTCGCCCCCGGCTCCCCCGGCCCCGGCGCAGCCGCCGGCCCGGCGACGCCGCCGCGCGGGTATCAGCCGTTCT
>JAPLMQ010000193.1 GCA_026386955.1 Planctomycetota bacterium
CTGGCCAAGCTGCGCCCGGCGCTGATGCCCCCGCTGTCACTGGAGGCCCGCTTCGTGCCGCTGCCCCCCGCCATGGAGCGGGTGCGCGATTCGCTTGGCGATCGCGCGCTGCCGGCGCTGGTCAAGGCGATGCACGACGCCGAGGCGACGTCGAGCGACTCCGAGGGTTACTGAGTTCCCGTGCGGCCCGCGGTGCGACGAAGGCGTCGAATGTCGATAGAATCAACCCGTCATCAGGGGCGGTAGCTCAGTTGGGAGAGCACGCGGTTTGCAACCGCGAGGTCGAGGGTTCGAACCCCTTCCGCTCCATTCTCCGCGGGGGCAATCTTGTTGGCCGTAAGCGCAAGCGACGGAGGCTAATCCTCCGTTATGCACGCCGTCTTCTTTCTGGGTGCCACATGCCAGCGTACTCGTGGCATGTGGCACCTCTGAACAACTCGGCCACCCAGCGAGCCGCGACCGTAAGGGAGCGGTTTTTCCCCGGTTTTGTGGGGTCTCCAGACCCCTCCCTTACGGTCGGGGCTCGCTTCGGAGGGTTGTTCAGAGGGGTCATGTGGCACCCAAACATCGTCTCCAAGCAGTCTCCGCAGATGTCCTTGACGCTGCGGGGTGTTCAGCGGGCTCACCCCTTCGCCGCGTGCAGATCGCGGATCACCGCGCCGCGGTCGGCGGCCCCGAAGAGCGCCGACGCCGTCACCAGCACCTCGACGCCCGCCCCCACCGCGGCCCCCACCGTCTTGGGGTTGATCCCCCCGTCGATCTCCAGCCGGGTCTCCGGGCCGACGCGGGCCTTGAGCCAGCGGACCTTCTCCAGCACCTCGGGGATGAAGGCCTGCCCCGACCGCCCGGGGTTGACGCTCATCACCAGCGCGAGGTCGAGCTTCGCGAGCAGCGGCGCCAAGCCGTCGGGCGGCGTGGGCGGATTCACGGCCATGCCCGCGTGCATCCCCAGCGCATGGATGCGATCGATCAGCGCGGCGGGCTCGACGCCCATGGCCCGCATCGGGCGGCTGACCTCCAGGTGGAACGTGAAGTTGTCCGCCCCCGCGGCGGCGAACATGTCGACGAAGAGGTCCGGCCGCTCGACCATCAGGTGGCAGTCGAGATAGACGTCCGGAAAATGCCTGCGCAGCCCGCGGACCATGTCGACGCCCATCGTGAGGTTGGGCACGAAGTGGCCGTCCATCACGTCGATGTGCAGCAGGTCGGCCCCGCGCGAGAGAACGTCGCGGCATTCCTCGGCCATGCGGCCAAAGTCGGCCGAGAGGATCGACGCGGCCACCAACGGACGGTTTGCGGGGAGCTTGTGCATTCGTCCAAAGCCTAGCGGGGCGAGCCCGATTTGCCCATCGCGCCATTTGGCGCGCGACCCATCGCGCCGCCGATCGCGCGGAGCTGGTCGACGAACGGCTGGGGAACCAACCCCGATTTCTGGATCGGCACGTCCCAGGTGATCACGCCTTGGTGGTCCGCCACGTGACGGGTATAGGCGATGGCGAACTCGTCGGAGAAGGCCGGCCTCTCCCCCGCGCACCACGAGGAGCCGAGGTACGAGAGGATGTGGCACTGGGCCTTGTGCCCGTTGCGCTCGACCCAGGGCCCGATCTTTGCGGGAAAGAGGCGGTCGATCTCGCCCGCGGTGTAGTCCTCCTCCTCGCTGTGGCAGACGATCGGCGTGAGCACGCCGGGGTTGAACGCCACGATCGACCCAGGGTTGCCCGCTCGCATCGCCCCCGCGAACGACTTGAAGTTCGGCGCGTCGGCGTGGCGGTACATCTCGTCGGCGAAGTAGCAGCCGTCGATCCACCACCCGTGGACCTTGGGGCCCCACCGTGTCGACCATTCGCGGATGACCGCCTCCCACTTGACCTGGAATTCCGCCAGCCGCCGCCCGGTGCGCCGCGTGCCCCACGCCTGGGGCCAGCCGCCCTCGAAGCCCCACTCCCAGCCGAGGTTTTTCATCGCCACCGGGTCTGCCGCCGGAGCCCCGCTGGGGAGGTAGACCATCATCCGCACGCCGTGCGGCGCGAGCGCGTCGGCCAGCTCCGCCACGATGTCGCGCCGCGAGCACATCCCCGGCGTCACTCCCGCGAGGCGCTCATAGGTGGCGTTGGGCGCGAGGAAATGCCCGGAGTTCTGCCCCAGCGTGAGGAAGAAATAGCCGCAGCCCGTCGAAGCGACCTGCGCCGCGAGCCCCGGCACGTCGAAGGCGTCGATCTGCCGGTTCCACCCCTCCGCGGAGACGTCGGCCCCGCCC
>JAPLMQ010000239.1 GCA_026386955.1 Planctomycetota bacterium
GATTGGGGAGGAAGGTCGAGTCGAGGTGCTGGTTGCGCTTGTCGACGCGATAGCTCTCGACGATGGCGTCGACGAGGGGCTTGAGCGAATGGGGGCGGCTGGGTTCCGTGGGCATGGGGGTCATGGTAGGCGAACGGGGCATTGGAGGGGAAAAAAACGGCCCGCGCAGGCGCGGGCCGTTTTGGAGGATCACTTCCTGTCCACATGGGCCGTCCGGTGATTTTGCTCGAACCCCAGTTATAGGTGGGCACGTGCGCTGGGTCGTCCCGGCCTTCCACTCATGGTGGCTTGGCCTTCGCGCCCTGCTCAGTTCCCTGGGGTTCATGAAAGGTCCGAGCAAAATAATCCGACACCGTTGGTCGAACCCCGCAGGCAAGAAGCGATCTTTACTTGTCACGCCCACATTTTAACCGCGGGCGGCGGAGTTCCAAATTCGGGGGAGGAATTACATGCGGCCCTGCGAGGCCACGACGCGCCAATCCACAGGTTTTGCCCGGGCATGAGGTGCGACAACCCGATTCTGATCCCTGTCGCGGTCGATCATGTGACCAGCCGCTCCCAGCGAAGCGTGTGCACGGTCGGAGCGGCCTTTCCCGGCGAATGCCAACTGCCCGTGCCTTCCAAGGATCGGCCATCAGGACTTATCGTCAGATGCAGAATGCCTGAGCCCATGTCGGTTGCGTGAGGTCTTGACCAAGTGGCAATGAGCCGTCGATCCGAGACGATTCCACGGATGCAGATGGGGTGCGCTGCGGCGAGTTTGCACTGCATTGACCCGTCGATCGACACGCCGTACTGCCATAGACGCGCTGATGACTGGATTGGGCCCTCGGCGGCATGCTCGGTGACGACCCAGACTCCATCGAGCGAGGTGCCGCCGGAAGGAGTCAATGACAGCGCCTGTCGTTCGACGTCCTTGCGGGATGGGATTGACCAGGGCCACATAGTCGTGACTCGCAGGCGATCAATCAGCGAAGGCTTGGGGCTACTTCGACGTAAGACCCGTCGCTTGCGCTTCCGGCCAACAAGAGCGCCGCCGCCTCACATCAACTTGCTCAACCGGTCGATCGCCTTGCGGACGTCGCCCACGCGGTCCTGACCGGCCTCGCGCTCGATCACCAGGTGGCCCTTGTAGTTCGCCTCCGCGAGCACCTGCATGAACGCCTTCCAGTCGACTTCGCCGTCGCCGATGGCGACCTCGGTGCCCCACGTGCCGGGCGTCTTGGTGCGGACGGCGTCCTTGATGTGGACCTGCTTCACCCGCGGCATCAGCTTGCGCAGCGAGACGATCGGGTCGCCCTTGTCGTAGAGGATCATGTTGGCGGGGTCGAAGTTCACGGCCGTGTTCGGCGCGCCCTTCTTCTCCAGCGCGACCAGGAACTTCTCCAGCGTGTCGGCCGTCTCCTGCCCGGTCTCGAAGAGCAGCGTCAGGCCCGATTCGGCGAAGTGCTTCGCGACGGTGGCGATGCGGTCGACGAGCTTGGTGAACGAGGGGTCGGACGCGTCGCCGGGGAGGAAGCCGGCGTGCGAGCTGACGAGCTTGAGCCCCATCGCCCTGGAGACCTTGGCGACCTCCTGCACGGTCTTCCAGTTGGCTTCCCAGTGCTGGTCGGGGATGAACCCGCCGGTCTTGCGGATCGTCTCGAGCGAGGTGTAGTCCTCGCCCGCGGTGCCGAACATGCCCGAGACGACGGCGATGCCCTGGGCCGGGATCTCGAGCGCGCCGGCCTCGACGGATGCCGAACTGGGCGGGGGTGATCTTGCTCATGGCGGAGGGTCCTAATGCGTCGAGCACGAAAAAGGAAAAGCCTAACATCCGTCGCTGGCGCGTCCGGCCAACAATGCGTCAGAACTTCTGACCGCGGTAGAGCACGAAGCCCTCGATCGCCTCGTACTCCGCGAGGCCCAGCTTGTCGTAGACCTTCGCGGTGGCGCGGTTGCGGTCCTCGGCCCGTTGCCAGAACTCACGGGCGTCGGTGCCGGGGAAGAGGGCCTTGTCCTTCTGCGACTCGTGCTTGAAGATCGCGTTGCGCTTGCGGAGCAGCTCGTGGGGCGAGAGCGGGACGGCCATGTCGAGCTCCTCGACGCCCCATTCCTGCCACGCCCCGCGGTAGAGCCACGTCTCGCAGTCCTTGTACCAGTCCTGCTCCTTCACGCGGTCGAGCGCCTGGATGATCGCCGAGAGGCAGACGCGGTGCGTGCCGTGCGGGTCGGAGAGGTCGCCTGCGGCGTAGACCTGGTGCGGCTTGACCTTATCGAGCAGCTCGACGATCAGGTGGATGTCGGCCTCGCCAAGGGGCTTCTTGCGCACACGGCCGGTCTCGTAGAAGGGCATGTCCAGGAAGTGCAGCCGCTCCTGCGGGATGTTGCAGTACCGCCCGGCGGCGCGGGCCTCGCCGCGCCGGATGAGCCCCTTGATGCGCTGGACCTCCTCGGAGTCGACCTGCCCGGGCTTCTTGTTCTTGAGGAATTGCTCGATGTGCTGCTCGATCTTCGCCGCGCCCTCGACGGCAATGCCGAACATCGCGTTGAACTCGCGGGCGAAGTCGGCGAAGCGGATCGCCGCCGCGTCGAAGACCGCGATGTTGCCCGACGTCTGGTAGGCGACATGCACCTCGTGCTTCTGGTCGACCAGCCGCAGCAACGTGCCGCCCATGGAGATCACGTCGTCGTCGGGGTGGGGCGAGAAGATGATGACGCGCTTGGGGTAGATCTCGTCGACGGTCCGGCGGCGGTCGTTGGGGCGCTTGACCTGCGCGGGCTTCCCGCCCGGCCAGCCGGTGATCGTGTCCTGCGTCGCGCGGAAGACCTGGATGTTCAGGTCGTACGACTGCCCGTGCTTGGCGAGCAGGTCCTGCAGCCCCGCCTCGTTGTAGTCCTCGTCGGTGAGCTTGAGGATCGGCTTGTCGTGCTTGCGGGCGAGCCAGATGACGGCCTTGCGGATGAGGCGGTCGTCCCACTCGATCGGGCCGAGCACCCAGGGGCTCTTGTAGCGGGTGAGCTCGGCGGCGGCGGCGCGGTCGATGGCGAACTGCGTGCTCGGGTGGTCCTGCAGGAAGGTCGCGGGGATCGTCTCGAGGATCGGGCCTTCGATGGTCTTGGCCACGACCCCCGCCTTGTGCTCGCCGAAGGCGAGCAGGATCAC
>JAPLMQ010000195.1 GCA_026386955.1 Planctomycetota bacterium
GTACCAAGGCGTGCCACATCGCAGCCGAAGGCTGCTGTGTGCGGGTCTTGAGCCCCATCGGGGCGCTTCAGCCAGAGCCCAGGGCAACGCCCTGGGTCACGATGGACGCCACGATTGAAGCCCTGTAAGGGCGATTCAAGAGATGAGTCGGAGGCGCATTTAGTCTCCCTTACAGGGCTCTGAATCAAAGAGTTTCCGCCAACCCAGGGCGATGCCCTGGGCTCTGGCTGAGACGCCACGTTGGGGCTACGGATGCGAAACCAAGCGGCAGGAACGTCTGAATAACCATCGAAACCCCCGGCAAAACGGCGACAAAAATGACCTCGCCAACCGCGCCAAAACCCATGTGACACCCTAAAATCAACGCCCAATCCCCTCCACCTGCATCGCCTGGGTAATTTGGGGGGATTTCAAACCTTTCTCCTTGACTCCCCAAAACCAAATATTATATTTGCGTTACAAATATCGATTCTGTTAATCAGAAGGACTTTACATGACCCTTTCTCCACGCGCCAAGGCGGTTTTGGCCGCCTTGTCCTCGCTTCCGGTCCTCATCGTGGCAGGTTGTGACAAGAAGGCCGGAGCGGCCGCCGCCGCCGCGCCGCCCGCGTTCCCTCCGCCCGTCGTCAGCGTCGCCGCCGCCAAGGTGCAGGACGTGCCGGTCTACATCGACGGCATCGGCAAGGCGATGGCGCTCGAGTCGGTGGTGATCATGCCCCGCGTGGCGGGGCAGGTCGTCAAGCGGCACGTCGAGGACGGCGCGGTCGTCAAGAAGGACGACCTGCTCTTCAGCCTCGACCCGCTGCCCTTCGAGGCGGCCTTGGAGTCGTCCAAGGCCCTGCTCGCCCAGGCGAACGCGGGGCTGGAGTACGCCAAGCTCGAGCTCGACCGCTACACCAGCATCGCCGGGACGCGCGCGGTCTCGAAGTCCGACATCGACTCGAAGAAGAACTCCGTCGCCATCACCGAGGCGCTGCTCGCCGCGGCCAAGGCGCAGGTCCGCACGGCCGAGCTCAACCTGGGCTACTGCTCGATCCGTTCGCCCATCGCCGGGCGCACGGGGTCGCGCATGGTCGACGAGGGCAACATGGTCAAGGTCAACGAGACCGCGCTGCTCTCGGTGCAGAGGACGGACCCGATCTACACCGAGTTCACGGTGAACGAGCAGCAGCTCGCCGCCGTGCGCGAGAACATGGCCAAGGGCACGCTCAAGGCGTACGTCGGCCTGCCCAGCGACCACGACGGCGGGCGCGAGGGCGCGCTCACCTTCCTCGACAACATCGTGCAGGACGCGACCGGCACCGTCCGCCTCCGCGCGACGATGCCCAACGCCGACCAGCACTTCTGGCCCGGGCAATTCGTGAAGGTCCGCCTGGTGCTGCGCACGCAGAAGGACGCGGTGCTCGTGCCCGTGCCCGCGGGGCAGCTTGGGCAGCAAGGGCCCTACGTGCTGGTGGTGAAGGAGGACTCGACCGCGGAGATGCGGCCGATCGTCCCGGGGCAGACGCAGGGCGATTGGGTGGTGATCGAGAAGGGGCTGGGCGCGGGCGAGAAGGTGATCGTCGACGGGCAGATGATGGTTCGCCCGGGCGGGCCGGTGAAGGTGCAGGAGCCCGCGACGGGCCCCGCACCGTCGGCCGACCCGCGTGAGCAAGGAGCCGCGGCGCCCGCGAAGGCCGAGGCCGGCACGGCGTCGCCCGCTGCTTCGTCCACCACGGCGCCCGCCACCGCCCCGGCCGCGAACAACGGAGGCGCCAAGTGAATCTCGCAGAACCCTTCATCCGCAGGCCGGTCATGACGGTGCTGCTCTCGGCGGCGATCATCGCCCTGGGCGTCTTCGCCTACCTGCAGTTGCCCGTCAACGACCTGCCCGCGGTCGACTACCCCGTGCTGCAGGTCAACGTCGCCTATCCCGGCGCGAGTCCGCAGACGATGGCGAACAACGTCGCCACGCCCCTCGAGCGGCAGTTCATGCAGATCGAGGGGCTCGAGCTGGTGACCTCCCGCAGCGGGCAGGGGAACACCAGCTTCACCCTGCAGTTCAGGCTCGACAAGAGCCTCGACGGCGCGGCGACCGACGTGCAGACCGCCATCACGCAGGCGACGGCGCAGCTCCCCACCGACCTGCCCTCCCCGCCGACGGTCTCGAAGACCAACCCCAACGACCAGCCGATCATGTACATCGCGCTGACGAGCAACTCCGCCACGCAGGGGAAGGTCTACGACTACGCGAACACGCAGGCGGCGCAGCAGATCAGCATCCTGAAGGGCGTGAGCAAGTGCAACGTCTACGGGACCAAGAGCGCGATCCGCATCAAGGCCGACCCCTCGAAGTTGGCCGCCCGCGGGCTGACGCTCGAGGACCTCTCCAAGGCGATCAAGGGCGGCACGAGCTACACCGGCTCGGGCCAGTTCGACAACGCCAACGACACGATGGTCCTCCAGCCGCAGGGGCAGCTTGAGACGGCGGAGCAGTACAACAAGCTGATCATCGCGATGGTCAACAATTCGCCGCTGTACCTGAGCGACGTCGCCACCGCGACCGAGACCGTGCAGGACGAGCGGATCAAGATGGAGTTCTGGACCCGCAAGTTCGGGGCCCCGTCGGCGACGGTCGTGCTCGCGGTCAACCGCCAGGTGGGCAGCAACGCGGTGGAGGTCGCCCAGTCGATCCACAAGCTGATCCCGCGCATCCGCGAGAGCCTGCCCCCCTCGATCCGCATCGACCCGATCTTCGACCGCTCGCGCACGATCGTGAACTCGGTCAACGACGTGAAGGAGACGCTGCTGATCGCCTTCGGGCTGGTCGTGCTGGTGATCTTCCTCTTCCTGGGCCGGGCGAGCGACACGCTCATCCCCGCGGTGGCGCTGCCGATGTCGCTGCTGCTGACCTTCATCGGGATGTGGTGGCTGAACTACAGCTTCGACAACCTCTCGCTGATGGCGTTGACGCTGGCGATCGGGTTCCTGGTCGACGACGCGATCGTCTTCCTGGAGAACACGGTCCGCCGGATGGAGACGGGCGAGCCGGTGCTCGAGGCGACGCTCAACAGCGCGAAGGAGATCAGCTTCACGATCGTCTCGATGACGCTCTCGCTGGCGGCGGTCTTCCTGCCGCTGGTGCTGATGTCCGGGCTGATGGGGCGCATCTTCCGCGAGTTCTCGGTGACGATCATCATCGCGATCTTCGCCAGCGGCTTCGTCTCGCTGACGCTCACGCCGATGATGTGCTCGCGCATGCTCGGCGACCGCGGGCACGACAAGAAGAAGCCCTGGCTGGAGCGCGTCGCGGGGGCGATCGAGCGCCGCGTGCTGGCGGTCTACGGCGCGACGCTCACCTGGGCCCTGCGCCACCACTGGCTCTCGGCGATCACCTGGGTCGCCTGCCTCGTGGGCACGTTCTACCTCTTCACCGCCCTGCCCAAGTCGTTCCTCCCCGTGGGCGACAGCGGGCTGATCTTCGGCATCATGATCGGCCCGGACCGCGCGTCGTACCTCAAGATGCGCGAGTACCAGGAGAAGGCCGGCGCGATCATGCAGAAGGACCCCTCCGTCGCCGCCACCTTCACCATGACCGGCAACGGGCAGTTCCTCAGCTACAACCAGGGCCTCCTGCTCGCCTTCCTCGAGCCCCGCGGCCAGCGGCCCGACATCCAGGTCGTCAACGGCGGCTTCTACCGCCCCGACATGCTCGGCAGCCTCACGGGCGTGCTCGCCTTCGTCCACCCGCACCCCGCGCTGGAGATCAGCACCGGCGCCACCAACACCTTCCAGGGCACCCTCGTCTACGTCCTCTCCGGCGTCGACCCCGACGAGGTCTACAAGGCCTCCGAGGCCCTCAAGGCCAAGCTCTACGGCTTCCCCGGCTTCGCCTCCGTGACCAACGACTACTACCACAACATGCCCAACCTGGAGATCAAGATCCTCCGGGACCAAGCCTCGATGTACGGCGTGAGCGTCTCGCGCATCGAGTCGCTGCTCTACGACGCCTTCTCGCAGAACTACGTCTACCTCATCAAGCGCCCCAACGACCAGTACCAGGTCATCCTCGAGGCCGAGGACAAGTTCCGCCGGACCCCCGACGACCTCACCAAGCTCTACATCAAGTCCGACGACGGCCAGCGCACCATCCCGCTCGACACCGTCGTGAAGTGGAACCGCACGCTGGGCCTGCAGTCGGTCACGCACCTCAACCAGTTCACCAGCGTCACCTTCTCCTTCAACCTCAAGCCGGGCGTCGCGATCGGCGACACCACCGCGTTCATCGAGAAGTCGGCCAAGGAGACGCTGCCCAGCACCGTGCAGGGGCAGCTCCAGGGCGAGGGCAAGGTCTTCGCCGAGACGGTGGCGAACCTCACGATGCTGATGATCGTCGCGGTGCTGGTGATGTACGTCATCCTCGGCGTGCTCTACGAGAGCTACCTCCACCCGCTCACCGTGCTCTCCTCGCTCCCCGTCGCCCTCCTGGGCGGGCTCGCGACGCTCTGGCTCTTCGGCGTCGTCGCCTCGCTCTACGCCTACGTGGGCATGTTCCTGCTCATGGGCATCGTGAAGAAGAACGGCATCATGGTCGTCGACTTCGCGCTGCACCGGATCGCCGCGGGCGACACCGCCGAGGAGGCGATCCACACCGCGAGCATGAACCGGTTCCGCCCGATCATCATGACCACGATGGCGGCCCTGATGGGCGCGCTGCCCATCGCCCTGGGCTGGGGCGCCGACGGCGAAAGCCGCCGGCCGCTGGGGCTGGTCATCGTCGGCGGGCTCATCGTCAGCCAGTTCATCACGCTCTACGTCACGCCGGTGATCTACCTCTACCTCGAGGTGATCCAGGAGAAGGTGCTCAACCGCACGAGCTTCTTCCGCTCCAGCCACTTGGTGAACCAGGCCGTCGCCGCGCCGGCCCACGCCGCCGCGGCGGCGGCCACGGGCGCTGGCCACGCCTCCCACCGCGAGCCGGCGCTCGACGCCGTCGGCGGCAACGCCCGCGGCCACTGAAGCCCGTCCCGGCCTCCTTCCCAGTCCCCCGCACGACCTCCTGCGAAACAGCCCCATGCCGCGAAGAGCCACTCCGATGAACGAACCCCGCTCCGCCGCCGCGAGACCCGCCCTGGCCGCCCTCGCGCTTTCCCTCGGGCTTGTGCTCGTGGCCGGCTGCACGGTCGGCCCGGACTACAAGGCGCCCGACACCAAGGTCTCCGACAACTTCGGCGTCGCCACGCAGCCCGCAACCCAGCCCGCCTCGCAATCCACCACCCAGCCCGACCTGACCCGCTGGTGGGAATCCTTCAACGACCCCGCGCTGAACAAGCTCGTCGCCGAGGCGGTCAAGTCAAACCTCGACCTCAAGCTCGCCCAGGCCCGCGTGCGCCAAGCCCGGGCCGACCTGGGCTTCAACGAGGCGGGGCTCTTCCCCACGCTCGACGGCGGTGCCGGCTTCTCCCGCTCGCGCGTCAGCAAGAACGCCAACCCCGGCGTCCCCGTCGGCACGCGCAACCTCTACCAGGCCGGCTTCGACGCCGGCTGGGAGATCGACGTCTTCGGCGGGAACCGCCGGGCGATCGAGTCCGCCCAGTACACCCTCGAGGCCCAGACCGACGCCGAGCAAGCCACGCGGATCACGCTCTTGGCCGAGGTCGCGCGGAACTACGTCCTCCTCCGCGGCTTTCAGCACGAGTTGGCCATCGTCCGCCGGAACGTCGCCACGCAGGAGGACACGCTCTCCCTGCAGCGGCAGAAGTTCGACGCGGGGATCGCGAGCGACCTGACCGTCGCCCAGGCCGAGGCGCTGGTGACCGACACGCGGGCCCAGATCCCGCCGCTCGAGGCCGGCACCCGCCAGGCGATCCACCGTCTGGGCGTGCTGCTGGGCCAGGAGCCTGCCTCCCTCGTCGCGGAGTTGATCGAGCCGCAGCGCATCCCCTCCGGCCCGCCGACCGTTCCCGCCGGGCTCCCCTCCGAACTGCTCCGCCGCAGGCCCGACGTGCGCCAGGCGGAGCGCGGCATCGCCGCCGCCACCGCGAGCATCGGCGTCGCCACGGCCGACCTCTTCCCGAAGTTCACCCTCAACGGCACGCTGGGGCTGAGCAGCGCCAAGGCGAGCAACTTCGCCGAGGCGGCGAGCGGCTATTGGTCGGTCGGCCCGGCGATGACCTGGCGTCTCTTCGACGCCGGCCGCATCCGCGCCAACATCCGCTCGAAGGAGGCCGTGCGCGACCAACACTTCGTGCAGTACCAGCAGGTCGTGCTCCAGGCGCTCAGCGAGGTGGAGGACGCGCTGGTGGCCTACGACCGCGAGCAGGCCCGGCAGACGATCCTCCGCGCGTCGGTCGCCTCCAACCGCCGCTCGGTCGACCTGGCGACGAAGCTCAACGGCGCGGGCGTGGTCGACTTCCTCAACGTGCTCGCGACGCAGCAGGCCCTGCTCGCCGCCGAGGACCAGCTCGCCCGCAGCGACCAGGCCGTCTCCACCAACCTCGTGGCGCTCTACAAGGCGCTCGGGGGCGGCTGGGAGACGACCGAGCCCGTCGCCGAGGCCGCGAAGGCGGAGGAGCCCCGCCGCTGATCCGCGTGACCGTCCCTTGCCCCGAAACCCCGCCTTGCGGTGCGTGCGTCCCGTTTGCCGGTCAGAAGGACCCCGTCCATGGTCAACGTCAAGAACAACACCGCGACACAGGAAACCAAGCGCAAGCTGATCGACGCCGCGGGCGAGGTCTTCGCCGAGGTCGGCTACGAGCGGGCGACGATCAAGGAGATCACCGACCGCGCCGGCGTCGCCATCGCGGCCGTCAACTACCACTTCTCCGACAAGCAGGAGCTCTACTACCAGGTCGTCCGCCACGCCCACGAGGCCTGCACCAACGGCGTGCGCTCGCTCGAGCAGGAGTGCGAGGGCTGCACGCCCGAGCAGCGCCTGCGCCGCTTCATCGAGACCATCCTCCGCCAGTCGATGGACGACTCGCTCCCCGTCTGGCGCGGGATGCTCCTCTCCCGCGAGATGCACCGCCCCACCGCCGCCACCGACCGCTTCATCGAGGAAACCCTCCGCTGCTACGTCACCGCGATCGAGGCTCTCCTGGCCGAGTTGTTCGGCGGTCCCGTCGAGCGCGAGCAGATGTGGCTGTTGGCCAACAGCGTCATGGGCCAATGCTTCATCTACCCCCACAAGAAGGAGATCCTCGCCCGCCTCTATCCCGACCTCGCCCCGGTCGCCGACCGCATCCCCCTCATCGCCGACCACATCGCCCGTTCCACCGTCGCCACCGCCCGCGCGATGCAGGAGGCCAGCCACCGCCCCGCCGCCCCGCCGGCCCCCGTGGGCTGACGCGGTTTCGCGCCACGTCCCGCCCCGCGTCGCCGACTTCCGCGCGGGGCCGTATGCTCTCGCTCCATGCTGACCACCTTGGCCCTCCTCGCGTCGCCGGCCCTGCTGCTCGCGGCTGCTGCTGGTGATTCCGACCCCGCACCGGCAGCCTCGCTCCCGGACTTCTACGCCCAAGGCTGGGACGAGCGCGTCGGCCTGTGGAAGCGCGCCGGCGCGGGCCACACGCTGGGCACGCACCAACTCCCCGAGGTGCACGAAGGGCGGTCCAACGCGTCCCGGCTGATCGCCGCGGGGCTCGACGGATTGCTCGGCCGCATTCCCGTCGGGCGCGTGCTCGCGGCGCTGCAGACCATGCAGGCCGTCGACGGCCCACGGCGGGGCTGCTTCCGCTGGTATCTCGAGGATGCCGAGATCCGCGACACTAACGCGGCCTTCTTCATCGGCCTGCCCTTGATCGTCCTGCGCATCCGCTGGGGCGACCAACTCGGGCCCGACGACCGGGCCCGGCTCGATGCGATGCTCGCCGGGCTCGCCGCGTGGTTCGAGGCCGAGGCAGCCCAGCATCTCGTCCACTACCCCAACAAGCACCTGGGCGACCTGACCTGCGCCTGGCTGCTCGCCGAGGCGACGAGGCACGTCCCGCCCACCCTGCCCGATCAGATGCGCTCCTCCGCGAAGTACTGGCGCGAACAGGAGTGGGGCTGGGGCGAGCACATGAGCGACATCTACAGCACCGTCTGCCTCGACGAGCTCGGGATGCTGCGGCTGTTGTCGAAGTCGCTCCCGCCCGACATCCGCCGGGAGTATGAAGGGCTGCGCGACGAGTTGCTCGCAATCGAGGACGCCTTCGCCGGCGGCCCGCGCGTCCCGGCGATCCGCTCCTACGCCTTCGCCGCCACGCCCAAGGGCGGCGGCTACCGCGCCGCCGTCCGCGCGTGGGACAACAAGGCTATCTCCCCCAACAGCCACGGCCCGAGCCTGCGCTCCCTCGCCTTCGAACTCGGCTGGCACGCCTCCGTCCCCGCCCCCGGAACCCTCGCGAGCGAGATCGACGTCGCCTGCTTCGGCGGCGCGAGCGCCCGCGCGACGATCGCCGGCCCTCTCCGCCTCGGGGCCATGTCGCGCTACCCCATCATGGAGGGCATCGACCACCAGACTTGGGGACTGTCGTGGCAGTCGTTCCCCGTCGCGGCGTGGCATGCGCAGGGCGGCTGGATGTTCCTGCAATGGGAGACCAACGAGGGCGGGGAGCGCCGGTCCCATCCCAGCGAGTCGCAGTCGACCTCCTACCTCCGCAACTCACTGTCGAGCAAGATCGATCCACCGCCCGTGGGCCGGACGTGGAGCCTGAAGGTCGGGCGGTCGTTCGTGGTCCTGCGCCGGATGCCGAAGTGGTCGCCCGACTGGCCCGAGGTGATCGACCGCCTCCGCGTCGTCGATCTCCGATCGGAGAGGCGCGACCAACGCCATGAAGGCGCGTGGAGCCAGATTCGATTCCAGTTCGCGGAAGGTTCGATGCCGGAGAACGCCATCGCCGTCTCGTTCATCGACCTGACCGGCACGAAACGACCCGTCTCGGCCGAGAACACGTTCAAGGGAATCGATTGGACGGTTCATCATCCCCGCGGGGAACACGAGGCCGGCGGCAGCGCCTTGGGCCTCTGGACGTTCTCGCTCGATGACGCCCTCGCCCAGCCGCCGACGGTGGCAGCGACACCCGACGGATGGCGCGCAAACTGGAAATCCGCGGAAGGCGACGTAGTCGTCGTCATTAGGCCGGACGGCGACAATCCCCTGACGCACGGGTGATCCCCACCCCCGGCTACACTGCTCTCCGCGTCCCCCCCGTGACCGCATCCCCTTCGAGGCAGCGATGAAGAACCCGAAACTGCACGACACCCTCCACGGCGTCTGGTCGGCCACGCCCACGCCCTTCACCGCGTCGATGGGTCTCGACCTCGCCTCCATCGACCGCATGGTCGAGCACCACGTCCGCCTGGGCGTGAAGGGGCTCTTCCTCGCGGGCACCTGCGGCGAGGGCGCGTGGATGACCAACGACCAGCGCCGCCGGCTGGTGGAGCGCGTCGTCAAGCGCAACCGCGGCCGGATGGCCGTGGCGGTGCAGGTCACCGACAACTCGGCCGCCCGCATCCTCGACAACATCCAGCAGGCGCGCGAGGACGGGGCCGACATCGCCGTGATCGCCCCGCCCAACTTCATGACGCTCGTCACCCCGCGGCACCTGCTCGACCTCTACCAGACCGCGATCCGCCAGAGCCCACTGCGGATCGGCATCTACGACCGCGGAGCGCACGGGGCGGTGGTCGTGCCCAACGCGGTGCTCAAGCAGATCTACATGGAGCCCAATGTGGTGCTGGTGAAGGACAGCTCCGCCGACATGGTGCGGATGAAGCTCGCCCTGGCCGTGCGTGCGAAGCGCCCCGCGCTGCGGCTGCTGACGGGGTGGGAGTTCAACACCGTGCCCTACCTCAAGAACGGGTACGACGGGCTGCTTTTGGGCGGGGGCATCTTCAACGGGGTGCTCGCGGGACGGATCATCGAGGCGGTGAAGGCGGGCGAGATCAAGCGCGCCGACGCGATCCAGGCCCGGATGAACACGATGATGTACCGCGTCTTCGGCGGCAAGAAGATCACCTGCTGGCTCTCGGGGCAGAAGCGGCTGCTGGTGGAGATGGGCCTCTTCAGCACGTGGAGGAGCTACCTGAACTACCCGCTCACCGCCTCGTGCGAGAAGGCGATCAAGAAGGTCTTCAAGGACGACAGGGATGTGCTGCTGCCCTGAGCACCCCCGGCCCCCCGGCCCCCCGGTCCCCCGGTCCCCCGCCTTCGCACCCATCCGGGAGCACCATGCCTCGACTCCCCAACATCCTGCTCATCCTCACCGACAACCAAGGCGCCTGGACGCTCGGCTCCCACGGCAACCGCGACATCGCGACGCCCAACCTCGACCGGCTCGCCGCCCAGGGCATCCGCTTCGCCAGCAACTACTGCGTCAGCCCCGTCTGCTCGCCCTCGCGCGCCACCTGGCTCACCGGGCTCATCCCCTCGCGCCACGGCGTCCACTGCTACCTCGGCGGGGAACAGCCCAGCGCCGAGCTCGGGCCCGACGCCTACAGCACCATCCGCGAGTTCAAGAACCTCCCGCAGACCCTCGCCGACTCCGGCTACGAATGCGGCCTCTCCGGGAAGTGGCACCTGGGCGACACGCTGCGCCCGCAACTGGGCTTCACCTCCTGGTTCGCCAAGCTCGCGGGGCACACGGCGTCGTTCGTCAACGCCGAGGTCGTCGAAGGCGGGCAAACCCGGCGGGAGGAGCGCCACCTCACCGGCGTGATCGCCGACCACGCCATCGAGTTCCTGCGGCGCAGGCGCGACCGGCCGTTCTTCCTCTACACCGCCTTCAACGGGCCCTACGGCCTGGGCGAGTGGATGCTCAACCCCACCCGCAACGCCTTCACCGACCACTACGCCGGACGTGACCTCCCCTGCTTCCCGCGCGGCCCGGCCCACCCGTGGGTGCGGCAGACGCGGCCCTTCGTCGGCAACCCCGTCGCGATGCGGGCCTACGCCGCGGAGGTGAGCGAGGTCGACGCGCAGGTCGGCCGCCTGCTCGCCGCGCTCGACGAGACGGGGCTCGCGGACGACACGCTCGTGGTCTTCACGGCCGACCAAGGGCTCAGCGGCGGGCACCACGGCGTCTGGGGCATGAGCGACCACACGCGCCCGATGCACACGTTCGAGGAGACGATGCACATCCCGCTGCTCATGCGCCAGCCGGGCGTCATCCCCGCGGGCTCGGTCTTCGCCCCGCGCGTCGCCAACTACGACTTCCTGACCTCCATCCTTGACCACATTGGCCTCGACCCCGCCGTGCCGGGCTCCCCGGGCGTGAGCTACGCGCCGGCGCTCCGCGGCCAACCCGCGCCGCCAAGGCCCGTCGACACCTTCTTCGAGTTCGAGCCCGTGCGGACGATCCGCAACGACCGCTGGAAATACACCCAGCGCCACCCAGCAGGTCCCGACGAGCTCTACGACATGGCCAACGACCCGGGCGAGCGCGTCAACCTCGCGCCCGCCCCCGAGCATGCCGCGACGGTCGCGGAGGCCCGCGATCGCATCGCGCGTTTCGTCGAGCGCTACGGCAATCCCGCGTATGACGTCTGGCGCGGCGGGACCAGCAAAGCTGGCCGCGTGCGGGCCGAGCCGGTCAAGGCGTGATTCTCCCGCAAACTGGAGCCTCCCATGATGAAGTCCATGAAGCCTCGGTCCGGATTGGTTTCGTGCCTCGTCGCGTGCGCCACCCTGACGGGATCGGTTGCGATGGCACAAGCGACCAAGCCCTCGGCCAACGCGGCCGCGAGCCCGACGAAGGCGACGCAGGTCTCCCCGCCGCCCCAATTCGTCTCGCGCCTGCCGCAGCCCGGCAAGACCCTCGTGCTGCCCAAGGGCAAGCCGGTGACCGTCACGGGCATGACGCTCAAGGGCGGCGGCGCGGTGAAGGAAGACTCCGTCGTGACCCTGACCTGGGACGACAAGGGGCTCGACGCGGTCTTCGACAACACGGATTCGGCCATCGCCTCCGAGTTCGCCACGACGCGCGATTCCGTGAAGTTCTGGAAGGACGACAGCGTCGAGCTCCTTCTCGACATCGGCCATCGCCACGACACGCGGACGCCTGCGACCCAGCCGATCGAAATCGCCCTGTCCGTCGCCGGGGGCCTGCTCGACGCCAAGGGGCGCGACGTCGGATTCAACATCGAAGGCATCGAGTCGACGGTGGCGCGCACGGAGAAGGGTTGGCGGGCCAGCATCCACATTCCCTGGAAGGGCCTGGGCGCCGAGCCGAAGGTCAACGAAGTCTGGGGGCTGAACCTCGGCCGGATCGACCACGAGGGCAAGGCCGACGCGAACCCCAAGCACATGTCCTGGAGCCCCTACAGCGGAGCGGACTTCAAGGAGGTCAATGAATGGGGCCATGTGGTCTTCGCTCCCGCGGATGCGACGCCGGAGAGCGAAGGCGTCAAGGCCGCGGTCGAGGCGATCCGCAAGAGGCACGACGACGTCATCGCCGCCACGATCTTCCCGCAGACGGAGAAGACCCTGGCCCTGCCCCAGGGCGAAGCGGTCAAGGCGACGGGCTTCGTGAATATGAACACCGACGCCCCGGAACTGCAGCCGACCTCAGCCACGATGAAGTGGACGCCGGAGGCGATCGAGTTCGTCTTCGACTGCACCGACGGCGCCATCGCCGCGGCCTACAGCGAGCATGACGCCATCAAGATGTGGAAGGACGACTGCGTGGTGGTCTGGCTGGACCCCGGACACACCCACAACACGGAGGGCAAGTTCCTCCAGATCATGTGCTCGGCCACGGGCGCGGTGCACGACATCCGCAACGGCGACCCGAAGTTCGACATCGAGGGCCTCAAGTCCGCGGTCGTGCGCACGGACAAGGGCTGGCAGGCGACGATCAAGATCCCCTGGCAGGGACTTGGCGTCGAGCCTCCAAAACCCGGCGAGGCTTGGGGGTTCAACATGAGCCGGATCGACCAGCCGGGCGTGTGGGACTACACGAAGACCGACCTCACCACTTGGGCGCCGGGCGCCAAGGACGGGCAGATCGACCGCTGGGGCCACCTGGTCTTCGTTGCCGCCAAGGCGGGCGCCGACGATCCGGCGTTGAAGCAGGCCCGGCTGGCGATCGACAAGATGCACGAGTCGCGGCGCCAGGCGATCCTGGCGTCGCAGGCCAATTGAACCGGTCGGTCGCCGCGGCGATGGCTCCTCAGCGCACGATCATCCAGTGGAGCTTCGCATTCTCCGGCGCCGCCTTGTCGAAGGTGACGGTGAAGCCCTTCTCGGTCTGCGCCGTGACCGCCCGATTGCCCAGCCAGGTCTGCTCGATGAAGACGGCGTAGTCGCCGTCGGCCTCGAGGTTGGGGAAGACGACCTCGACGCTGGTCGCGCCGGCCTTCACCGGCAGGCCCTTGCCGCGCAGGTTGCGGGCCGGCTTCTCGTCGCCCGAGAGACCCTTGGCGACCACCGAGCCGCTGAAGCGGGCGTCCCCGCCGTCGAACTTCAGGTCGCCCGTCTCCTTGGTCACGACGAGCGTCGCGGAGGTGAAGGGCTTGCCCGGCTCGCGCGTGCCGTAGTACCAGCGGATCGGCTGCTCGTGGTTGGGCTGCTGGAAGAGCAGAGCCGCGTTGGTGAAGTCGGCCTTGAAGTTGAACCCGACGTCGGCCACGCTGTCGAAGACCAGCCCGTTCTCCCAGCCTGCGCGCCCGTCGGCCTGCTTGGGCAGATCCTCGATCTTGGTGACGCCGCCGCGGATCCACATCGCCGCGTAGCGGGAGGTGCCCCCGCCGCGGGTCTCGTTGGCGAGGTCGATCGCCGGCGCGGGGAAGGCGCTGGGGAGGTGGTCCCACATCCAGATGCGGATGGGCGTGGGCTTGAAGGGGTCGGGCCCGACGCACTGCTCGACGGCGTCGCCCGGCGCGAAGTCGGAGGGCGTGTTCATGTCCTTGTACGGGGCAAGGCCGATGATGTTCTCGGTCTTCGCGCCCTTGCCGGGGACGGCCCGGCCGACGTCGGTGGCGTAGGTGCCCGGCGCGATCACGTAGGTGAGCGGGCGGATGTGCCCGTCCCACGTGCCGTTCTCCTCGCGGTAGAGCGTGGGGCTCTGCATCGGCTTGGCGCCCCACCAAAAGCGCTGGATGGTGATGTCCTTGGTCCCGTCGGGATTGACGGTCAGCGAGTCGACCTGGTACCACCGGATCTTCGCGTCGCTGTGGGAGATCAGCTCCGACTTCTCGGTGACGCCGAACCAGCGGCCGACGATCGACTGGTCCCAGGGGCAATCCTTGTCGCCGCGGATCAGGCCGCCCATGCGCAGGCCCAGGCCCTTGGTGACGGTGGTCGGGTAGGTCTTGCCCTCGAAGGTGTACTTGCCGGTGTCGATGGTGTCCCAGTACGACTCGGCGGGGACGATGATGACCTTGCCCTTGGTGATGGCCTTGCTGGGGTTGAGGTTGATCACCGCGCGGGAGTTGCCGAGGGTCTCGACGTTCTTGGCGTCGCCCCCCTTGAACTTGAGCGTGCTCTCCTTCCAGTCCACAGCGTCGACGGTGGCGGTGAAGTTGTTGGAGATGCTCTCGGTGTAGCAGGCGAAGATGTTGCCGTTCTCGTCGCCGCCCGAGGAGTGGATGTTGCTCATGTAGCGGTAGCGGGCGAAGTACATGTAGGTGTCGCCGAGGGCGTACTGCCAACGATTGAGCATGATGTCGTAGGTCTGGTTGTCGGCGTTGCCCACCTGCGACATCCAAATCACGCCCTCGTTGCTCTTGTTCTGGACGGTGGTGCCGGCGGGCTGGTCGACGCTGCAGTCGGCGACGAAGTAGGCCAGGTTCTTCACCGGGTCGTAGCCGAGGCTCTTGATGCAGGCGCGGGTGGTGCCGCGCCCGAGCACGTTGATGAACGCCCCGACGCGCAGCCCGCGGATGGTGCGGACGTAGAACCGGGCGTCGGGCCCGGCCTTGGTCGGCTCGGCGAGGAAGTCGAGGTAGCTGTTCGACCCGTGGATGATCCGGTTGCTGATGTTCAGCGCGTAGTCGGTGGTCCAGTGCGGGAGGCTCTCCGTGAGCGGCATGCGCAGGGTGCGGTCGATCGTCACGCCCTGGACCGACGGCGGGCGGATCGTCGTGCCGTCGGCGTTGATCTGGATGACGGTGATGCCCGGCCCGGCCTTCCTCCAGCTCTTGGTCTCAGCGGGCGGAGCGGGCGTGCGCGGGCTGATCTGGGTCGTGTTCTCCTCGGAATAGAGTGCCCCCGCGCCTGCGGGGACGAGCAGGACGCCGCCCGAGGTCGCCATCGCCTGCTTGGCCTTGGCGTAGGCCGCCTTGACTTGGTCGCCCGTGCCCAACGGTCCAAACTCTGAGAGGTAGCGGACGCCGGCCCCAGAACTGGTCACGGCAACCGGGCTCGCCTCGTCGCCGGCGGCGGGCTTCGCGTCGGGCTCGCTGGACGACGGACCGGCGGCCCCGGGCATCTGGGCCTGCGCGACGCCGGCCACAAAGAGCGACGCGGCTGCGGCCAGCGTCATCACCGTCCAAAGGCAGCGGTTCCTCTTGATCATCACGGGCAAACTCCATGGAGGTTGAGGGGGAACCCGACAGCATACCCTTCTCCGGTGAACCTCACCCGAGCGGGTCGCGGTCGCGTGTGGAACTTGTGGAATCCGCGCCGCGGCTACTTCACCACCTCGATGCGAAGCAGCGGAGGCCCCTCGTAGTCGCTCACCGGCTGGCTGATGGGCAGGTTCACCTGCCCCACCCGGGCCTTGCGCTTCACGATCTCGTAGCCCACGTGGTAGGCCCAGAAGGTGTCGCTCGGCGAGATGCCCCCGCCGACCTCGGTGGGCTTGGGGATCGGGCGGATTTCGCGCCCCGCCGGCGGAAGCTCGGGGTCACCGATGTACCAAACGCGGTGGCCTGAATCGAGCGCCTGGCGGACCCGCTCGAGCAACGGCTGGGCGCCCTCGGGATGCATCAGGCTGTCGCGCAGCAGGTCGATGCGGTGGACGCGCAGGTCGTCGATCGTCGGGAGCGTCGACCACGGCGCGGAGCCGCGATAGTAGTAGTCGAAAGCGATGCCCAGGTACCAGGGGTGGATGATGACGCAGTCGTTGGGGCTGGCCTCGTTGGCGATGACCCGCGCGATGACGTCCATGTTGGTGATGCGGGTGTGGACGAGATTGAACGTCCCACGGGCCGACAGGAGCACGATGGCCGCGACAGCTGCGAGGCGGACGGCCCTCGCGTAGACGTTGCGGCGGATGAGCAGGTCGGCGCCGCGGTCGACCAGGACGGCGGTGAAGGCCAGGAAGGTGAGGTAGTACCAAGGCTGGGCCATGATGCCCAAGGTCAGCAGGAAGGAGAAATGGGCCGCGAAGATCAGCGGCAGGGCCAGCAGGACGAAGAGCGCGCGCCGGCGGCGGCGAGAAGAGTGCCAGCGGAGGCACCCGACGCCGCATCCCAGAAAAACCACGAGTGCCAAGGCGAACCAAGCCCACGAGAGCCCCCGCAACGGAGCGTCGATCGCCCACCCACAGCGCTGTAGCAGGATGCCCAGGTCAACTTTGCCCCGGATGAAGTCGCCCCACGTGCCGGCGCGGTGCAGCGGGCCGAGGATGTAGGGCAGGACGCTCAGGCCCGAGACGAACCCCAGCAGCCCCAGGGCGAGGATGGCGCGGTAGGAGCGGGCAAGAAGCAGCGACCCCGCGCCGGCCACGCACAGCACGCACAGGACCGTGGAGTTGTAGTAGATCGTGTGGACCGCCAGGAGCGAAGCGGCTGCCGCGGCGGCGAAGCGGCGGCCGCTGGGGCGATCGACGTAGGCCCAGACCCATCCGATCATCAGGAGCATGGTCAGGATGCCCATGCCGTAGGCGCGCAGGGAGGTGCCGAAGCGAAGCAGCGTGGGGCTGAGGATGAAGATCGCGAGGAAGACCAACGGCCAGCGCTTGCTCTGCAGACGCGCGATCCAGAGCGCGGCTGCGAGCTGCCCCAAGCCGACCCATCCGCCCAGCCAGCGGAAGCCTTGGTCCGTATGGGCCAGCCCCGCGGCGATCCAGCCTCGCAAGATGAGGTACCAGACGACCGGGAAGGAGTCGAAGCAGGCGTAGCGCCAGAGCTCGGCCGGCCCGGAGCGCAAGGACATCCACTTGGTGTTGATCTCGTCGCGCCACAGCGGCCCGACATGGGTCTGGGCGACGACGAGCAGGCAGACGAACCAGAACAGCATCAGGCCGCAAGCCAACGTCTCAATGCGCGTGATCCAAGTTGATCGGGTGATGGCCGAACGAATCGACATGAATCTCTTTCAACCGGATGGCGCGGAAGGCGGCATTCTACTGGACCCGGCGAATTCCTTGCGTCACCCCCAATGAATGCTAGACTCGCGAACGATCCATCCCGGCTCCGCGTCCCGGAGCCGTCACCTCGCGCGAGCATCAAGAATCCGATGAACAGGCGAATCGACCAATGCCGGATCAGCGGGAGCCGCAACCTGGTCTCGGTCCTCAACCTCGGGGAGCAGGCCTTCACCGGCATCTTCCCCAAGTCGCTCAGCCAGCCGATGCCGACCGGGCCGCTGGAACTGGTCTGGTGCGCCGAGAGCGGCCTCCTGCAACTGGGCCACTCCTTCGACCCCGTCCAGATGTACGGCGAGAACTACGGCTACCGGTCGGGCCTCAACAACTCCATGGTCCGCCACCTGACGGAGAAGGCCCGCTACCTCTCGCGCCTGACGGCGCTGCAGCCGGGCGACTTGGTCCTCGACATCGGCAGCAACGACGCCACCCTCCTCAAGGCCTACGAGACGCCGGGGCTGCGCAAGCTCGGCATCGACCCCACCGGCCGGAAGTTCGCCGAGTTCTACACCAAGGACATCCAGCTCGTCCCCGACTTCTTCTCGCGGGACAACTTCGTCTCCGCCATGGGCCAAGCCAAGGCCAAGCTCGTCACCGCCATCTCGATGTTCTACGACCTCGACGACCCGGTGGGTTTCGCCCGGCAAGTCCACGAGTGCCTCGACGACGAGGGCGTCTGGCACCTCGAGCAGAGCTACATGCCGTCGATGCTGCGGATGACCTCGTACGACACTGTGTGCCACGAGCACATCAGCTACTACAGCTTGGGGGCGATCCAGCGCGTGCTCGACGCCGCCGACTTCAAGATCCTCGACGTGGTGATGAACGCGGTGAACGGCGGCAGCTTCGCCGTCTCGGCGGTGAAGAAGAGGAGCGTCCGCCGGTCCAACCAGCCGGTGATCCAGTGGCTGCTCGCGGAGGAGCGGCGGATGGGCCTCGAGACCCCGCGCCCGTTCCGCGACTTCGAGGACCGCGTCTACCAGCATCGCCGGGCGCTGACGTCGTTGATCAAGTGCCTCAACGCCGACGGGAAGAAGATCCTCGGCTACGGCGCCTCCACCAAGGGCAACGTGCTGCTGCAGTTCTGCGGCATCGGCCCCAACGACCTGCCCTGCATCGCCGACGTCAACCCCGACAAGTTCGGCTGCTTCACTCCGGGCACCAACATCCCGATCGTCTCCGAGGCCGAGGCCAAGGCCCAGAAACCTGACTACCTGCTGGTCCTGCCCTGGCATTTCAAGCCGCACATCCTGCAGCGCGAGGCCGAGTTCCTCGCCGGCGGCGGGCACATGATCTTCCCGCTGCCCGAGATCGAGATCATCTGAACGCGGGCCGTGATGAGGCCGTCCCGGCGGCGTCACGCCTTCGCCGTTTGCGCCGCGGCGGCCTTGCGCCCCACGAGGATGACCTGCACAAAACCGTCCTTGGGCCCGAACGAGTAGGCCACGAACTCCAGCCCCGCCGCCTCGATCATCTCCTTCGCCCGCCCCTTCGACCGCATCAACGAGACCTCCGCCGGGTGCAACTGCAGCCGCTTGCCCAGGACGCGGTTGGAGATCCAGTGGACGAAGCCAAGCACCTGCACGCTCGAGCCGCGGGCGTGGGGCCAGAACATCACGACCTTGCCGCCGGGCTTCAGCACGCGCCGGAACTCGCCGAGGATCTGCAGGATCTCGGGCTGCAGGAAATGCTCCATCACGCCCAGGTTGTAGACGCCGTCAAAGGTCCCATCGGCGAACGGCAGCTTGAGGATGCTGCCGTGCCGGATCTGCGCGACGTTGGGATTGTTCCGCCGGTACAGCCGCAGCGCCGGGACCGAGATGTCCAGGGCGGTGATGCGCATCTCGCGCTGGATCTTCTCGTCGACCTGCCCCGTCCCGCAGCCGGCGTGGAGCAGGCTGCTTCCCGGGGCGAAGTTCCCGCGGATCGCGGCGTTGAGCCGGGAGCGGATCACCGCGCGCCGGTAGAGGGCCGCGATGATGTCGTAGACGATCAGGCCCGACGACTTTTTCCGCTGCCAGTAGCTGTCCCAGCCCTGGGGGTCGTGCAGGGCCGGGTCGATCTCGTCCAGGGGCTTGTCGAGGCGGAACTGGCCAGCGTCGACGAACTCGGCCGCGCGGAGCTCGCAGACGTGGAAGCCCGAGCGCGACGCGTCGCGGAGCGACATCTTCGAATGGCCGTAGACGCGGGCCGGCAGCACGATCGGCACCTCGCTGATCGAGACGCCGTTGCGGTCGAGGATGAACATGCTCTCGAAGAAGAAGGCGTACCCCCGCGCGGCGACCAGTTCGAAGACGCCGCGGGGGATCCGGCTCAGGCGATAGACGCGGAAGGCCCCCGTCGCGTCGTAGCGGATGCGCAGGACCCGCTTGGTGAGGAAGTGCCCGAAGTTGGTCAGGAACCGGCGCAGCGGGTTCCACCCGGGCAGGCTGCCCTTCTCCATGTAGCGCGAGCCGACCGCCATGTCGCTGTCGCGGGCGGCCTCCAGCAGGCGCGGGATGTCCTTGGGCGAATGGGTGAAGTCGCAATCGAGCGTGACCAGCGTCTCGTACCCGCGGTCGTAGGCGTAGGCGATGCCGTCGAGGTGCGCGCTGCCGATGCCCATCTTGCCCGGCCGATGGACCACGGCGACCCGCATGTGGTTGGCCGCGAGGCCGTCGAGGATCTTGCCCGTGCCGTCGGGCGAGTTGTCGTCCATGAAGACGATGTCGGCGTCCAGGCCTAGGGCCAGGAGTTCCCGGCACATGGCCGCGACGTTCTCCTGCTCGTTGTAGGTCGGGATGAGGATGAGGGTCTTGCCGTGCATCAGGTTCTCGGAGCGGTTCGGACGGGAGAGAGGGTTCGACGATGGCCGGGCGACTCGGCGGCCCGGATGGGTTCAAGCGGACGGCCGTGTGAGCAGGAGGTTCGTGTGCTGCCGCTCCAGGTCCTGCGACGCCAAGGCGGCGTCGTCGTGCACGAGCGTGACCGCGCGGCGGTCGCCGTCGATCTGCCGGATTTCAAACCCCAGCCCACGGATTCGGCGGAGCAGGTCGGACGGCTTGTACCCCGTCTGAATGATGCCCCAGGGCCAGAACTCGATCAAGACGCGGACGCCGCGGTTCCGGGCCAGGATCTCCGTCATCCCCTCGAAGGCGATGGACTCCGCGCCCTGGATGTCGACCTTGACGACGTCCACGGACGCAAGTCCCTGCTGCGCCGCCAGATCATCGAGGCGGATGAAATCCACCTTCACGACCGTCCGGGCCTTGGGCGAGCCGTAGATCCGATGGTCGGCCTTGTTGGTCGCGCAGAGGAACAGCTCGCCCGGCCCCGTGCGGTCGCTGACCGCCGCCTGCACCACTGCGAGGTTCTTGAAGCCGTTGCGGTCGACCGTCTTGCGGAGGATGTCGCAGTTCCGCGCCTCGGGCTCGACGGCCACGACTCTCCCGCCGGGGCCGACGCGCTTGGCCGCGACCGACGCATAGAGCCCGATGTTGGCGCCCACGTCGAGCACGACCATGCCCGGCTGGAGGAACGAGTGGAAGAGCTCCAGTTCGTACGTCTCGTAGCAGCCCATCGCGAGGCAGCCCGAGACGATGGCGTCGTCCTGGTTCAAGACGAGGTCGACGTCGTGGATCCTGATTTCGGGCGGGATGAAACGCTTGATGATGAACTGGGCCAGGGCCCGCAGCGGCGGAGGCTTGAGGAGCACGGTGTAGATCAGGGCTGCGATCCGAGGCGGCATCCAGGCCAGGGGGCGAAAGGGAAGACGCATGGTGGCAGTCCTGCACGTGCTGCGGGTGATCCGAAACCGAGCCACGTTACCCGCGTTTCATGGATGGCACAACGAAGCCCATTTGCTATGGGCGCACGGGAGATGGAGCCTCGCAAGACCCATTGTGTCGAGCCCGATTCGGTGGAATCCGTCCGAGCCGTCGGGGCGGCCTGCTCAACGCTTGGCGGGGGTCTTCAGCGTCATATCCGAAGCCCGCTTGGGGATCTCGTCCGAGCGGCGCTCACGGCGTTCCTTGTAGGCGGCGGCCTGGACCTCCTCCTCGTTGAAGCCCAGCTTGATCGACCCGTTCTGGGCCAAACTGCGGAGGAACGGCGTCAAGTCCTTGCGCGCGGCGTCGATCTCGTTGGGCCACTCCTTGGCGATCACCTGCGAATGGATCGCGACGCGGGGCGTGCGGTTGACCGCGGCGTTGACGTTGCCCGAGTGGCCCACCAAATGGTGCATCAGCAGCGCGTCGCCCGCCTCGGCGACGAACTCGTAGGGCTCGACCTTCGGCATCGTCCGCCGCCAGGTGTTGTTCTCGTCGCCGTCGTCGGAGTACCAGAAGTCCGGCTGCTTGAGCAGGATCTTCTGCAGGATCTTGTGCCAGCCCGGGTAGATCGTGATGTTCCCGCTGAACGGCTCGGTGTCGATCAGCGACGCCTGCAGCACGAACGCGTTGCCGATCACCGGGATGCGCACGCGGACGAAGTCCACGTGCCCCCACTCCGCGACCTCCCGCTTGTTCCCCTCATGGAACACGCAGATGAACGGCGCCGCGTGGCGCTTGCCGCTCCACCCGCCGGGGCCGAGCATCGTCTCGATGACGTTGGCGATGCCGGGCTGATCGTAGACCGTCTCGACGAAGGGCTGCAGCGCCGGCAAGGCCCCGATCCGCCCATGGCTCTCCTCGGCCCGGAGCAATTTCGAGTCCCACTGGGCGGGCGGAAGATCCGTGCCGACCGCCTTATTGTATTCCTCGATGCCCCGCCTGCAATACTCGGGCGAGAGCGCGCCCTTGACGACGCAGAATCCGTGCTCGACGAAGTGGTCGGCGTAACTAAGCGACGTGTCGATCTTGAAGGCCATGGCTTGCTCGCCTATTCGAGGAGAATCCCCATTGACCGACCCCACCGCATGCGCCCCGGGACATCGAATTCACAAGGTCGAACCTAGGTCGAAACTCCGACGATTGCAAACCCGCATCCCATGCCTCCACCAACATCTCGCGGAGGGGGGTGACGCCGGCGTCCGACGTGTCGCAAAGCCATTCAAAGCGTTAGCATGCGAAGCGACGAACCCATCGATCGATCGCACTCCGATCTCCCAACCGTGACGCCGATCATGTTGACGCCCAGCACCTCCTACGCCGCGCTCTGCAACGGCTTCCGCTGGCGCGTGCCGGAGCGCTACAACATCGGCCTCGACGTCGTCGACCGCCACGCCGCGGCCAACCCCGAACGGCTCGCGATGGTGCATCAGCATGAAGACGGCCGCGAGGATCGGTTCACGTTCGGCCAGATCAAGAGCCTCTCCGACCGCCTCGCCATCGCCCTCGCGGGGTTGAGCATCGGCCGGGGCGACCGCGTTGGCGTCCTCCTGCCCCAGGCCCCGGAGACCGCCATCGCGCACGCGGCCATCTACAAGCTCGGCGCGATCGCGCTGCCCTTGTTCACGCTCTTCGGCCCCGACGCCCTGCTCTACCGCTTGAGCGACAGCGGCGCCAAGGCCGTCGTCACCGACGAAGGCAACGTCGCCAAGGTGATGGACCTCCGCCGTGAGTTGCCCGAGCTCACGACGGTCGTCGTCACGGGGAACCGCGCCCCGGCCGGCGCGCGGGCGTTCGACGACCTGCTCTCCGGCGCGAGCGGCGCGTTCACGCCGATCGACACCTTGGCCGACGACCCCGCGCTGATCATCTACACTTCGGGCACGACCGGAAACCCCAAGGGCGCCCTGCACGCCCACCGCACCCTGCTCGGCCACCTTCCGGGCGTCGAGTTGCCGCACGAGTTCTTCCCGCAGCCCGACGACCTGTTCTGGACGCCCGCGGACTGGGCCTGGATCGGCGGGCTCATCGACGTGCTGCTGCCGTCGTGGCACCACGGCGTGCCGGTGCTGGCCCACCGCATGAGGAAGTTCGACCCCGAGCAGGCGTTCGCGCTGATGGCCCGCCACCACGTGCGCAACGCGTTCCTCCCCCCCACCGCGCTCAAGCTCATGCGCCAGGCCGACCGGCCGCGCGACCGCCACGCCTTCGCGCTCCGCAGCATCGGCAGCGGAGGCGAGACGCTCGGCACGGAGGTGCTGGCGTGGGGCCGGGAGACATTCGGCCTGGAGATCAACGAGTTCTACGGCCAGACCGAGTGCAACCTGGTGGTGGGCAACTGCAGCGGGCTGATGGAGGTCCGCCCCGGCTCGATGGGCCGGGCCGTGCCGGGGCACACCGTCGCGATCGTCGACGACGCCGGCAATCTCCTCCCCGACGGCAGCCCCGGCCACATCGCCGTGCGCCGGCCCGACCCGGTGATGTTCCTGGGCTATTGGAACCGCCCGCGCGAGACCGCCGAGAAATTCGTCGGCGACTGGCTGCTCACCGGCGACATCGGCCGGCGCGACCCCGACGGCTACTTCTGGTACGTCGGCCGCAACGACGACGTGATCACCAGCGGCGGCTACCGCATCGGCCCCGCGGAGATCGAGGACTGCCTGCTCAAGCACAAGGCCGTCGCGCTGGCCGCGGTCATCGGCAGGCCCGACCCGGTGCGCACCGAGATCGTCAAGGCCTTCGTCGTGCTCGCGCCGGGCGTGGAGGCCAGCGACGCCCTGGCGGCCGAGATCCAACACCATGTCAAGACCCGGCTCGCGGCGCACGAGTACCCGCGCGAGGTGGAGTTCGTCGCCGAGCTGCCGATGACGACCACCGGCAAGATCATGCGCCGCGTGCTCCGCCAGCGGGAGATCGAGCGACGGGGCCAAGCATGAGCGACAGCGTCATCATCGCTGCGGCGCGCGTCGTCGACGGCCAGGGAAGCCTGGCGGATGTCGATGCTTCGTGGGACGCGCTGCGCCGGCGCGGGGCGCGGCTGGTCGGGCTAACCATCGATCCCCTCGAGGCCGGATGGGACACACCGGTGGAGCCCGGCCACTTCCGCAGCGGCTGCGCCCCGATCGAGGCCCTGGCCCGTGCGGACGCCTTGATCCGCGACGGTGCCGCCGACGCCGTGCTCATCCGCGGCGAGGATTTGCTGCGCTCCCGTTACGCCAACGACAAGGCGCAGCGCCAGCGGCTGATGACGATCTACGGCCCCGACTGCTCCATCCCGGAGGCCTACACCCGCCTGGCCCACGCGTTCATGCGGCGGCATTGCATCGACGCCGCGCGGTTCAAGGCGCTGGCCGCGGCGTTGTTCGACAACTACGCGCGCACGGCCCAGCACGCCGGCGCCTTCACGCCGCCCCGGCGGGAATCGTTCGAGCCGGCGACCGAGCTTTTCCGCCTCGTCGACTGCGCCAACCCCGTGGTCGATTTTTCGGGCGCGGTGATCGTCGCCGGGGCCGATGCCGCATCCGCGTCGCCCTCGGCGCCGGTGGCGATCCGCGGCGTGGGGCTCGCCCAATCCTCCGGCGATGGCCCGGCCCACCTCGAGGAGATCGCGCGCTACGACCATCTCGCAAAGGCCTGGAGCGCGGCGACCGCGGCTGCGGGGATCGACTTCGCGCGTGAGTTCCACGCCGGCCGCGCGTTGCTGGAGGCCTACACCTGTTTCCCCGTCGTGCCGATGGGGTTCCTGCTCGCCAGCGGTCTCGCTCGTGATTTCGACGCCATCGAACCGCTGCTCGCAAAGCACGAGATCACGGTGACAGGCGGGATGAACCTCGCCCGGGCGGCGTGGAACAATCCCGCCCTCAACGCCTTGATCGCCCTCTGCGAGCAACTGCAGACGGGCCGCGCGACCTGCGGCGCGGTGCATGGCAACGGCGGACTGGGTTATCGCCAAGGCGTGGCGATCCTGGCGACGGGCGGATTGATCTAAAACATCGAATCCATCATGGATTTGTCTCGCGGCTGCGCCCGCTCGCCTGGTTGACTTTCGTTGATCCGGGAGCAAGACTTACGACCCGCTGTTGCCGAGGGATCGCTGGGTGCGGGTTCGTCCCAATTTGCCGCCGACATGTCGGATATGCGATCGATACCCCGTCTCCACCCCCGCCCCGGACAAGGCAGGAAACCCCATTGACTGGCCGCCCTGAAACCGTGGCCTGCACAAGCCGAATTGGAACGGAACATCTTCATGGCGGATCAACCCAAGGCGAACGACTCCCCCGTGCACACCGGCAGCGTCGCCATGTGCAATGTCTGCCGAGGCACGGACCTGACCGAGTTCGTCGATTACCGCCGGTTCCGCCGCGTCGCCTCGGACTGCCGCCCCTGGCCGGCGGGCGGACACGTGCAGGTCTGCCAGCACTGCGGCTGCGTGCTCAAGCTCACCGACGCGACTTTTCTGGCTGACATCGCAAAAATCTACAGCTCCTACGAAATCTATCATCAGAGCAACGGCATGGAGCAGGCCGTGTTCGAGCAGGCCTCGGGCACGGGCGCGTCCCGCTCCAACCGCATGCTCACGGAACTCCAGGCCCGCCATCCGCTGCCCACCTCGGGACGGATGCTCGACATCGGCTGCGGCAACGGCGTGATGCTCCGCGCGTTCAACAAGATCTCGCCGCAGTGGAAACTTGCCGGCGCAGAGCTCAACGAACGCTACCGTCCAATCGTCGAAGCCATCCCCATGGTCGAGCGGCTCTACAGCTGCCCGCCCCCGGAGATCCCCGGACAGTTCAACATCATCACGATGGTCCACTCGCTCGAGCACATCATCGGCCCGATCGACTTCCTCAAGACCGTCCGAGGCCGGCTCGCCCCGGGCGGGCTGCTCATGGTGCAGGTGCCCAACCTGCCCGCGAACCCCTTCGAGATCGTCGTGGCGGACCACACCTCGCATTTCACGCTCTCAAGCCTGCGCGGGCTGATCGAGCAAGCGGGATACGAGATCCTCCACATCTCCGACGCATGGGTGCACAAGGAGCTGAGCGTGATCGCCCACGTGACGGATCGACAGGCCGCACCTGTTGCCGCAGCCCCCGCGGAGGTCGAGAAGTCGACCCGCATCGTGCGCGAAAACCTGCGATGGCTCGGTGAAACCGTTGCCGCGGCGAAAGCCACGATGCGACAGGGCAAGGCAGGGCTTTTTGGAACGTCCATCGCCGCGACTTGGCTCGCGGCGGAGCTTGAGGGTCTTGGCGATTTCTTCGTCGACGAAGACCCCAGCCGCCCGGGCAAGCCGTTCATGATGCGCCAGATCCTCGCACCTGCGCAGGTGCCCCAAGGCAGTCGGGTGTTCGTGGGCCTCCCGCCAAAGGTCGCCAACGCGATTTGCAGGCGATTGACCCGCCGGGGCGTCGAATACGTCGCGCCGCCGAGCCTGGATTGAGATATCGCTGGGCCGACGTAGGCCCAGCCCTGCCAAGCGTCTCACACGGCCCGAACCGCCTTCAAGCCGATTTACGGCATGCTGCCGCACTCCTTCACCATCGGCGACCCCCTTGAATGCCAAGCGGATCCGCCGATCCTCCGCGGGCAATGATTCGCCAATAGACGCACTCGCGGCGGCACCAGTTCCTAGCCCGGCGCGGGCTGTGAAGAAGGCGGCGGCGAAGGCTTCGGCGTCGCCTCAGTGGCCGGCTGCGTGGCGCTGCCCGCGGGCGCCCTGAGTTTCATCACCACCCACCCGTTCGCGGCGCGCACCGGGTCATAGGTCCGGGAAAGCCGGCGGGCGGCGTCCATCCACGGGTCGTAAGCCACCTGCCGGGATTGGAAGTGAACCGGCATGAAGTTGACGAAGCCCAGCCAGGCGTTGATGCGCTTGTCGTAGTCGGGCACCCGCGCCCGCATCGCCTGCATGAACTGGACATCGGAGATCGCGCGGATCCGCAGCACAATGTCCGGAACCAGCACGACGCTCGCCTTGGCGGCGTCCTCCATCTTCCGATCGACGTCCTCCGGGGCGCAGACGCTTTGGAATTCGGGGTGGTATTCGACGACGTACCGCCCGGTGTCGAGGAGGAACTCCTTGGTCGCGCGATCGACCCCACCTAGCGGCAGCCCGACGGACGGGAAGCTTTTCAACCCCAACGGCTCGATCAGCGGACTGGGCGGGATGTAATTCGACTCGCGGTTCCCGCCCAACGCGGCCTGGACTTTCTGCAGCGGCGTGTAATTCGCGGTGAGCATTGCGCGGTAAAGGTGCACGTAAATCAAGAGGAAGACCACCAAGACCACCGGGAAGAGCCGGGGTCGGTTGCGGACGAAGACCGCGAACGCGGCGACGAACATGCCCATGCCCTGGCCAAAGGCATGGGGCGGGTCGCAGCGCGACAGACAAGGCGGCATGTGCATGACGATCATGGCCGCGTAGGCGAGGGCGAACGGCGCGTTGACGCCGCGTTTGCTCGAGAAACAGGAGCCCACCAGGAGCGGCGGGAGCCAGAGGATGCACAGGAGGTAGGGGATGATGAAGATGGAGGGATACACCGGCAAGTTGCCCGCCCCGCTGGAGAACCGCCCCATCGAATGGCCAGCGCCGGGAAAGAGCAGCCACCAGGCCGCGACGGTGGCGACCGCGGCCACGACCGCATAGAGGCGGGTGCGGTCGGAAGTGAAGGCAACATAGCCGCAGTACGCGGAGATCGCGGCGGTGAAGATGATCCCCATCTCCAGCGCCGTCGAGAGCACCGCGACGACGCAGCCCACGGTGATGCCCAGCAGGAGTAGCACCTCCCGGGCGGAGCGCGCGGGCCCGAACTTCGTCAGGGCCTTGTGAAAGACGACCAGCATCACGTAGGGCGCCAGCGGGCGGATGAAGCTGCCTTGGACCGCGAAGCCAAACTCGTATTGGCTCAAGGCGACGAGCGCGAAGATCAGGACGCGGTGGGTCGCCTTGATGCGGAAATGGTCGCAAAGGAAGAAGAGCATCCAGACCCCGACCAGGAGCAGCACGATGTACCCAGCGACGAAGCCGTCCTGCACAGGGATGTGCAGCGCCTGCGCCGCCGCCATGAAGGCCAACGGGACGTAGAACAGGACCGGGCCGTAGGCCCACTGGATGTCGACGTACGGGCGCAGGTGGTACTTCAGGGCGAGTTCGAGCCGGGGCACGGCGTAGGTCGATTCGCCGTATTCATCGAGAAAGGGGATGCACCAGTAGAGAAAGACCGTCATGCCGACGTAGATCGCCAGCATCGTCCAGAGCGCGGACATCGGCATCCGCGACCGACGTTCCGTGACGCACATCGTCGCGTCGACCGACTCGGGCGCGAACCACTGCTTCGCGATCTTGCGCAGGGACAGGACCGACACGCCCACCACCATCGCGAGCACCGCGACGCGGTTGTTGAACCCCGCGGCGAACGACTCGGACATCGCGGTCAATTCCCGGGGTGGGAAGCGATAGGGCAAGACGAACACCCCGTAAGCCAGGAGGCACAGCAGGCCGCCCACGAACGCCAGGTCGGCGACGCGTCCAAAGGACCTCAGCAGCATGTGAGCCTCTCCATCGATTGAGCCCAGGGATTCTCCACGCCGGTCACGGCCCCGACCCCACAGGAGCCGTCGTGGAGGCCCGGAGGTCCGCGTCAAGGATCTTAGTGAACTTCCGCGAGCCCTGTTCGTTGATGTGGTCTCCGTCGACGAAGTCGTCGATGGTGAAGCGAGGATCGGCCAAGTAGTCGAGGAAGCGCACGCCTGTCTTTTCAATGACCCTTCGGGTCGATTCCTTCGTCTTCAAGTCCGCTTCGGGCTGGAGTTCCTTCCGGTAGCTCTCGTGCGCCGGCATCTGCACGAGGACGACCTCGACCCCACGCTTCGCCAAGTCACGGACCAAGTCGACCACGAGTCCCTCGTTGATAGGGGCCCAGGCCTCTCGGCGGATCTGGAGGTAGAGATCCGCCTTGTTCTTGCCGGAGCCGGGCTGGAACGGGCTGGTGGTGGGCTGCCACCCGTCAGGCCGGAACGGGTTGGGCGACGCTTGCCTGAGCAAGACCCGCTCGTAGCCGAATGCGGCCAGGCGGCTGTGGTTCCGCAGGTCCCACCCGGGATGGTAAGGCGGGATATGGAACGCGAAGTTGTAGAGATCCCGGCGCCACCACTCGGGGTTGTTCTCCATCGAGTACTCCCAGGTGAAAAAACTGATCTCGATGATCACGCGCTTCAGGTTGGGCATGCGCGGCGTGTAGAGCCGGGCGAGGGCGCAGTCGTAGTAAATGTCCTGCGCGGTGTTGGCGAGATTGACGGCGTGCCCGCTGAGAAGCTCGGGGTTGATGCCCATGAGCGTGTGCGAGGTGCCGAGGATCAGCGTGTCGGCATCCAGTTGGCGCTCGATGATGCGGCGTTTGTGGACGGCGGTGGTCACCACCTCCGGCCAGAAGGCCTCGACCGCGATCAGGAGCCCCAAGTTGAGCAGGACGAAGATGGTCGCTTTGATCAGGAGCTTGCGCATGGGAGTCCGCGTCAGGATTGAAGGGAGCGCATCCTCCGCCGCAGCCGCCGATCAACAGGTCGTTGTCGAACGCGTCCCGTGGAATGGTCCGGCCAACGTCGGACGTTCCCGATTGATCTCAAACCGACCCCGCAGGTCGCCTCGATTTGCGAATGATGGCACAGGCCGCGGCGGTCGCCAGCGCCGCAACCACACTCAAGGGCAGGAGGCTCCAAAGGCGAGGCATGCCCAGCAAATGGCCCAGATTGTAGCTCGCCCATTGGGCGGGCGGCGAAGACCGGTCGTAGCGCCGGAACGCCTCGGGCTCGGCCGGCGTGATGATGTGGAACGGATAGACGCTGAGCCTGCCTTCCCAAAGCCGCTGAAGCGCCTGGACCACGGGATTGGCGTAAGGCAGGTCGGGCGAAGGCGGCGGCCCGAAGTTGGGCCCGGGCATCTGGGCGGCGACCGCGGTCACCGCCAGCATGATGACAACCGACGCGATCATCACCGGCCAGCAGATCCATCGGCAGGCGTCGTAGGCATGCACCACCATCACGTAGATGAAGGGCACCGCGGGAAGGAGATATCGGGGGCCGACGACGCATCCGCCGGTCCAGCCGTTGAAGCTGAGGTTGAAGAGCACGAACGTCGACGCGATCGCCAGCGGGAGCAGGTACAGGCGCAGCCGCGCGGTGCGGGTGGCCCCGGGGATCAAGCCCAACGGCGCCAACGCGAGCACCGGGCAGCAATAGGCCAATCCACGAAACGGATGAAAGGAAAGCCAGTAGAGGCGCTCCAACTTCGGCCAGTCGAGCACCCCCATGAGCAGGCCTTTGTGCCGAAAAAGCGGAGACTCGTAGTCATAGGAGATGCCGAACCAATGCCCGAACTCAAGGCGTTGGAAGAGCATCAGCATCAGCCCCCCCGCCACCGGCCCGACGACGATCCAGGCGTAGGGCCGCCACTGCCTGTCCGTGCGCATGCCCCAGGCGGCGGCGATGAAGAAGAGCAGGATCGTCGGCGCCACCAGATACTCGATGGTCAGGGCCAGCCCGAGCAGGATGCCGGCCAGCAGATGCCCGCGGGCGGTCGGAGGGCGAACCTCCCCTGCCGGACCAACGCGTCGCCGCACCAGCATCCAGGCCTCGAAGAGGAGATAGGCCACAATGCTGTGGGACATGATCATGCCGGCATACGGCCAAAGGAGCGTGCCGGCACCGAACGCCGCGGCCAGGATCCACGAGGATCCGACGCTCGCCCCCTCCTCACGGGCAAACCGCCTCATCGACAGCACCAGGAGCAAGGCCGGCAGCCCCGCGGTCCAGAAGCTCAGCACGTGCGAGTTGAAACTGAGGACTCGCCAGTCGTCGACGTCGATCCTCAATTGCCTCTCACAACGATAAAGCACGAAGTAGATGGGGGCGGACAGGACCGACAGGCCCGGCGGCTTGTTCGCATAGATCCGGCCGTCGATGGTGGCCACGTCCCCCGTGTTGGCGGCGTAGTGGTTGATGACGAAGGTCTGCCGCTCCACCAAGGCGCGTGTGGTGTCGAAGCGGGCATTGGGGTTCCAGCCACCGCCCTGGAAGAAGTAGATGTAGGCCACGAAAAAAAGGACCACCAGGCACCAAGTCGACGCGACCTCGGCTCGATGCCCGACATCAGGTGCCGGCGCGGCCACGGCGACAACTTCCTCTCGAATCGCTGTTGCCATTTGTCCCTGTGCCCTGCTTCGTTTGTCGGCGCGGCGAAGTTTGGCCCGACTCGAACGATAATACCACTTGAGCCCCGCTCGCCGGCCTGGCATCGCTTGCCTCGGGGAGCCGCAGGTTGGGGCGCAGGCGTCCCGCGGCATGAAGCGTCGGGTATTCTTGCCCGTGGAAAATGACGGCCCTTTCGCATCGCCAAGCCCATCTCAAGATGATTTGAGGAAACTCCGGAAAAATCGCACGGGTTGGCGCATCTATGTACTGCAAAGGCCTTTTGCGGGGAACTCCAGATTGGCTTGGCTACATCCCGTCGGCGACAGCGACGTCAAATGGCGAGAGATGCTCACCCGGGAGGTCGGCGTCAGCGGCCGGCTGTGCTTCCAGGTCGCCCACCGGATCTTGGCCGACGCCAATGCCGCCGAGGACATCTGCCAGCAAAGCCTCCTCAAGGCGTGGGAGCATCGCCGGGAGATCGTCAACGAGAACGCGCTGCGTGCCTGGCTGCTGCGGGTCGTGACGAACGAGTGCCTTCAATCGCTTCGGCGGCGAAGGACCCAGGCGCGCGTCCTGAGCCAACGGGCGAGCCCCGACAAGGCCGCATCGGCCTTCGAGCCGGGCCGACAGGCCGCGTTGCGTGAGTCGGTTGTCCTTGCCCTGTCAGAGCTGCCGGAGACGACGCGGGCCGTCGTGGTCCTGCGGGTGATGGGAGGACGATCGGGCAATGAGGTGAAAGCGATCCTCGGCTGCAGCGCGGCGGAGGTGTCGAGGCGGCTGCACGAGGGCCTGGACATGCTGCGCACGTCGATGGCGGATTGGTCGACGGCCGGGGATTCGGCAGAGGCGAGCGGGAGTGAATGACCATGAGCGTCAATGACCTGGTTCAAGAGATGCTCGACCGCGGCTGGACGATGGCTGACCTGAGGCGGGCGGCAGAGATCCTCCGCGAGTTGGAGGGGGACGGCTCGATGCAGCGGATGGCGACGGACCTCGATGCGGTGCGCGCGGTGCTGGGCAACGGGAATCTGGACTCCCAGCCTTCCGGGGGATGGGAGTCCTACGAGTCTCGGTTGCGATCAGCCATCGCGGTGCGGACGCGGGAACCGCGAAGCGCTGGTCGATGGATGGCCCGGGCCGCCTGGCCAGCGGCGCTTGCAGCGTCGCTGGCCTTGGCGGCCACAGGCTGGGCGCTCTTCCTGTCGAAGGGTTCACCCATCCCGCAGGGAGGCAGGATCGGGCCAGTGGTCCAAACCCCATCGGCCGGCGACGGGCAAGCGATCCGACCCCCGGCGCCGACGCCGACGAATTCCTTCGCCCGCATGACCGAGCAGGACATGGCCCAGCAGGCGAGCATCTTCGAGCAGGTTTCGAAGGTATTCGACGAGCGGGCCGGCTGGGTGGCGGTGTCGGGCGACGACATCGAGATGGGCATGACCCAGAAGCCCACGGCCGAGGCTCCGCGCGTGTTGTTGCTCCGTCTGGCGGTGTCGCGAGGCTCGACATTGCTTTCGCGGTCCGACTTGGCGGTGGTCCCCGGACAGGACGTCGACCTTACACTGCCATTGGCGGACGGAAAGCGCCTCCGATATCGGCTGGGCACCGCCGTCGGGACGCCCGCGCGGCTGTCGATCTGGGTCGAGTTGCAAACCCCAGGAGCTCCGGGCCAGACGCTCGCCGCAGCGGCGACGGAACTCTCCGCCAATCCAGGCGACCTGCTCAAGGTCGGCCAGCTGGCCACCTCTTCGGGCGAGTACCAGGTTGACGTCGGCGTCTTTCGAGCCATAAAGGCGGTGGAACACCGATGACCACGTCCAAGGCCGTCGCGATGCTCCTTCTCGTGCTTTCCAACCAAGGCTATTGGTTCGGCGGGCGGGAGAACACCATCGACGTCCAATGGACACTTGAATCGGGCGTGCCCCCGGCGGTGCTCAACTGGCAACTGGCCATCGACCAAATGCCCCTGCCCAACGGCAGCGGCAAGGTGGCCTTGCCCGAGGGCAGGAAGGCCAGCCGGGTGACCATCAAGCTGCCGGAGGTGCGCGTCCGCACCCCCATGCGGTGGCTCTTCAAGGTCACGTCGCCCGACGGCACAAAGGAATACGCCTCGGGGGAGCAGGCCATCGAAGTCTTCCCGCACGACCTGCTCGCCGCGTTGCGCAAGCGCGTCAGCGGCAAACTGGTCATGGTCTGGGACAAGCCCGGAGGCTTGCCTGCGGCCTTCGAGGCAGCGGAAGTCGGGCACCGGCTCATTGAACGGGCAGAGCAATTCACGATGACGCGTCCAGACGTCATTCTCGTCGGAGCCGAGGCGCTTGACGGCGAGCCCACCGGACAGGCCGCGCTGTTGGGCTTGGCCGAAGCGGGCACGAGCGTCATGATCTTCCGACAAACGAAAGTCGAGCGGCTGATGACCTACCCATTGATTGAGCGAAAGTTCGGGAAGGGGATGCCCCCCCTGCAACCGCCGCGGATGGCTGGCCTGCGGCCGAGCGCAAGACGATCCTGGACTACCGGTTTTCACACCCGCTCCTGCAGGATTTCGCGCTCGGCGACTGGCAGGTCTTTGAGAGGAACCTCGCCGAGCCCCTGACCGCCGTGCAGTTGCCCATCGACGAGCCGGCGCTGGAATTGATCCACTGGCCACGCGAGGCGCCGGGCAAGGAGCCGGTGCCGATCGACGCGTTGCTCGTGACCAAGAGCGTCGGCCGAGGCAGAATGGTGATTTGCCAGTTGCCGTTGGGGCCGTGGGAGTCGGACCCGCGAAGCCAGCTTCTCCTGGCGAACTCCGTCAGTTACCTGCTCACACGCCCCGAGCCCACCCTCAAACCCAGCGAGCGTCCGCAGCCGAAACAGATGGTCGCTCCCAATGTTCCCACCATTCCCCTGAGATGACGCATGCCAGGAACAACCCCATGCTGAATGCCAAACGAAGACGCGCGGCGATCTCCGGCTGCCTGATGGCGGCGATGCTTTGTGCCACCGCCCCGGCCATGGCCCAGACCGCGCCCGCCAAGCCCGCCGCCACCAAGCCCGCGGCTGCGGACATCACCGTCGCCGTCATCGACTTCGAGGGCAAGGACCCCGCCAACCCCGACCTGGGCAAGAACATCACCGAGGTCCTCACCGCGGTCCTAGGAGCCGAGGACGGCTTCAAGCTGGTCGAACGGGCCCAGCTCGAAAAGAAGCTGCACGAGCACGCGATCAACCTCACCGGCGTGGTCGATCCCGACCAGGCGGTCAAGATCGGCAAGCTCATCGGCGCCAGGATCCTCATCACCGGCAAATGCTTCATGGTCGGGCAGCAGACCTTCATCACCGCCAAGGTCATCGGCGTCGAGACCGGCCTGGTCAAGCCCGTCTTGGTCAAGGCCCCCTCGCGCGACGCGAAGCTCGACGAGCTCATCGTGCAGCTTGGCACCGACGTCGCCGCGACCCTGCACAAGCATGGCGAGAGCCTCCTGCCCAAGGACACGATGGTCGACCCCGTCCCCGGCCTGGTCGAAGCGCTCGCCAAACGCAAGCTCCCGCGCGTCGCGGTGATCATCCCCGAGACGCACATGTCCGCCCCCCCCGCCGTCGACCCTGCCGCCGAAACGGAGATCAAGGTCCTTCTTCATAAGGCGGGCATCGAGATCCAAGACGTCGACCAGAACGACCTGGCGAGCTGGGCCAAGTCGATGGACAGGAACGACATCAACGCCTGGCCTAAGAGCCTGGCCAATGTCGACCTGGTCATCACCGGCAAGGGCTTCAGCGAACTGGGCGCGCGCATCGGCTCGCTGGTGAGCTGCAGCGCCCGGGTGGAGGTCAACGTCATCAGCCGCAAGGACGGCAAGGTGGTGCTGCCCGACCGCACGACGTCGCGCGACGTCGACCTCTCGGAGAACATCGCCGCCAAGAAGGCCCTGCAGAAGGCCGGGCGGACCATCGGCGTGGACATCCTCACCTTCTTCGTCAAGACCCTGCCTCCGGCGGAGGCCGCGAAGATTCCCACCCCCGCGCCCCAATAAGTTGGGGCGACCGTTGGTCCACTCCTGCCCGCATTCATCGCCTCTGCGGATGCCGCGCTGCAATTGGACATCTTGCCTGGGTCTCTTGATCCACTCTCGGCGGTCGCGCCGATCATTTTGGCGGATCTAGACGCCGACACGGCCACAGCCCAGCCAAAGCCATCAAAGCGCTGAAGAGCCCCCAGCAGTCCCGCGGGGCTTCCGCCTTTCCGATATTTCAAGACCACGCCATCCCAATATGACTCTGGCCGGAGCCATGGGCCCTGCGATGGAATTCCGGCATCACCACTTCGGTGCATCCCGTAGAATCCTCGCCTCAACCCCAGCGAGCCGAGACATGCCCTTCGCCTTCGCCGTTGCCGTGACGCACTACGAACAGCGCCTTCACCCCCGCCTGCTTTGCGACGAGGGCGACCTCGACCGCATCCGCCGGCAGGTGCGCGACGGCACCGGCCTGCGGCTCATGGAGTCGATGCGGCGGAAGATCGCCCCGGCAGTCGAGCAAGTGCTGGCGACGCGCGAGGTGTCGGACCTGCTGATGCACCACACGGTGAGCAAGATGGCCAGCCAGGCATCGGCGTTCCTCGTGGACATGGCGATGGTGGCGGCGCTCGACGGCGGCGGCCCGGCGCTCGAGGCGGCCAGGCGAGTGCTGGCCGCGCTGCCCGAGGCCGAGCGACGCGGACCCGACGACACCTACAACTCCGCCTATGCGCACCTGGGCGACTTTGCCCTCGCCTATGACCTGCTGCACCCGCACTTGTCGGCCGAGGAACGCCGCGGTTTCAACCAATGGCTCGCGAAGCGTTCCGTCCTGGACGTGGTCGACACGCTTCATCGGGACCATTACCTCCGCGCCACCGGTTTCAACAAGACGATGGTGGGCCTGATCTCCGCGGTCACCGCGCTGCTGGCGATCGAGGGCGACGAAGGCGTGCCCGACCTCTCGGCCGCGAAGCGGCAACTTCTGGTGTGGTTCGAGGCGACGCTCTATGGGGTCGTGGGGCCGGAGGGGTACCCCGCCGAGGACGTCGGATACGGCACAGGCATGGTCTGCTACTTCTCGCGCAGCGTGGAGGCGGTCCGACGCGCCGGGATCTACGACGCCTACCGGGAGTGCCCTCGCTGGAATCGTTTCGGCCGGGCCCTGCTGCACTTCACCCAGCCTTGGGGCAAGGTCACCTCCAACACCGGCGACTATGGCGCCGACGTGGGGCCAACGAGCCTGGTCCTGCCCCGCTTGGCGACCGAGACCCGCGACCCCGCGATGCTCTGGCTCCACGGGACCCTCTCCTATCCCTTGGCCGCCTCGGGCCCGCACGACGGCAGCACGCGGCGCCTCCACTGGCCCGAGCTCATGGTCCGCGACGGCTTCCGCCTGCCGGTCGACGCCTACACCATGCTCGTGCTCGACGATCTGGCCGCCCCGGCGGTCCACCCCCATGAGGTCGGCGGGCCCACCGCCTTCATGGACGCCGACCGCGGCATCGTCTCGCTGCGCGATTCCTGGAGACCCGAAGCCACCTTCGTGGTCTTCGACGGCTCCCACCGCACGCCCCTCGCCCCCGGCCACGCCCACGACTCCGGCGGCCACTTCTCGCTCTCGGCCATGGGCGAATACTTCGCCATCGACACCGGCCGCTACAACATCGAACAGGAGCACCACAACGTCGTGCTCGTCGACGGCAAGAGCGGCCACGTGGGCGACGGCCGCTGGATCAGCAGCGACTACCGCGCGCTGCTCACGGGCTTCCACCCCGGTCCCTTCGTCGATGCCGCCTCCGTCGACTCCTCGCAGATGTCCGACTGCTTCTGGGCGAAGCGCACCCTCGGCCTGGTCAAGGGCCCAGAGGTTCCCGGCTACGTGTTCACGGTCGACGACGTGAACAAGGACAACAACTTCCACGAGTTCTGGTGGGTGCTGAACGTGCACCCCGACAGCCGGATCAGGATCGAAGGCGAGCAAGCGACCGTGGAGGGGGCTTATCACGGCAACCTGCTGGACATCCACTTCGGGATGCTCGGGCCCACGGAGTACGCCAAGCCCTTCTCTCTCAAGCTCGAACAGCGCGTGCAGCTCGCGGGCTCGCCCAAGGAGTACGGCGGCGACCCCGCGGCGACCGCCAAGGCGTACCGCGAGAAAATGGGCCTGCTCGAGTTCGGCCCGGTTTTCGAGCGGCCGCGGCTGGACGCGCGGGTCTTCGGCGCTTCGGGTCGGTTCATGTCGCTGCTGCTGCCGCGTCTCAAGGGCAAGCCGCCGGCCAAGGTCACGCGGTTGCCCAGCGGCCAGGGCGTGCTTGCGATGCGGGTGAACTTCGGCCACGTCGAGGACACGATCGTGTGGGCCTACGAACACCCGATGCTCGAGGCCGACGACGTCGTCGCCCGCGGCAACTGGTGCGTGGTGCGGCGAGACATGGCCACCCGGCGCGTGTTGCGGCACGCCCTGCACGGCGGCGACCGCCTCACGGTCGAGGGCGTGCGGCTGTGTCCGGAGCCCGGACAGTGAAGCATGGCAACAACAATTGATGAGAGTGGAGCGGCCGATCCGCGACTGTCATTGCTTCCGGTCTGGTTTGCAGGACGGAACCTAACCACCTTCGAATCGAGCGCTGCTGTCGATTGAGACTTAGAACTTCCAGCACAATCACCATGACAACCTAGAGTCATCCAGACACAAAAATCTGGCCTTGGCCAAGCCCGTGTTGTATGAACGACTGTCGAAGGTCGTCGAGTTCTTGCTGAAATAGTCCAAATGCTGGCGTCGGTGGCACGATTGGCAACGGGCAAACAGCCGTTACAGAGCCAAATGAATGGCGGAAAATGCGGCCATCGTGGAGCAAAGCCTGAGATTCAGGCCCCCTTGACTGAATGCCACGAGAGCGTTGCGCCTTTGCAACTCCGGCTAGGTCTGGTCGCCGCGCGTCGCCGGCTTGCGGAATTCGTGGAACACGGGGTCCGTCGGGTCGGGGAAGACCCGGGTGTGGAGCGCACGGCAGCGGCCGGTGGCCTCGTCGGTCGCGACGATCTCCCACGTGCCGTCGCGCTTGCGGGGCGAGAGGCGCACGGGCCCGGGGATCGGCTCGCTGACGAGCGTCTCGAGCCCGGGGAAGCGGACGGTGACGCCGGGGTGGATGACGGCGGCGACGCGGACCTCGGGCTTGGCGCGGGCGGCCGAGATCTCCGTGGCGGAGCGGAGCTTGGCGGCGATGCGCTCGGCGATGGCCTCTCGATGATGTGGCAGCGGTGGGTGAGGCGGTCGAGCGTTGCCCCGGTGAGCCGTTCGCTGCCCAGCACCTCCACCCACCGCTCGAAGGGCAGGTTGGTGGTGATGATCAGGCTGGTCCGCTCGTAGGCCGTGCTGATCACGTCGAAGAGCAGTTCCGCCCCCAGCTTGCTGGCCGGCACGTAACCCAGTTCGTCCAGGATCAGCAGGTCCAGCTTGGCCAGTTGCTGTTTCATCCGTCCCAGGACCCGTTCCTCCCGGGCCTCCATCAGTTGCGTGATAAGTTCGGTCACCCGCCAGAAGCGGACCTTCTTGCCCCGCCCGCAGGCCTCGATCCCCAATGCCGTGGAAAGATGCGTTTTGCCCGTACCCGGGTTGCCTACCAGCAGGACGTTCTCGCGGCTGTCGATGTAGGCGCACCGCATCAGCTCCATCACCAGCGGCCGGTTGATCGACGCCTGGGTGGTGAAGTCAAAGCCCTCCAGTGTCTTGGGGCTGGGGAACCGGGCGGCCTTGAGCCGGCGCTCGGCCGCCCGCCGTTCCCGGTCCAGGAGTTCGAGTTCGGACAGTTGCAGCAGGAACCCCAGGTGATCCACGTTCTCGGCCGCGCAGCGGGCCGCCACCTTCTCGCACTCGCTGTGCATGGTGGGCATCTTGAGCGTCTTGAGGTGGTGCTTGAGCAGCACCGTGCTCTTGGTCTCGATCTTGGTCATGCCGCACCTCCGGCCAGCAGGCAGCGGTAGGCCCGCAGATCCGGCGTCTGGACCTGGACGCTCTTGAGATGTGGCCGGCCGTCCAGGCAGAACAATCCCACCGGCTTCTCCTGCCGCTGCTGGAGGATCAGGCGGATCGCGTCCACCGACAGCGTGTGGATCGCCAGCGCCTGTTCCACCGCGTCGGCCACCTGACGCACGCTCGATCCCTCCAGCAGCCGCAGCACCTTGATGAACTGGCGGGTGCCCAGCCCCGCCAGTTCGTTCTCCAGCCGGCGCCGCAAGACCCCGAAGCACTCGGGCAAGAGCCAGTTCTCCAGCGGGCGGGCAAAGTCCAGCGCCCCGGGCTTGCGTTCCAGCAGGGCCAGGTAATGCAGCGGATCAAACTCGACCTGCGCCTTACCCCAGTGCCGGCTGTGGGTGGCGACAACCTGGTCGGCAAAGAGGATGCGAACCTGCTCGATGGTTCCCACCACGGTCAGATCGTGATAGGCATAGGCGGTGGGCACCGAGTAGTCGTTGCCGTGGAAGCGGACCAGCGAGAGTGAATTGGCGACCGCGGTGCGCACCCGGCGGGCCTCGAACGATCCCGCCGGCAGGGGGAGAAAGGCCGATTGCTCCTGGGCCAGCAACTGGGCCTTGGTCTCCGCCTGGCCCCTCACGATCCGCTGCTGATCCTGCCGGCAGGCCTCTTCCAACTGTTGGTTGAGCGTCTCGAAGTTGTCCACCCGGGGTAGGGGCACCAGGAAGTTCCGCCGGGCAAAACCGATCAGGTTCTCCACGTGCCCCTTCTCGTTGGCCCGCCGCACCAGGCAGAAGTGATGCACGAAGAGGTAGTGGCTCTGCAGCCGCAGGAACTCCGTAGTCAGTTCCCGCTCTCGTGGACCCATTATCCGCTTGACGGCGATGCGGCTGTTGTCGTAGCTGATCCGCCGGGGCACGCCTGCAAAGAACGCGAAGGCCAGGCGGTGGCCTTCCAGAAACGCCTCGGTGCATTCCCGGGGAAACGCACAGCAGAAGAAGGCGTCGGAATAGGGCAGGCTCATCACCAGGAAGGCAACGGTGGTCTGGACGCCCTTGAGAATGATGTCGCCCTCGCCGAAGTCCACCTGGGCCTCTCCCGGCGGATGGCTCAAGGGGACGAAGACCTCGGCCTGATGGCGATGCCAGGCCCGCACCGCGTCCTTGACGATGGTCAGGCCGCCTTCGTAGCCGTTCTCCTTCCCCAGCCGATCGAAGATCCGCTGGGCCGTGTGTCGTTGCTTGCGGGGCATCGAGCGGTCATCCCGAAGGATCTGCTCGATGATCGGCTGGAACGCTTCGAGCATCCGCTTCTTGCGCGGCTGCTGCATCCGGTAGCCCGGGGGCTCCGAATGCTCCAGGATCTTCCGCAGCGTGTCCCAGTGCAGGCCGAACTCCCTGCACACCGAACGCTTGCTCTTGCCCTCAACCAAAACCCGATGGCGGATCTCGTTCCAGTCTTCCATGTCCGTATACACCCGTTCTCCTCATGAAACGCCGATCAGGGTAGCGGCCTGCGGCCGCCAACCCACCGGGGGTCATGAGGCAAAGTCATGGGTGCTACGTTCTTCTCAACCGACCGTCGGCTTCCCGCCGCCCGCTCCGTTTTTCAACCGCCGTTCACAAAATGAGCTTCGCTTGAGTTGCAGGGACGTATCGAACACCGGGTTTCTAGAACGAACGGTCTTGTTGACGGAGAATCTAACCGATGGCGAGTGCCTGCTGTTTCTCGGCCGCTTGGCCATGCGTAGAATTTTAGGCCTAAGTGTGGCATATCTTCAGTACGAAGGCGCCCCTGGCGGCGGAAGTACGACGTCTGGATTATATAGTAAATATCAATTATAAAAATCTCGGCTTTGTTTGTGTCTTGTAGATAGTGATAAATCATGCCCACTTGGCGCAATTGGCGGCACGGCGAAAAAGGTGATCGAGGCAAACAACCCAAACTGGCCCTTTGTTCATTTGATAACACTCGATGCTCACGAACTTGAGAATATGTTATCTACTGATTTATTGTCCGCGGCATTTAATGGCGATGCTACTCGCACCAGAAAACTGGAAAAGCTTCGGGTCTTCGAGCAATTGAACTGCAAGGACCTGAGAACCTTTATGGATCTTAAGGAAGGAATTACCTACGGGGAAGTCTTGGATATAGTACGGTCGTCCCCTGAATACATTTTCCAATCGCCGATACGCGAGAACCAAAATTTGGCTGCATTAGGTGTTGGCACCAACTGCCTTCGGCTTGCTGAATGTCAAGAGCCTGAAGCCTGCAAATGCCCTCTGCTCGAACCTCTCGGCGAAAACATCCTGCGTGATGTTGTGAAGGTTGCGTCCAACACTTGGCCAGGATCAGATCTTGATGCAATTGCGGAGGGCGCAAGATCAACATGGGTAGTGATATCGACAATGCTGGTGTCGTGGGGACTAGGCTCGGCCCCACTCCGTGTGTGAGCTCAAAGTCGAATTGACTGCGGGAGATCCCGCGAACTCCACATCCATCCCCATCGCATCCGGCACGAGCGCCGCGTAGTGACGACGGCAAATCTCCGGTGAGTTCCCCATCAACGTCGCGATCTTGAAGAGGCTGACGCCCGCCTGGGCGAGCTGGCTGCCGAACGTGTGACGGAAGTCCAGACTCCCCCACACCAGCCCGGCCTCCGTATTGGCGGCCCGAAGATCCTGCGAGAAGTTGTCAGGGTCCCACCGATTCCCGTCGGGGGAGGGGAACAACCAGTCCCCGGGAGCCGGGCGAGGGGTGTAGCGGTCTAGGTGTTGAAGCAAGGCAGAGCTGATGGGAACCCCCCGGTTTACTTTCGTCTTCGGCTGCCACGATTCCCCGTCGACGGTCTTCGCACGAACGCGGAGCATACCGCGCCCCCCCGCTCGCCTGTCAAGGTCGTCCACGGTCAGCCATAGCAGCTCCTCCCGCCGCAGGCCGGCGTAGATCAGGGTGGCGACCATTGTTTGCAGGGCAGGCTTGAAGCGCAGGGCCTGGAGCTGCTCGTCGATCTGGGCGATCGTCAGGAATCGAATCTCGGGCGCATGCTCGCGGTAGCGTTCGACCTGGGCGGCGGGGTTCTTGTCCCCCGGGAGTTTGACGCCCCGCTGCGTCGTCGACCAGTTAAAGAGACGGCAGAGGATTTCCCGGTAGCGGTTCGCGGTCTTGGGCGCTAACCCCCTGCTCTGCACCTGGCCGGCGATGAAGGCTGATACCTGGGCGGTGGTGATCTGCTCAAGGCAGTTCGCCTCGATGACCTGGGCCCGCCGGCGGCGGTCCTGCACCGCCCCCGGAAGGAGCGGGCGCTTGCGGGTGGTCGCCTTGCGGCTGTTGATCTTCAACGCCTCGCAGACCGGCCCAAAGGCGTCTCGCAGGTAGTAGCCGTCGGTTTGGGCGCTCTTGGCGGTCTTGGTCGCCCGGATGTGTGCCACGTAGGCGGCGAGGGCGTCGGGGATCGGCGTGCGGGTCGGCAGGCCCAAGGCGTCGTCGCCTCTCACCTGGGCGGATTCAAGCTGTCTCAACTTCTCCTTGGCGACCTGGAGCGAGTCGGTTTGCAGGCTGATGCGGGTCTGGCGACCCCCGACATAGACCTGGGCATAAAAGATCGGACCGCGTTTCCTGAGACTGGCCATCGAAGAACCTCCGAACTGAGCTGATGTGCTCCTCGGCGAGTCTTCCTTGCGGGCCTGGGCGATCTGTCGGGGTACAGAACGGGGGACAGTTCGCTGATTTTGGCCAACAAAAAAGGGACTCGCATTGCTGCAAGTCCCTTTGGCGAAATAAGTAGCGGGGGCCGGATTCGAACCGGCGACCTCCGGGTTATGAGCCCGACGAGCTACCAGGCTGCTCTACCCCGCAATCGTGTGAGAAGGATATCGGGAATTGAGCCGGAGGTCAAACCGTGCGGCTCGACGTCGCGCAAAAAGTGATTGGGCGCATCACTTCGCCTCGCATCACTCGCCGCTTATCCCTCGTGGATCGTCAGGTCGTTCTCGGGGTTGCTGCCGGGCTTGGGGATCGTCGGCCAAGCGTCGTCGCTCTCGAGGCTGGGCATCAGGCCCGTCTCGTTCTCGTCGAAGACGCGGGTCGAGCGGAGGAGCCACCAGCGGAGGACGACGACCAGGAAGAGGCCGGCGACGACCGAGCCGAGGAAGACCATGGCGGCGATGCGGAGGCGGAGGTCGAGGACGGGGGTGGGGTCGCGGGCGGCGGCTTGGGAGATCTTGAAGGAGTTGGGGCGGTCGGCCTTGCGGTCGAGCACCATCTGGTAGCCGAGGTAGGCGCGGCTGAGGGATTCGAGGACGAAGACCGCCAGGTCGGGGTCGCTGTGGCGATACTCCATCGTGAGCTTGCCGGTGCTGGGCGCGTCGAGGATGAGGTTCATCTCGAGGACGCCGCGGAGTTCGGTGCCGGTGTCGACGATGTGGACGCCGCGCTGGTTGAGGAGGCTGAGCGTCTCCTCAAGGACGGGGTCGCTCAGGAGGGATTGGCGCTGGGCGCCCAGCCAATCGGCGGGCTGGCTGGCGGCGGCGGAGGCGTTGGCGGCCGCGGCGGCGGTCATCTCAAGGGCGCTGGTGGCGCGCCAGACGGGCTGCGTGACGCGCTGGCCCAGGGCGTAGCTGAACATCGCGAGGAAGACCAGGCAGAGCACGCCGCCGATGACCAGGCCCGCGGCGCGATGCGTCGACCAGCGGCGGACCATCTCGGCCTCGCTGGCGGCGAGGAACCGCTTGACCTCCAGGAGCATCTGCCGCTGCTGGAGCAGGCCGGCGTATTGCTGCTGGACGGAGGCCGCGGAGTTGTGGGCCTGGTCGAGGCTCTTGGCGCGGACGCGGAGAAGCCGCTTGTATTTGTGGAGCTTGTCGCGGCGGGCGACGAGGGTGGCGTCGGCGCGCTTGATGGCGTCGAGCCGGCCGTTGACGCGGGCCCGGTGCTCCTCGAGCTCGTGCTCCTTCTGGCGGAGGGCGTCGCGCTCGGCGAGGAGCTGGTCCTTGCCGCGCTGGAGCGTCTCGCGATAGGCGGCCTGCTTCTGCTCGAGCTCCGCGGAGCGTGAATCAAGCTCGGCGACGCGCGGCTGGATCGCGGCGACCTTCGCGCGGACCTCCTGGTCACGGGCGTCGATCTCGGCGGAGCGCTGGTCGATCTCGGCTTGGCGCTGCTCAAGCTCCGCGGCGCGGCGATTGACGTCCGCGAGGCTGCGCTCCAGTTCGGCGCCCTTCGCGTCGACCTCGGCGAGGCGCTGCTTGAGCTCCGCGTTGCTGGCGGCGGCGATGGCCTGCGCCTCCGAGGCGGCCTTCGCGGCGACCTGGGCGGACGTCTGCTCTTCGATCTGGCGACGGAGGACCTGAAGCTGCTCGCGGTCGCGGGCAAGCTCCCGGGCGGCCTGCGTGTTCGCGGCCTGGGCGGCGGTGATCGTCGCGCGGGCCTGGCGGTTCGCCTCGGCGTCGACGACGACCTGGGCACGCATCGCGTCGAGCTTCTGGCGGTCTTCCTCGAGTTCCTGCGTCGTGTCGGTCTGCGTGCGGATCTGGCGCTCGACGCGCTCGCGGCGGGCCTCGATCTCGTGGCGCTGGGCCTCGAGCTCCAGCCGCTGGGCCTCCAGCGAGGCCTTGTGGGCCTCAAGCTCGTGGAAACGGGCGGAGATCTCAGCGCGGTCGGTGTCGATCTCACGGGTGCGGGTGCGGACCTTGCGCTTGTCCTCTTCGACCTGGGTGAGGAGCGCGGCGAAGGACTCGCGGCCCTTCTCGTACTCGGCGGCCTGGGCCTGCAGGTCGGCGGCGTCCTGGTTGAGCTTCTGGCGCTCGCGGAGAAGTTCCTCGCGGGCGGCTTCGAGGGCGACGCGGTCCTGCCCCAGGTCGGCGCTGGCGCCCACGCCGGTGGCGAGGCGCTCGTCGAGCTGGGTGCGCTCCTGGCGGACGCGCTGCTCGCGCTGGGCGAGCTCCTGCTGGGCTTTCTGAAGAAGCTGGCGCTGCTGCTCGACCTGCTCGCGCTGGGCGACGAGGGCTTCGGCCTCTTCGCGGGTCGTGGTGCGTGCGGCCTCGACCTGCTGGCGATCGCTGTCAAGCGTTCGCCGCTGCTCGTCGAGCTGGCGGCGCTGCTGGTCCAACGTGGCGCGGTCCGTGGCCAGCGTCTGGTTGGCGATGCCGAGCTACGCGCGGGCCTCGGCCTGCTCCTGCTGCTCGCGGGAGAGGTTGCGGCGGAGCTGGTCGAGTTCCTGATGCTGCTTGTCGAGGTCGGCGATCGCCGTGGTGTGGGCCGACAGCTCCTTGTCGAGCGCGGCGCGGACATGGTCGAGCTGGTTGCGCTGGGCATCGAGGTCGCGGCGATCGTCCTCGAGCGTCGCCACCCGCGATTCCAACGCTTGGCGCTGGGATTCAGTCTGCCCGGACTGGCCGGCGAGGGCGGCGCGGTCGGCCTCGAGCTGGGCGAGCCGCTGCTCGATCTCCGCGGCGTTCTTGTGGTGCTGGGCCTCGACCTGCGCGAAGTTGCGCCGGGCGCTCTCCAGCTCCTGCCGCTGCTCGGAAAGTTGACGGGACTGCTGGTCGATCTCGGCCTTGAACGCCTCCATGTCGCGCTGGCGCTGGGCGATGCCCGAGGCCTGGCGCTCGGCGGCGGCGCGAAGCTCCTCAATCTCGGTGCGCTGGCGCTCGAGGGTCTGGCGCCACGCGTCGAGGTCCTGATGCTGCTGGGCGATGAGGCTCTCGGCGACTTCGATCTCGCCCGCACGGGCCTTGGCCGCGGCCTCGTCTGCGTTGACGCGGGCCCGCTGGCTCTCGAGGTCCTGCCGCTGATTGTCGAGTTGGGCCTGCGTGTCGGCGAGGGCGCGGCGGCGCTGGTCGAGGTCATCCTGCTGGGCCTGGAGCGTCTGCCCCTGGCTGCGGATCGCCTCGACCTGCTGGTCCTGGTCCTTCTGCCAATCCTTCAACCGCCCCAGGCGCTCCTCAAGCTCGCCAAGGAGCCCGAGCACCTGGTGCGTGTCGTGAGTCCGGGTCTTTTCTCCAGTTTCCGCGCTCATGGGACTGGCCTTCCTCGGTACGCTGACACCCCCAACCCTGTATCGGGCGGGCTGGCCCACGACGTAAGCCGCACGGGCGTAAAATGATTCGCAGATCCCCCAGACGATCCAACGCGCCGGCGATTCGCGGGGTGTCCACTCGCCGGCTTGACAGAAAGTCGGGCGTGATCCCTCGCGGGACGAGTGGGAAACGAGGGATTATCGGCACCGGGAGACCCCCCGGCAGAGGGCTGTGAAACAAGCTTCGTCGTGAACCATCGCAAGATTTTTCAACCAATGACGGGAGTGGCGTGACCCTGGACAACGACGTGATGACGCTGGATGCGCTGGAGTTCGGGTACGAGCCCGGGCGGGCGATCGTGCGAGGACTGAGCGGCCGGCTCAAGGCCGGTCGGCTCACGACGTTGATCGGGCCCAACGCCGCGGGCAAGTCGACGCTGATGCGGATGATGCTCGGCCAGGCCCGCCCCTGGAGCGGAGCCGTCCGCCTCGACGGGGAGGACGTCGCCTCGATGGAGGCGCGGCGGCGGGCGAGCCTCATCAGTTATGTGCCCCAACGGGCGGGCGTGGGCTTCGCGTTCTCGGTCGAAGAGGTCATCGAGATGGGGCGATTCTCGCAGCGGACGGGGCATGCCGCGGCGAGCGGCGCATCAAGCGGCGCGGTCCAGCGCGCAATCGAGGCCTGCGACTTGTCCGACCTGCGCGATCGCGTCTTCACGCAATTGTCGTTCGGGCAGCAGCAGCGCGTGCTGCTGGCGCGGGCGATGGCGCAGGCCGAGGGACGCGGGCGGGTCATGCTGCTCGACGAGCCCGGCAGCGCGATGGACCTCTGGCACGTGCACCACATGATGGGCTGGCTCGTGCGGCTGGCCCGCTCGGGCCTGGGCGTGCTGGTCGTCCTGCACGACCTGAACCTCGCGGCCCGCTACGCGGACGAGGTCTGGCTGATGGACGGCGGCCGGCTGGCGGCGGAAGGGGCGTGGGAGAAGGTGATGACGCCCGAGCTGCTCGAGCCTGTCTATCGCGTCGACCTCAGGCCGGTGCAGCGGGCGGCGGGCGAGCGGCCGGTCTTCGTCGTCGAGCCGCGCGAACCCGTGGGCGATAGACTGTAGGGGCTTGACGTTCGGATCACGCAGGCCTGCGCATCGTGTGCGCGTCGGACGGAGCCCTTGACGGAACGAGGAGCGTGGCGATGACGACCTCAAACCTGGTGCTGGCGGTGGACTATGTGGCGGCGGCCATCGTGCTCCTCGTCATCGGATCGGGGCTCTTCAATGCGCTGAAGAAAGCCAAGACGTGGAGTTCGGGCGGCTCCGTTGGAGGAAACCCCAAGCCGCCTTCGACATCGCCCAGCAAACCCGACAACCTGACGCTCGACGACCACATCGCCCGCGAGCGCGCCCGGGCGCTTTATGAGGAACGAGCCGCGGCGCTCCGTCAACAGAGTTCATCGGGCAGCGCCCCCCCAGCCGTACCGGCGCCGTCCAAACCACCCGCGACGACCGGTTCGCCGTCGCTCGAAGCCGCCCGCGAGCGGGCGCGGCAGATCGCGCGGATGCGCCGCGAGCGCGAGTCGCAAAGCGCTTTGCCGCCTCCCGCCCCTCCGCAGCGCGCAGCGCAACTCCCCCCGCCGGTGCCCGCGTCTCGGCCGACGATGAGGCCCGCGGCCGCGAAGCCGCCTCCGCCGCCACGAAGGCCGGCCCCGCCGTCCGCGCGCCCCGCGGCGAAGCCGGCGCCGAGCCCCGCCAACCGCACCACGCAGGAAGCGGTCGCCGCCGCGGCCGCCGTGAGCCCGACGTCGAACCCCGCAGCCAACGTCCCGCCCCGCGGCCTGACCCGCACCGTCGCCACGGCCCGCGCCGCCAACACCATCCCCGCCCACGGCGACCGCGAGGCGATCGTGCTGACGCGCGGATCGGTGCGCGAAGCCTTCATTCTGCGTGAAGTCCTCGATCCGCCGTTGGCGCTCCGCCGAACGCAGCAAGGCGTGTGGGATCCCGCTTGATCGGTCGGCCATCGGCGTGATGACTTGAGCGGAATTCGAAGCGGGCGCCTTGATCGGTGCCATGATCGATTCGTTGATCAGCCCGCGACTCGATCGCTCAACGCCTCCGAACCCCTGGAACGCGTGCGATGACCCTTCCGGCGGACCCGCCTCCTTCGCCTGACGTGCCCGACGCGCCGACCGCCCCGCCCGCCGCTCCCCCAAAACGCCCGAAGCGCACCCTCAAACGCCTGGCGACCCGCATGCTGATCTACCTCGCGATTGGGTACGCCGGCTGGTGCGCCACGCTCTACTTCTTCCAGGACACGATGCTCTTCCCCGGCGTCGGCTTGCCCGTGGGCATGAAGGCCTCGACGCTCTCCCCCGCCATCGAGGAGCTGCGCCGGCCGATCCCCGGTGGTGACGGCGCCGAGGCCGCGGCCTGGTTCGTCCCCGCGCCTGGCGCATCCGCGGACCACCCCGCCCCGCTGGTGGTCTACTGCCACGGCAACTACGAGACGCTCGACAACCAAGGCTGGATGATCGACCTCTTCCGCGGGCTGGGCTGCTCGGTCCTCCTGCCGGAGTACCGCGGCTACGGGCGCGCGGGCGGCAAGCCCTCGCAGGCCGGCATCCGCGAGGACACGCTCGGCTTCCTCCACGACGTCAAGGCCCGCCCCGAGGTCGACCCTTCGCGCGTCTTCTACTACGGGCGCTCCCTGGGCGGCGGTGTCGCGGCCGACCTCGCGTCGGTCGAGCGCCCCAACGCGGTGGTCATCGAGTCGTCGTTCACCAGCGTCGCCACGATGGCGTGGAAGTATTTCGCCCCGCCGCTGCTGGCGAAGAATCCCTACCGTACCGACCGCGTCCTGCCCGCGCTCGGGATTCCCGTGCTGCTCTTCCACGGGAGCCGCGACGACACCATCCCCGTCGCGCATGCGCGACGCATGCACGCGATGACCCCCGGGTCGGAGCTCTGCGAATACGACTGCGGCCACGACGACCCGCCCAGCGTCTCCTTCGCGCAGGATCACCGCGCGAAGCTTGAGGCGTTCCTCAAGCGGGCGGGCGTGCTGCGGTAGTGATCTGGAACGACGAAGACGCCTCTTACTTCTCCGCCTTGCTCGCCGCCGAATCCGGCGTCTCCTTCGCCACGCCGCGGTGGTCCGCCTCCGGGTTCGTCTTGGCTTGGTTCGCCTTGCAGGTGCGCAGCCAGACGTTCTTGGGCAACGGGTCGAGCCCCTTCCACGCATACGGGTCGACGCCCGCCACCTGCACGATCGCCCGGCGGTCGGCGCCGGCGACCGACTCGCCCTCCTTCAGGCTCCACGGCAGGTGCGACCACGCGTTCATGTAGTGGTTCACCAGCACCCGGCGGAAGACCTCCGAGCGGTTCTTGCGCGAGCGATGCAGCAGATACCCGTTGAAGAAGACCAAGGCCCCGGCCTTCACCTCGACGGGCACTTCCTTCGACTGGTCGAAGCCGTAGCTCTCGCCGGCGAAGTCGAACTCGTCGGGGTTGTTGTGGGCGTGCTGCGGGTAGAGGTAGCCCTGCCGGTGCGAGCCGGGGACGACCCAGAGGCATCCGTTGGCGATCGTCGCGTCGTCCATCGCGATCCAGGCCCCGATGAGCGAGCGGTCGCGGGTGGGGATGTAGATCTCGTCCTGGTGCCAGGCCTGCCCCTGGAACTGCGGCGGCTTGACGAAGAGCATCGACTGCATGCACTTCACGCTGCCGTCCCAGTGGGCGAGGTGGGCCCCGGTGATCTGGCTGAGCGCGCCGCAGATCTGCGGATGCTTGACGTATTTCTGCATCACCGGGCTGATGTAGTGCGGCTGGTGGATGCAGAGGATGTTCTGCAGCACCTCGGTGTCGGAGAGCGTCGCCGGCAGCGGCTTGAGCGTGTCGCAGGGGTATTGCCCGCGGGCGATCGCAGCGGTGTCGGCCCGAAGCTCCTCGATCTCCGCCGGCTTGATCATCCCCGGCACGACCAGGTAGCCGTTGTCGGGCGAACGAGGTCAAACCCCGCGGAAGCCACCTTCATTGTACGAAAGCCGACCCGCACAAGCGCGTCCGATGCTTGCCGCCCGGAGCGCAGGCGGATATCGTTTGCTCTCCCCGCCGCCGGCCCGGCCTCCGCCCGTCGACGCCCGATGGCAGGAGGCAGGAAGAAGTGATCCGCCTCCGGGAACGCCCTGCCCGCCGGTCCCGTTTCAAGGTTTTTTCGCCATGCGACTGACCGATGTGCTTCAACCCGAGTGCGTGAAGGTTCCCCTCCTCGCCGCAAACAAGAAGGACGCGATCTTCGAGCTCGTGGACCTCCTGGCCCAGAAGGCCGGCATCGCCTCCCCCGACCAGCTCAAGGAGGCCGTCTGGCAGCGCGAGAGCACCCGGACCACCGGCATCGGCTTCGGCGTCGCCATCCCCCACGGCAAGAGCCCCGGCTGCACCCGCCTGACCATGGCGATCGGGCTGACCGCCCAGCCGCTCGACTTCGGAGCGATCGACGGCCGCCCCGTCCAGCTCATCATCCTCCTCGCCAGCCCGCCCGACCAGACCCCCTCCCACATCCAGGCCCTCGCCCGCATCAGCCGGATGCTCGCCGACGAGAAGTTCCGCGACATCGTCAAGAAAGCCCCCGACGCCGCGACGCTCTTCAAGCTCATCGCCGACCACGAAGCCAAGGACCCCGCCTGAGACTCGGGCGATTCGCCCCATCCAAAACATCGCGCTTACGCATCCGCCGCTTGGGATCTATCCGCGAACACGCCCCTCGGCCCGCGACTTATCCACATCTTGATTCTTGATTCTGAATCAGAATCAAAATCGCCTTCAAACAGGGGTTTGACGGATGAAATCTCGTCGTATTTATAAACATTTTATGATAAATGTTTTATAAATATACATCTCCCTTGATCCTCTGCGGGATCGTCCAAACAGCCCCGCCGGAGCCTGTTTGATTCACGGTGATTCAGCCGTGAATCAAACATCAACAATCGGTTTTTCGATCCATCGCCACGCGGCCACAATCATCCAGTGAAAA
>JAPLMQ010000187.1 GCA_026386955.1 Planctomycetota bacterium
GCGCAAGTCGGCCGCGGCCCTCTCGCAGCGCAGCCGGGCCCTGGGCATCGACTCCAACGGCCCCGACGAGCAATACCTCAAGATGCCGCGGTACTTATACGACGAGTTGCAACGCGCCTCCGCCCGCCCGTACCCCGAGCAGTTCAAGGAGCCGGCGTTGAAGTACATGGAAGGCCTGCTGAAGGATTCGCGATGAGCAGGAAGACTCCAACTCTTGGCAGGAATCCCGCTCGGCCGGTGGCTCGGAGCGTCGTTTATTGCGTCGCTCTGATGCTGCCGCTGGCCTGCTTCGCCGCCGCTTTCGTCCCGCCCGTGTCCGCCTCTGGGCCCGCCGCGGACCCCGTCTCCGCGGCCCCTCCCCGCGCTGCCGTGGAGCGCAGCGTCGACGCCGCGCTCGCCTTCCTCCGCGCCGCCCAGAATCCCGACGGCTCCTTCGGCGACCGCCAGCAGCGCCTCCAGACCGGGCTGGCGATCCTCGCCTTCCTCTCCAGCGGGGCCACGCCGCAGGTCGACGCCGCCTCGCCGCTGCCCAAGGCCTGCGCCTGGCTGATCGCCAACACCGGCGAGGACGGCTTCATGGGCGACACCGAATACCCTTTGGAGAGCCACGCCGTCTGCGGGCTGGCGGTCTTCGAGAGCATCGGCACGCACAGCGACGACGCGATCAACCGCGCCTTGGCCGCCCGGGCCTCGGCCGCGCTGCAATACACGCTCACGGCCCAGGACAAGGCCGTCGGCGCCGAGTTCTACGGCGGGTGGAAGATCGACCCCAAGTCGAAGGTCAACGACCGCGTGGTCACCGCGTGGAGCCTGCTGCTTCTCCGCAGCGCCGAGCTGCGCGGGGCCGAGGTCCCGCGGGGCGGGCTGACGCGGGCCCTGGAGTTCGTCGAGGGGGCCCAGCACCTCCCCGCCGACGGGCGCAACGTCGACAAGCTCGACCGCGGCGGCTTCTCGCACGACTCCGCGGGCCTGCCCGTCATCGTCGTCACCGCCGCGGGGCTCTCGACCATGAGCCTCTTCGGGCGCGACGCCGGGCGGCGCGACCAAGCCCTCGCGTGGATGAGTGAGAACCCCCCGGTCTGGTTCGGCCCGAACTTCTACACGGCCCACTTCTTCGCCGCCCGCGGGCTGCTCCGGGAGGGGCGGAGGACGCCGGCCCTGCGCGAGCAGGCGAGGCGCTACGACCTGCGCGTGTGGGAATTGCTCCGCGACCACCAAGGCCCCGACGGGAGCTACGCCGTCCCGCCGGGCAACGCCGAGAACACCAAGCAGATGGGCGCGACGTACGCGACCCCGATGGCGGTCTTGATCCTCAACGCGGCCCGCGGGCTGCTGCCCGTGGACGCGATCCGGTGAGATTGCGGAACACGCAGGTGGACGCGAAGGCGGCCATGAAACCGAATGAACGCCGTCAAGGCACGAACCCGATCCCGCAAGCCGCAAGAGCCGTGTAGCATGAACCGCAAGACGAAGTCGAACACGCCCGAACCCGCCTCAGGACGAGCCGATATGCGCCGACTCTTCATCAGCATGCTGCTCCTCGCCGCGGCGCTGTCGTCCGTCGCGAGCGCGGCCGACCCCGCGGCCCCCCCGGTTCCCCCGGCCCCCGCCGCGCCTGCCGCCGCCTCCGCCCCGGCCAAGCCCGCGACGCAGCCCTCCTCGTGGACCTATCTCGCGCACGAAGTGATGATGCCCGGGGGACAGGTCTCGCAGGGGATCGCCCCGGAGATGCGCCGGCTCTACAAGGTCGTCGACGACCCGCAGGCCAAGGGGGGCAAGGCCCTGCAGGTCGCGGTCGACAAGCGGCTGATCCGCATCGTCCTCAAGCAGTTCAACCCCATCACGATCCTGGCCACGCCGGGCATCCCCCGCAAGGACGCGCCCCCGGGGCTCTACAAGGTCACCGCCCGGCTCAAGATCGCCGGGATGACGCGCGTCATCGGCACGGGCATCTACTTCGACTCCAGGCCCGTCCCGCAGATGGACGGCTCGCCCTACCCCAACACGCTCCACGGCTACCAGTTCCAGGCGGAGGACGCCTACCAGGAGTTCAGCTACTACACCGAGGTCGTCGAGCCGGAGTACAAGATCCACCGCCCGAACCGCGAGCGGGCGCTCAACGCCATCGGCGCCTACCCGGGCACGAAGGCGCAGGTCGAGGCGATGCAGCACCCCGCGCCGCCCGTCCCGCCCACCCCGGCCGAGGAGGCGAAGAAGGCCGAGGCTCTCAAGAAGGAGCACGACAACGCCGACCGCGGCTTCGCCGGGGGCAGCCTCTCCTCGTATCTGGCCTTCATGCCCACGTCGATGCACGGGTTCGGGCGCGTCGAGAACTCGCTGCAGTCGGCGACGGTTGACTGGGTCAAGATCGAGCGCGTCTCCGAGCCGGCGATCGTCGTCCGCCAGGTGTTGCCGCAGATGTCCTGGCTCCGCGCGGGCGGGGAGCAGCTCTTCCATGTGTGGGTGATGAACCGCTCGGGCTCGCCGCAGTCGGGCGAGGTGCGCGTCAAGATCGTGCATGAGATCGACAAGTCGATCGACGTCGCGACCGTGCCGGTGAAGCTCGATGCGGGCGCGTACCAAGTGGTCGACGTGCCATGGACGAGCCCCAAGGGCGTCGAACTCTGGGGCTGCCAGGTCAACGCCGAGGCGGTGCAGGGGGGCAAGGGCCTCTCGTCGGCGTCGGAGGTCTTCAGCGTCCACACGAACCCGTGGGCGGTGATGAACTTCGGCGGGGCGAACCGCAGCCGAAACCCGTATTACAGTCCGCCCGACTACCGGAACTACATGGAATACTTCGGCGTCACGCCGGGGGACGCGGTCAAGCCGTTCCCCGACGACCCGTCCCTGCCCTACTTCACGGGCATGAGCAACTACATGACGCACATCGCGATCCAGAAGAAGTTCACCGACCACAACCACTCGATCGGCGTGGCGACGTTCATGTACCTCTCGCCGCTGGCGACCAGCCACGTGGCGGAGGAGACCTACCTGCGCCATCCGGAGTGGTTCTTCGACCGGATCGTCTGGAGCGACCAGGCGGACGACCAGTGGAAGAACAACACGGCGGACATGCTCAACCGCTGGAGCAACAACTGGGGGCCGCCGACGCGCGAGGAGCGCCCGCCGCTGGGGAACTACGGCTTCTACCACATCGAGGCGGGCGTCAACGGCGCGGCCAAGGAGCTGGTCGACGGGCTGATCGCCGGCGTGCGCAACAACGTGAAATACGTCGGCTACGACGGCGTGCGCTGGGACGGCGGGCCGATCGAGGTCGCCACCACCGAGCGCATGGGCATCAAGGTCGGCCCGGGCGCGGGCAAGGAAGGCGAGTACACCGCGGGCGAGCTTCGTCGGATGAAGAAGGAGATCCGGGCGGAGTTCCCGCTCTACACCGAGGGGAACAACGGCGTCTTCGGCGGGATGGTCGCCAACCTCTACAACCGCAAGCTCGAGGTCCCCGCGCTCAAGAAGGACTCGCCCTTCGTCGCGTTCCTCGAGGACGGCTCGAGCCTGATGGACGAGGGGTGGATGAACGCCTACCTCTTCGTCGATCCGCGCAACATCTGCAAGGACTACTTCTGGGGCGCCCGCCAGCAGGCCGACGCCTGCCGCCGCGCCGGCGGGTTCTTCCACTCCTTCTCGCCCGCCCGCGACGGCGCGCCCTACTTCACGCAGAGCACGCTCTACTACAACATGCTCGTCGCCCTGGCGGGGGGGCAGTACCCCGGGCTCTTCACCTGCCCGCCCGCGAGCGAGTCGGGACTGTCGCACTTCCTCACCCGCTTCAGCGAGTTGCTCTGGGACAACAAGCTGATGTGGCTCAAGGAGGCGGCGGACCAGATCCGCGTCGACGCGCCGCACGAGCTGTGGTGGGAGGAGGAGGTCATGTGGAAGGACCTCGCCGACGGCCGCCGGCGGTACGTCATCCCGCTGGTGAACCCGCCCACGGTCGAGCGGTTCTACCGCAACGACCGGTTCAGCGAACTGCCCGAGCCGATCAGGGAGCCGATCCCCGTGGAGGTGAAGATCCCCGAGGGGTTCAAGACGGGGCGGGCGATCATGCTGACCTGCGAGCCCAAGACCGCGGCGGTGCCGCTCGAGGCCCGCGTCGAGGAAGGCAAGCTGGCGTTCGACGTGCCCGAACTGGTGACGTTCCGCGTGGTCGTGGTGGAGTTCAGCAAGTGAAGCCCATCAAAACCGGCAACTTCCTCATGCGTTCGCTTCTCGCCTGCCTCGGCGCCCTGGCTTTCGCCGGGCTGCTTGTCCGCGGGCCCGCGCCCGCCTTCGCCGCCGACGCCCGGCAGGGCTGCCACATCGAGGAGATCGAGGACCAGGACGGCGACCTGCAGGTGCTCATGGAGTCCGAGTGGATCTCCATGCATCTCCAGCCCTCGCTGCAGTCGACGATCATGCGCTTCGTCTTCCGCCCCACGGGCAACGACATCCTCGAGGCGGCCCAGCCCAAGATCGTCGCCAGCGGCGGGGGGCTGCTGCAGGACAACTTCTGGGAGCAGGACTGGCGCTACAGCGAATTCCGCCGGCGGTTCTACGACTACCAGATCGTCAAGAACACGCCCGAGGAGGTCGGCGTCACCTTCGAGACCAAGAGCGAGGGCTGGCTGCAGGCGGCCGACTCGGGGCTGATCTCCAAGCTGCTGAGCAACATCCGCATCCGCCGGACCGTCACCCTCAAGGCGGGCACGCCCTACTTCCTCTTCGACATCGAGCTCTCCTCGGCCGACAAGAACGCCAAGCTGCCGCTCATGTGGGTCCACAACTCGGCGCTGATCGACCTGGCGCACGGGGACCAGGTCTACCGCCCCAGCGCGCGGGGCGTCCGCCGGATCGGCGCCGTGGGGCGCTCCACCAGCACCGACATCGTCAGCGGCGAGGACCCCTTCGTCTACGACTTCAACGAAGGTTGGTCGGCCAAGATCAGCGGCGCCCGGAAAGAGGGCATCGTCTACCTGATGGACTACAACTACATCCAGTTCCTCTACAACTGCGGCACGTCGACCGAGGAATGGGTCTACGACAACGTCCTGATCACCAAGGAGAAGCCCTGGAAGGGGCGGATCTACATCCTCCCGGTGATGGGCATATCGAAGGTCGACTTCGCCAACGAGAACTTCATCCTCGAGGTCAATCCGAAGCGGGAGAAGGGCCGGCTCGACGTCGGATACCGCGTGACGGCGTCGTACGAGAAGGTCGCCCGGATCACCTTCAACACCGAGATCGCCTACGACCACCTCTCCGAGGCGAAGACCAAGAAGGCCGACCCCGTGGAGATCACGGGGCTGGGCGTGCAGCCCGTCGAGGGGCATTTCTCGATCGCCGAGCCGCCCGCCGACCCGGTCCTCTTCAACATCACGGCCCACTGCGAGATGCCCGACGGCACGGTGAAGACCAAGAAGTTCCAGTACTTCCACGTGGGCGAGTACTCGCTGCACGACAACATCCGCCGCGACCTGGTCACCCCCGTGGTGAAGCTCGACCGCTCGCTGCAGCAGCCGAGCATCCCCGTGCCCAAGGAGACGGCGAAGGTCGACACCACGGCCTTCAACGTCTTCGCCGTGCTGGGCAACCACTCCAACCGCCTGGCGCTGAGGCAGGCGATCCGCGGCATCCCCGCGCGGATCACCGACGAGGACGACGTGGGCTACACGCCCGGTTGGAACGCCCAGATGAACGGGCTGACCGACTTCCCCTACGACTACGACCGGCTCTTCACCTACCGCGTGCTGGTCATGGCCAACTCCGAGCCGCAGGTCATCCGCCGCATCGGCGCGTCGATCCTCACCAACTACCTGAAGAAGGGCGGGGGCCTGGTCCTCACCGGGGGCGATTCGGCCTTCCGCGGCGACTTCGTCGACCCCGAGCACGACCTCAACAACTACCTGCCGATGCAGGGCAAGCCCGACAACGTCCGCCGCGAGGCCCTGCGCCTGGGCGACGCCGTCGCCGGCCACCCGATCTTCGCCGGGATCGACCTGAGCAACCTGCCCTACGCCTACTTCGTGCACGATGTGCAGGTGAAGCCCAACATCCCCGCGAAGGTCTTGATGAAGGTCGGCGACAAGCCGTTCATCGTCGAGCTCGAGCGCGACGGGCAGCGGACGATCGCCGTGCTCTGCGCCCCGTTCGGCGACGAGCGCGACAACCCCGGGAAGGTCCCGTTCTGGAAATGGGACCAGTGGCCCAAGCTGATGCAGAACATCGTGAAGTACGCGGGGCACGGATGAACCCCGGAGCCCCCGGAAATCCCGGAATCCCCTGAACCCGACGAGCCCAAACTTGGCTCAAGGATGGACGACTTCAGTCGTCCATGAACGCCTGAACTGAAGTCCGACGATCGAACCGACTCGATCTTTTGTGGAGCCCCGCATGACCTCGACCGCGACCACGCCCGTCCTCGACGCCGCCCGATACAAGGAACTCTCCCAGAAGGTCGCCCAGGTGCGCCTCGAGGTGGGCAAGGTGATCGTCGGGCAGAACGACGTGATGGACCAGGTGCTCATGGCCCTGTTTGCGGGCAGCCACTGCCTGATGGAGGGCGTGCCCGGGCTGGCGAAGACCCTGCTGGTCTCGACGCTCAGCCGCGTGCTGCACCTCTCCTTCAAGCGGGTGCAGTTCACGCCCGACCTGATGCCCGGCGACATCACCGGGGCCGACATCATGGAGGAGCAGCCCGACGGGAAGCGCCGCTTCGTCTTCGTCGAGGGGCCGCTCTTCGCGAACCTGATCCTCGCCGACGAAGTGAACCGCACGCCCCCGCGCACGCAGGCGGCCTTGCTGGAGGCGATGCAGGAGCACCGTGTGACCGTCGGCCGGGCGACCTACAAGCTCCCGCAGCCGTTCCTCGTGCTCGCGACGCAGAACCCCATCGAGCAGGAGGGCACCTACCCGCTGCCCGAGGCCCAGCAGGACCGCTTCATGTTCTTCATCGACGTGGAGTACCCCGAGAAGGCGGAGGAGGTCGAGGTCGTCCGCCGGACGACGGCCAACCGCGCGGTGGAGCTGCAGGCGGTGCTCAGCGGGCCTGAGATCCTGGAGATCCAGAAGATCGTCCGCGAGATCCCCGTGGCCGACCACTTGGTGGAGTTCGCGGTGAACGTCTCCCGCGCCAGCCGGCTTCGCCGCGGGGCGGAGGGCGACGCGGCGGTGCCCGCCTTCGTCAAGAAGTATGGGCAGTGGGGCGCTGGCCCGAGGGCGAGCCAGTTCCTGGTCCTGGGCGCCAAGGCCCGCGCGTTCCTGCTCGGGAAGTCGGCGGTCGCGCAGGAGGACATCGAGGCGGTCGCCGTCCCCGTGCTGCGCCACCGCATCGTGGTGAACTTCGCCGCCGAGGCCGAGGGCGTCACCTCCCGCCAGCTCATCCGCGACATCATCGCCCATGTGAAGAAGGGCTGATCCGCCCCATGCCCCCCGACGCCATCAGCAGCATCCTCACCGGCGACGTGGTCGAGCGCGTCCGCGCGCTGGAGCTCTTCGCCCGCGTGCGCGTGGAGGGCTCGCGCCTGGGCGACAACCGCTCCCCGCTCCTGGGGCTGAGCCCGGAGTTCGTCCAGCACCGGCAATACCTCCACGGCGACAGCCTTCGGCACGTCGACTGGCGCATCCTCGCCAAGACCGACCGGATGATGACCAAGCGGTTCCAGGAGTTCACCAACACCCGCGTCGCCGTCGCGATCGACGTCTCGGGCTCGATGTCCTACCGCGGGCTGGGCATGACCAAGCACGAATACGCCGTCCGCTGCGCGGCCATCCTCTTCTACCTCATGAGCCTCCAGCGCGACACCTTCAGCCTCTGCCTCTTCTCGGGCGAGGCCGTGGAGTGGACCGACTCGGGCTCCAGCAGGCGGCACCTCGCGCAGGTCTTCGAGAGGCTCGTCAACACCCGCCCCGAGGGCACGACGACGATCTCGCCCTCCCTCGAGCGCATCCAGCTCCGCTTGAACGCCCGCGGGCTGCTGGTGGTCTTCTCCGACTTCATGGACGACCCCGCCGCGATCGCCTCCTCGCTGGGCCGGCTGCGCGTCCGCGGGCACGACGTCATCGCCTTCCAGGTGCTCGACCCCTCGGAGCGCGAGCTCGACTTCGTCGACTTCACGCAGTTCCGCGACTTGGAGGACGGCTCGCTGCTCGCGGCCGACCCGCTGCTGATCCGCGACGAATACCGCAGGCGGTTCGTCGCCCACCAGCTCGAGCTGAAGGAACAGTGCCTCGCCCACGGGATCGACCACGCCGCGCTCGAGGTCTCCGAGCATTACGAAGTGATGATCGGCGACTACCTGCGCCGCCGGGCGGTGGGCGTGCGATGAGAATTCCGGCAAAGACGCAGACCAACCCGCCGACTGACATGAAGGCCTCCCTTATTTACCCCGCTTGCCGAGCCCACCGCACGTGAGCATCCTCCAGCCGTTTTTCCTTGGTTTCCTGGCCCTCGCGCTGATCCCGCTGATCCTCTATCTCATTTTCCGGCTGCGCAAGCACGAGGTCGCCTGGGGCGCGACGTACATCCTGCGCCTGACGATCAACCAGAAGAAGCGGCAGAACCTCTGGAAGCAGATCGTCGTGCTGAGCCTGCGGACGATCATGCTCGCGCTGCTGGCGCTGGCCTTCGCCCGCCCGTTCCTCGCCCAGGGGCGCGGGGGCGGGCAGGAATACCCGCGCGGCCCGCAGCGGCTGCACCGCATCGTGCTGGTCGACAACAGCCAGAGCATGCTCGCCTCCGCCGGCTCGCGCACGCGGCTGGACGACGCCCGGGCCGCGTTGACCGGGCTGGTGGCCGGGCTCCGCGCGGGCGACGTCTGCGGCGTGGCCCCGCTCGCGCCGGCCAAGCCGGGCGAGCCCATCGCCGCGCTCGACGTCCCATGCCCCTCGACGCCCGACGCCGCCTCCGCCATCGCCGCCCGCATCGCCGTCTCCGCCGAGCCGATCGATCTCGCCGCCGCCGTGCGGGCCGCGCTCGCCTCCTTCCGCGACGTCGCCGCCCCGCAGCGCCAGCTCATCGTCATCAGCGACTACTGCCGGGCCGACCACCCCGCGATCGACGGGTACGACGTGCTGGGCGAGCAGCTCCGGGCCCTGGGCGTGCGCACCGCGGGGCTCAACCTCGGGCTCCACGACGCGTCGAACCTCGCCATCGAGTCGGTCGGCTCCGGGAGCGAGCTCTTCCTCCCCGGGCAGCTCACCAACCTCTACGTCGACATCGTCAACTTCGGCGACGCCCGCAGCCCGCAGGCCAAGGCCCAGATCCTCGTCGACGGCAAGCCCTTCGCCGACCAGGTCGTCGCCCTCCCGCCCGGGGGGCGCAAGAGGCTGGTCTTCCCCGTCGCGCTCGAGGCGGGCAGGCGGCGGATCGAGGTCAAGGTCGACCCCGACGCATTGCCCGGCGACAACGACGTCGTCTCCTTCGTGGAGGCCCGCCCCGAGGTCAACGTGCTGATCGTCACGCCCTTCGACCCCAAGGCAGAGGGCTTCGGGAGGGAGGGCGAGTTCCTCCGCCGGGCCTTGGAGTCGGCCGCGGAGACGCCGTCGCGCATGAAGACGCAGGTGCTGGGCGCGAACAACTTCATCCCGCAGGACCTCGCGGGGCGCGACGTGGTGATCCTCTGCGGGGTGCCCGAGGTTCCCGCCGAGATCGCCGCGGGGCTTGAGCAGCTCGTCCGCCGCGGCGGGGGGCTCTTAGTCGCCTGCGGGCCGGCGGTGGTGCCCGCGAAGCTCAACGCCTCGCTCAAGGGGCTCCTGCCCGCGGAGCTCGACGAGCCCGCCCGCGGCGAGATCGACCCCGAGCGCTACACCAACATCCAGGCGAGCGACATCCCGATCCTCCTCCTGCGCGAGTTCGAGGAGAGCCAGGCGGGCGACCTGGGCGCCGCCCGCGTCTACAACCACATCCGCGTCAAGCCCGCGCCGGCCGCCGGCGAGGATGACGCGCTGTCCGCGACGTTGGCCTCCGCCTCTGCCTCGGTCAGGTCGGCCCGCCCGCTGCTCTCGCTCGTCACCGGCGGGCCTCTCCTGCTCGAGCGCCAGGTGGGCAAGGGCGTCACGCTCCTGTGGACCACCTCGCTGGGCGGGAGCTGGACCTCGCTCCCCGTGCACCACGCCTACCTGCCCTTGCTCGTCCGCGTGGTCAACTACGCCGCGGGCTTCTCGGGCCACCCGCGCAACCTCGCCCCCAACGACGCCTTCATCGCCGACGTGACCGACACCACCGGCGCGCTCTCGGTCACCACGCCCGACACGCGGCTGGTCTCCGCCGGCGTCGTCGCCTCCGCGGGGCGCCGGTTCGTCCGCTTCGAGGACACCGCCGCCCCGGGCGTCTACGAGCTGCAGGACTCCGCGGGGCACGTCCTCGCGCCGTTCTGGGTGGCGCGTCCGATGCATGAGTCCGACATCCGCGGGCTCGAGCCCGCGCAGGTCCGCCGGCTCGAGCAGGCGCTCGACCTCCGCCTCGCCTCCGACGTCCCGGGCCTGCGGGCCGCCCTCTGGAGGCCCGGCGACGGGCGCGAGTTCACCGCTTGGTTCGTCCTCCTCGCCCTCGCGTTGGTGGCGCTCGACGCGCTGCTCACCTGGAGCTGGTTCCGATGAACATGGGCGTCACCCTTCATCGCCAACTCGTCGCGTCGGGGCCGCTGCCCGCCTGGGCCGTGGCGTTGATCGTCGTCGCGGCCCTCGCGGGGGCGCTCTGGCTCCTCCGCGGCGAGGCCCGCGCCCGCCGCCGCCCCGTGCGCCTGCGCCTGCTCATGACGACGCGCACCATCGTGATCGTCCTCCTGGGCCTGCTCCTCGCCCAGCTCGTGCTCGTCACGCGGCGCGAGGAGCGCCGCCCCGCGACGCTCCTGCTGATGGCCGACCGCTCGCGCAGCATGCTCCGCGCCGACGCCTACGACGGCGTGGCTTTGCTCGACCTGGCCCAGGCGCTGGGCGTCGCCGGGCTCGACGGGCGCGAGGCCGTCGCTGGGCGGGCCGAGCGCTTCCTGCAGGCGGGTCGGCCCAAGCTCGCGGCCACGCGGGCGACGTTGACGCGCGTCAGCGACGAGATCAGCCAAGGCCTGCCCTGGAGCGAGCGGTTCACCAAGTCGTTTGCCGAGCACCAAGCCGACCTGACCCGCCTCGCCGAGGACCTTCGCCCGCTCTGCGCCTCGCTCGCCGCGATCGAGGCCCGCGCCCCCGCGGCCACCGCGCCGGCCACGGCCCCGGCGGCGACTTCCCCCACATCCGCCCCCGCGTCGCTCACCGCCGTCTACGAACTGCCCGCGCAGCTCGCCGCCCTCGCCGCGTCGTTCGCCAACCCCGCGACGGCGCTGGCCTACCCTGCCTCCGCCGCGGCCGCCCGCGCCAAGGGCGAGGAGCTCGCCCAAGCCTGGGCCGAGGCCACTCGCGCCCTCCAAGCCGCCCAGGCCCGGTTCGACGCCGCCTATCTCGCCCGCGCCACGCCCGAGCTCCGCCGCGAGCTTGAGGAGGTCAAGCGGCTCACCCGCTTCGAGCTCGCCCACCGGCTCGCGAAGCGGCTCGAGGCCGACGCCCGCATCGCCCCCAAGCACCGCATCGAGCTCGTCGGCTTCGACGCCCTCACGCCGGGCGACGCGCTGCCCTACACCGACCTCTACGAGCCCCTCGCCCAGACGCTCACCCGCCTGACCGACGCGACGCTCTCGGGCCTGGTCGTCCTCTCCGACGGCCAGCAGAACGTGCCCGACCGCCCCGCGGTGATGACCCGCCTGACCGGGCGCGCGATCCCCTTCGTCGCCGCGGGCGTGGGGCTCGCCGACGAGCCGATGGACGTCGCCGTCACCGACTACGAGGCCCCCACGCTGGTGCAGCGCGACAAGCCCGTCGAGCTCGTCGCCAAGCTCAAGACCGCCGCCCCGGAGGGGACCGACATCGCCGTCACGCTCTCCGACGGCGAGAAGGTCCTCGCCAACGCGGCGATCAAGGCCGACGGCGGCCGGCGCGCCGAGGTGACGCTCAGCTTCCGCCTCGCCGAGAAACCGGCGGGGGCCCTGACGCTCGCCGCCCGCACGACCCAGCCCGACGCCGCGCCGGCGAACGACCAGGTCCGCGTGGCGATCGGCGTGCTCGACCGCCCGTCGCGCGTGCTGGTCGTCGCGCCCACGCCGCGGTGGGACGTCGTCGCCGTGATGCGGGCCCTGGGCAAGGCCCCGACGCGGCTCGACACGGTCTTCTGGGACCGCGCGAAGGAGAAGGAAAAAACCGCCGCCGCCGCGATACCGGGGAGTCCCACCGACGCGGCCGCAGCTGCGCCATCGCCGACCCCCGCTCCGCCGCCCGCGGGGACTGCCGTCGCCGCGACCTCTCCCTCGGGCGCCGCCGCCTCGCGCGGGAAGATCCCCGCGACCTTGAGCGCCATGAAGCGGTACGACCTAGTCGTCCTCGACGGCCGGGCCTTCCCGGGCATGGCCGAGAGCGACGTCGCGCTCTTCTCCGACTACGTCGCCCGCGAGGGCGGCCGGCTGATCGTGCTCCACGACGGCCTGCCCGGCGGATACATCGAGCGCCTCCCCTCGCTGGTGGGGACGTCGGCCGCGACGCAGCCCGCCGCCGACGCGATCGCCGGCGGGCTCTCCCCCTCGGCCTCGGCCGCGGCCTACCCCGCCGTCTCGCTCGTGGCCGACCCCGCCCAGAGCGCCGGGCTGTGGAGGACGCTCGCCCAGCCGCAGCGGCTCGCGCCCGTCCCCAGCCAGTCGCTCACGCTGCTGGAGCACGCCGGCCAGCCGATCCTCAGCGTCGGTCTCGCCGGGCGCGGGCGGGTCTACGCGATGGGCGTGGCCGACCTCTTCCGCCTGCGCGAGTGGGACGCGCTGGGCTCGCTCGACCATTTCCTGCAGCGGCTCGTCGAGGACGCGCTGCAGCCCGGGCAGATCGATCCCGCGTCACCCGTGGGCCTCTACCCGCGCTTCCCGGTGGCCGGCGCGCGGGCGTGGGTGGTGGTCCACGGGGCCGCGGCCGCGCCCAAGGGCAAGATCACGCTCCCCGGTGGCGAGTCAATCGCGCTGGCCTTCGCGGCGCAGGGGCCCGCGCCGGCGGGGGGCGAAAAGTCCGGCGACAAATCGGCCGACGCGTCGGGCGGCGCATCGTCGGGCGCGGTCTTCAGCGCTCCGATCACGATCAACGCGGCCGGCCCCGTCACGGTCGAGATCGAAGGCCAGCCGGCGCTCAAGGCCGAGGTCGTCTCGCCGATCTTCAACGAGGACGTCGAGATCCGCCTCAACCGCGAGGCCCTCGCCCGCCTCGCCGCCCAGGCCGGCGGCCAGAGCGTCGGCCTCACCGAATTGCCCGAGCGCCTGGCCGAGCTTCCCGCGAAGGTCGAGACCACCGTCGCCGTGCAGGAGACCCGCCTCTGGAACGCGTGGGCCTTCCTGATCCTGATCGCCGCGGCGATGACCTGCGAATGGGTCTTCCGCCGCAACAGCGGGTTCGCGCTCTAGTCCCGCCAAACCCGCGCAACCCAAACCCGCGTAACATGAATCGTCGCCCCTTTGCCGGAGGGAATGCGCGATGGCTCCGCTGCCGCGGTCGATGACGCCCGAGTTGATGGACGACCCGAACCTCGATCCCGCGGCCCACGCCGCGGCGCTCGCGGGGTTGGCGCGGCTGAACCGCCTCAGCCGGAGCGTCGAGGTCGTCTGGGCGCCGATGCGGGAATGGGCCCGGCGGCGCGGCCTGGACCGCCTGCGCGTGCTCGACGTCGCCACGGGGTCGGGCGATGTGCCGATCGCGCTGGCCGCGCGGGCGGCGCGCGAGGGGATCGCGCTCGCGATCGACGCCTGCGACATGAGCGAGCAGGCTCTGGCGATCGCGCGCGGAAAGGCGAAGCGGGCGCGGGTGGAGTTGAACGCCTTCCGGCTCGACGTGGTGCGCCAGCCGATCCCCGCCTTGCCCGACGGGAAACCGGGGAATCCGGGGGAGCCTTACGACGTGGTCCTCTCGTCGCTCTTCCTGCACCACCTGACGCGCGAGCAGGCCGTCGGCGTGGTGGGGCACATGGGGCGGGCCGGGCGGTTGGTGCTGGTCAACGACCTCGAGCGCCGGTGGAGGAACCTGGTGCTGGTCGGCGCGTCGGCGCTGCTGCTGACGCGCTCGCGCGTGGTGCACGTCGACAGCCGGTTGTCGGTGCGGGCGGCGTGGACGTGCGGGGAGATGCGGGCGATCTTCGAGGAGGCGGGCTTGGCCGGGGCCCGCGTCGGAAGAAGGGCGCTCTGCCGGCTGCTCGCGATGTGGGAGCGCCCTGAATGACGCCCGACTTGGCCGAGGTCCGCGCGACGATCGACCTCGCTGCCGCCGGGCGGGTGTGGGACGCCGTGGTCGTCGGCGCGGGGCCGGCCGGCGCCGCGGCGGCGATCGCGCTGGCGCGGCGGGGGCGGGAGGTGCTGCTGGTCGACAAGGCCGCGTTCCCGCGCGAGAAGGTCTGCGGCTGCTGCCTCAACCGCTCGGCCCTCGCGTCGCTGGAGCGGTTGGGGTTGGGCGGGCTGCCGGCCCGATCGGGCTCGCCTGCGCTGACGCGCCTCGTGCTCGCCGCGGGCGGACGGCGGGCGGCGATCGCCTTGCCGGGCGGGGTGGTGCTGTCGCGCGCGATGCTCGACGCGGCCTTGGTCCGTCACGCGGTGCGGGCCGGTGCGGCGTTCCTGCCGGGCGTGCGGGCGAGCTTGCATGCGAAGGCTGTGGAGGCGGATCGACTCGATGGCGACGCCCGAGTGGACTCTGGCCGTGCCACACCGCAGCCGAAGGCTGCTGTGTGCCGGTCAACCGGAGGTTCAGGGGCGGCGGACGGCCCGCATTCGTTTGACCGAGAGACTCGCACAAAGACGATTGCGGATCGTGGGCGTGTTGGTGATCCGCACATAGCAGCCTTCGGCTGCGATGTGGCACGGCCATTGGCGTCCGGGGAAACGCCACAGGAGGACGGCGACTTCCGCGAGATTCAGTTGACCGCCGCGGATGGCAGCGTGGTGATCGCCCGCGCCCGCGTCGTCCTCGCGGCGGATGGCTTGGGCGGTCGCCTGCTCGACGACGAGCCGGGCTGCGAGGCGGAGGTCGATCCGCGGTCGCTCATCGGCGTCGGGGCGATCGTCTCCGTGGATTCGATGGCGCAAGAGGCCGCGGCCTTCTATGTTCCCGGTACGGTCTTCATGTGCTGCGGCCGGGGCGGCTACGTCGGGCAGACGCGGACGGAGGATGGCCGGCTCGACATCGCCGCGGCGCTCGATCCGGCTGCGATGAAATCAGCGAGCGGGCCGGCGGAATTGATCGCGGCCATCCTGAAGCAAGCCGGCCTTCCCGCGCCGACGGATTTGGCGGCCGTCGATTGGCGCGGCACGCCGCGGCTGACGCGCCGGCGCTCCCCTGCGGGGCGGCGCGTGCTCGCGATCGGCGACGCGGCGGGCTACGTCGAGCCCTTCACCGGCGAGGGGATCGCCTGGGCGCTGGCGTCGGGCGAGGCCGCCGCGCCCTTCGCGGAGGCGGCGATGGATTCCTGGTCGCCCGCCGTCGCGCGCGGCTGGGCCCGCGCCTACGCTTCCGTGGTCGGCCGGCGCAGGCGGGCGTGCGGGTGGATCGCGGCGGGGCTCCGCCGGCCGCGTCTGACCGGGGCGGTGGTGGCGGTGCTGTCGAAGTGGCCGGCGCTGGCCCGGCCTTTGGCGTGGAACATCGGCGCCGCGGGGGCGGGCGTCGAGGAAGCATCAACCCATCCGCAAACGTGAGCCGCCGCCATGGATACCGCCGCCCCCGGAAACCCCGGAAACCCCGGAAAATCAGGACATCCCGCGATCTTGGCCCTTGGCGTCGCGCAACCGTCGCGCTCGATCGGGCAGGGGCGCGCCGCCGAGCTCGCGCGGACCTGCTGCCGATTGACCGATCAGCAGGCGCGGCTGCTCCCCACGCTCTACCGGCGGGCGAACGTCGACCGGCGCGCGAGCGTCCTGCTCGAGGGGCCTGCCGGCGACTCCGACGAACAGACCTTCTTCTCCCCGGCGGTCGACGCGGGTGACCGCGGCCCGACGACGCGCGACCGCATGGAGCGATATGCCCGCGAGGCTGGGCCGCTGGCGCTGCAGGCGGCCGGGGCGGCGCTGCGCGAGGCGGGGGCGGACGCGGCGGACGTTGGGCAAATCGTCGTCGTCTCCTGCACCGGCTTCGAGGCCCCGGGCGTCGACGCCGCGTTGATCAACGGGCTGGGCTTGGCGACGACGGTGGGGCGCACGCAGGTGGGCTTCATGGGCTGCCACGGGGCGCTCAACGGCCTGCGGACCGCGGCGGCGCTGGCGAAGTCGCCCGCGCCGGGCTCGCCGCCGCTGGTGCTGCTCTGCGCGGTGGAGCTCTGCACGCTCCATTTCTTCTACGGGTGGGACCCGCAGAAGATCGTCGCCAACGCGATCTTCGCCGACGGGGCGGCGGCGGCGGTGATCGGGCCGGCGACGAGCGAGGCGACCGCGGCGGACTCGTGGCGGATCGCCTCGTCGGGCTCGTGCCTCTTTCCCGACTCCCTCGATGCGATGAGTTGGCGGATCGACGATCACGGGTTTTTGATGACGCTCTCGCCGCGCGTGCCGGACCTGATCACGCAGAACCTCCCGGCCTGGATCGACCGCTGGCTGGGCGCGTCGGGGTTGGCTCGCGGCGACGTGAAGTCGTGGGCGATCCATCCCGGCGGGCCGAGGATCATCAAGGCGGTGGTGGAGTGTTTGGGGCTGCCCGAAGGCGCGGGGGCAACGTCGGAGCGCGTGCTGGCGGATTGCGGGAACATGTCGTCGCCGACGCTGCTGTTCATCCTCGAGCGGCTGCGCGCGGCGGGGGCGGAGCGCCCCTGCGTGGCGATCGGCTTCGGCCCGGGCCTCGCGGCGGAGGCGGCGTTGTTTTTGTGAGCGACGGCGGCGACCTCTTCTGATCAGAGACGGGGACTGTGTCCCCGAAGCTGGAGCGATAGGCGGTACTCCGCCTCGCGCGACGTGCCGCATGTGCGGAGGCGCCGTGATCCACGTCGATGCCGCATCGACGGCGTTTTCCAGAGGCGTCATCCGGTTCTTGCGCCGTCAACGACGCCGGCACGTCGTGCGAGGCGAGTACGCCTTTCGCCCGAACGTCGGACACACAGTGTCCGGCTCTGATCAGACAAGGGTCAGACAAGGGCCAAGGCGTCTCCGCGTCCCCTCACCGCTGCATCTGCAGGCCGGCCAGCGCGGTGGGCACGTCGGCGGTGAACTCGAAGATCTTCTCGAGCCCGGTGGTGAGGAAAACGGCCCAAGTGGTGTCGTTGATGGCGGCGAGGCGGAGCTTGGCCTGGCGGTTGAACATCAGCGCGCGGAGGCGCAGGAGCTGCGAGAGGTTGGAGCTGTTGAGCTTGGTGACGCCCGAGAGGTCCAGGACGATGTGGGGCGTCTTGGCGGCGTGCTGGAGCTTCTCGCGGATCGACAGCAGGTCGTCGGAGAGCGAGGGTTCGTCGCCGAGCTTGACGAGCCAGATGTGGTCGGACCAGGCTTGGATGGTCATGCAGGCACTCCGGATGATCGGGTCGTGCGCGAAATAGGGACGAAGCCGGCGACAAGGCGAGGACACGAGGCGGGACGGAACGAGACAAGGCAGAGCAAGGCGGAGGCGCGGACACCCGGACGAGAATCGCGGCGGGACTCGGGACAAGGCTCAAGGCGCTGCGTCAGGCGAGACGTCAGTCGCGGCGTCAGGCTCCGAAGGCTTCGTGGGTTCGGGCTTGACCACACCATCATCGGCGATCCGGGCGACGGCGGCCAGCGAATCGCCCGACTCGAGGTTGATGACCTTGACGCCCTGGGCGCCGCGGCCGGTCTGGCGGACCGAGCCGGCGTTGATGCGCACGATCATCCCGCGGACGGAGATGACCATCAGGTCGTTGGCGGGCTCGACGGCGAGGATGCCCACCACGTCGCCGTTGCGGTCGCTGGCGGCGATGTCGCGCCGGCCCTTCCCGCCGCGGCTCTGCACGCGGGTCGTGCCGTCCTCGATCTGCACGAGGTACTCGCTGAGCATCGTCCGCTTGCCGAAGCCGTTGGCGGTGACGGTGAGCAGGTCGCGCTTGTCGTCCTGGAGGCAGCGGATGAGCCCGACGACCGAGTCGCCCTCGGCCAGGTCGATGCCGCGGACGCCGCCTGCGTTGCGCCCCATCGCGCGGGCGTCCTGCTCCTCGAAGCGGATCGACATGCCCGAGCGCGTGCCCAGGAGGATGTGGTCGCTGCCGCTGGTCCAGGTGGCGCCGATGAGCGTGTCGTCGTAGCGCATGGCGACGGAGATGATGCCGGCGCGGTTGACGTTGCGGTAGTCCTGGAGGGCGGTGCGCTTCACGGTCCCGTTCGCGGTGGCGAAGAAGAGGAAGGCCTCCTCGCGCTCAAAGTCGTCGATGGGCATGAACTCGCAGACGCGCTCCCCCTCCTTGAGCTCCAGGAGGTTGACGATCGCCCGGCCGCGGGTCGTGCGGGCCCCTTCGGGGATCTCGAAGACCTTGATGCGGAAGACGCGTCCGGTGTTGGTGAAGCAGAGCAGGTCGTCGTGCGTCGAGGCGACGAAGACCTGCTCGGTGAAGTCGCCGTCCTTGTTGTCGGCCCCGATGACGCCGCGCCCGCCGCGCCCCTGCACGCGGAACTGGTCGACGGGGGCGCGCTTCACGTAGCCCTGGTGCGTGATCGTGACGGCGACCTGCTCGACGGGCGTGAGGTCGGCGATGTCGAGGTCGCCCACGGCCTCGGCGATCTGCGTCCGGCGGGCGTCGGCGAAGCGGGCCTTCAGGTCGAGCGTCTCGTCGCGGATGATCTTCCGCACGCGCTCGTCGCTGGCGAGGATCGATTCGTACTCCTCGATGAGCCCCATCAGCCGGCTGTATTCGCTCACGAGCTTCTCGATCTCGAGCCCGACCAACTGGATGAGCTGCAGCCGGCCGATGGCCTCGGCCTGGACGCGCGAGAGGCGGGCGTCGCGCTCGGCTGAGACGGCCTTGAGACGGGCGGGGATGGTCGGGGCGAAAGGGTGGTCTGCGGGGATGCGGAAGCCGCGGACCATCAACTTCTCGATCGCCTCCTCGCGCGTGCGCGACGAGCGGATCAGGCGGATGACCTCGTCCAAGTCGCAGACGGCGTAGATCAGGCCCTCGATGCGGTGGGCCTCCTGCTGCGCCTGGCGGAGGCGGAAGGCGGTGCGACGGCGGACGACGTCGATGCGGTGGTCGATGTAGAGCCGGATGAGGTCCTTGAGCCCGAGGGTCTGCGGCTGCCCGTTGACCAGGGCGATGTTCATGATGCTGAACGTCGACTGCAGCGGGGTCATCTGGTAGAGCTGGTTCTCGACGACGTCGGGGTCGGCGTTCTTCTTGAGCTCGATGACCAGGCGCATCCCGCCGCGGTTGGAGGATTCGTCGACCAGGTCGGCGATGTCGGTGAGGCGCTCCTCCTTCCGGCACTCCACGATCTTGTCGATGATGCCGGAGTTCTTCGAGACCTGGTAGGGGATCTCGGTGACGACCAGGAGGTTGCGCCCGGTGCGGGTGACCTCGCGCTTGATGCGGGCGCGGACGGTGACCTTGCCGCGGCCCGAGGAGTAGGCGTCGACGATGCCGCGCCGGCCGCAGATGATGCCGCCGGTGGGGAAGTCGGGCCCGGGGACGTGGCGGATGAGCTCGGGGAGGCTGATGGCGGGGTTGTCGATGCAGGCGACGATGGCGTCGCAGATCTCGCCCAGGTTGTGGGGCGCCATCGAGCAGGCCATGCCCACGGCGATGCCGGTCGAGCCGTTGACCAGCAGGTTGGGGAAGCGGGCGGGGAGGACCTTGGGCTCGTCGACGGACTCGTCGAAGTTGGGCTGCCAGTCGACGGTGTCGAGCTTGAGGTCGTCGAGCATCTCGACGGCGTGGGCGTGGAGGCGGGCCTCGGTGTAGCGCATGGCCGCGGGCGGGTCGGGGTCGATGGAGCCGAAGTTGCCCTGCTTGTCGATGAGCGGGTAGCGGATCTTCCATTCCTGGGCGAGGTTGACCAAGGTGGGGTAGATCGCCCCGTCGCCGTGGGGGTGGTACTTCTTCATCGTCTCGCCGACGATGCCGGCGCACTTGGTGTGCTTGCGCCCCGGGGTGACGTTGAGGTCGAGCATGGCGACGAGGATGCGCCGCTGGCTGGGCTTGAGCCCGTCGCGGACGTCGGGCAGGGCCCGGTCCATGATCGTGCTCATGGCGTAGGTGAGGTAGCTGTCGGCCAGCTCCTGGTCGATCGCCAGGTCGGTGATGCGCCCGACGGGCGGCGGGCCCTGGGGGTCGTGGGACTCGGGGGCGGGCGTCTGGTCGGTGGTGTCAGCCATGAGCTCTTTTCGCTTGTTTTTCCGCTGTTTTCAGCGGTCGGACGGGATGTGGATTTTAGCACAAATCCCCCGCGAAAGCGACCGGGCGGGAAGGCGATTCCGGGTCGATTTTGGATGTGAAAACGCTTTGGTTTTCGAGCGGCGTGGGGAAGCCTTTCGGGGCGCTGCCGCGGCTTTCGCGTGATCGCGCGGGGGCCGCTATCATGTCCGGCCTTGTTCGGTCCCCCCGCGGCTCCCCCCGGAGCCCCTCCGCGGGCTCCCCACGATTTTCACCGGGCTTTTGCCCCTGGCGCGCACATGGAAGCTGGCATCGTCGGTCTCCCCAACGTCGGCAAGAGCACGCTCTTCAACGCCCTCACGGCCGCGGGCGCGCTGGCCGCCAACTACCCCTTCGCCACCATCGAGCCCAACGTCGGCATCGTCGACGTGCCCGACGAACGGCTGGAGACCATCCGCAAGTTCATCCCCACCGAGAAGCTCATCCACGCGCAGCTGCGCATCGTCGACATCGCAGGCCTCGTCCGCGGGGCCTCGACGGGCGAGGGCCTGGGCAACAAGTTCCTCTCGCACATCCGCGGGGTCGACGCGGTGCTCCACGTCGTGCGCTGCTTCGACGGGACCGACGTCACCCACGTCGAGGGCAGCGTCGACCCGATCCGCGACATCGAGACGATCGACACCGAACTGATGCTGGCCGACCTGCAGAGCGTCGACGGGTCGCTCGACAAGGCGCAGCGGACCGCCCGCACGGGCGACAAGGAAGGCAAGGTCCGCGTCGACGTGCTCACGAAATGCCGCGACCTGCTCGCGGCGGGGAAGCCCGTGCGCGGGCTGACGTTCGACAACCCCGACGCGATGAAGGCCTTCAAGGGGATGCAGTTGCTCACCGCCAAGTCGGTGCTCTACGTCGCGAACGTCGACGAGAACGACCTGCGGGGCGAGGGGCCGCTGACGCAGAAGGTGCGGGCCCGGGCGAAGGAGGAGGGCGGGGCGGTGGTGCCGGTCTGCGCGAAGCTCGAGAGCGAGCTGTCGGAGCTGGACGCGAAGGACCGGGCGGAGATGCTCGCGAGCGTGGGCCTCGAGGAGCCGGCGCTCTCGTCGCTGGCGCGGGCGGCCTACAAGCTGCTGGGCGTGCAGAGCTACTTCACCGCGGGGCCCAAGGAGGTCCGGGCGTGGACCGTGCCGGTGGGCGCGACGGCTCCGCAGGCGGCGGGCGTGATCCACACCGACTTCGAGCGCGGGTTCATCCGCGCGGAGATCTACGGCGTGGCCGACCTCGAGCAATACAAGAGCGAGCAGGCGATCAAGGCGGCGGGGAAGATGCGCGTCGAGGGCAAGGGCTACGTGATGCGCGACGGCGACGTCTGCCACTTCCTGTTCAACGTCTGAGGTTCGACGCGAGTTGTGTCGCGCGGAGTCATTGAGGATGGGCAACTTAAGTTGCCCATCCTTGCGGTGACGTTGTCATTGGTCGCTTCAAGGCTGCGTCGCGGCGGGCGGCTCAGGCGCGGGCGCCGGCTGCGTCTGCGCCCCGGCCGCCATCGCCGCGGCGCGGGCGGCGGCGACGGTGGCGAAGGAGATGGAGTTCGCGGGGTTCGGCGCGGCGTTGCCCAGCGCCATCAGCACGCCGTTGATCACCAGTTGCCTGCTCGACTCGGGGCTGTACCCGAAGATGTTCCAGTGGTCGAGGCCCGCGAGGCCGCAGGTGAGGTCCTCGCCGGAGTAGACCACGGCGGGGCGGCCGTTGAGCTCCACGGCCTGGAGCCGGGCGGAGTTGATCGGGCCCATCTCGCGCAGGGCGAAGAGGCGGTATTTCACGTGGTGGTTGTCGAACCCGCCGGGCAGGCCCTTGCCCGAGAGGATGGGGTTGTCGCCGCTGAGCGGGGCGGGAATGATGTTGGGGACGATCTTGGAGTAGAAGGCGAGCGAGTTCTTGTGCGAGGCCGCGTTGCCGCCCGCGGAGTCGATCCAGAGCGTGCCGCCGGCCTCGACCCACTTGCGGATGGAGGCGGCCTCGGCGTCGGAGAGCGTGCCGTCGCCCAGCGTGGTGAGGAAGGCGATCTTGTGCTGCGAGAGCTCCGAGGGGGCGACGGTGGCGACCTGCAGGTCGACGTCGAACTTGTTGGCCAGGTGGGCCGAGAGCTGCTGCAGGGCGTAGGGCTCGGGGTCGAAGTTGCCGTTGTGCTTGATGCGGGCGCAGAGGATGCTGCGCGAGGGCGTGCCGGGCTTCTTGACGGCGAACTGCGTCTCGAGCCGGCCGCGGCGGGGGTTCATGCCGGTGGCGTAGAGGTAGATGTTGGAGAGGGCGGTGAAGCCCTCGCCCTTGGCGACGTCGTTGACCTGCAGGCTGCGCCCGATGTCGTTCTGGAAGATGACCATCAGCGGGCGGATGCCGTTGTGGGCGACCTCAAGCACGTTGTTGAAGCGGACGTGCTGGTGGAGGTTGTAGAAGTCGTAGAAGGGATGGCCGGGGTTGCAGACGATCAGCCCGCCCGCCATCACGTATTCGCGGAGGTTGAGGATCTCCTTCTCGGAGAGGACGGGCACGCCGTTGGTCGCCATGTAGAGCACGGGGCTCTCGAGCATGGCGTAGACCGGCTCGGTGGGGCGGACGATCTGCCAGGTGGTGTTCACCTCGTAGGTGTCGCTGGCGTAGTCGGCGAAGTTCCAGATGTCGTTGGGGCGGTTGTGCCAGGCGTCGTCGGTGACCTGTCCGTCGCGGCTGGCCTTGAAGCGGATCTTGCCCACGCAGACGGGCTGCTGGTTGGCCTTCGAGAGGTAGAGCAGCGCGAAGCCGGTGGAGAGGAGGGCTCCCTTGTCGCCCTGCCAGAGGCCGTCGGGCTGCTGCTCGTTGAGGATGCGGGCGGGGACGTCGCGGAACCAGTCGACGGGGTTGAACGAGCGGTAGCCGGTCGCCTCGCCGACGCGCTGGACGGTCCACATGTAGTAGTAGCGGTCGGCGGCCTCGTCCTTGTCGTCGAGGGAGAAGTTCTCGTCGAGCCAGCGGATGCCCTTGCGGAGCTGCGGGGAGACGTTGTCCTGCTTGGGGTCGACGCGGCTGGGGCCGTAGAGGAATCGCTCGGTGAGGCAGAGGGTCGCCACGCCGCCCGCGGTCATCGGGCCCGAGATGCGGCTGTAGAAGGTGGGCGTTCCGGCGGCGACGGCCTTGGCGAAGGAGTAGACGCCCCAGCCCGCGGCGGCCTCGCCCGCGGTCTTCTGCTGGGCCTCGCGCCAGTACTTGTCGATCTTCTGCCAGGTCTTGCCGTCGATGGAGTAGCCCGAGCGCTGGGCGGCCCAGAGGCCCAGGACGCCGTACTGCCCGTTGGCGTTGTCGCCCAGGCTGCTGACGTTGGGCACGCCCGCCCAGGATTCGGAGAAGTTGCCTTCGACGGTCAACGCCGCGGAGAGCCAGACGCCGTCGCGGTTGACCCAGGGGAACCAGCGCTGGCTGGGGAGCTGGTTGAGCATGGTGGCGCGGATGGCGCGGTCGTAGGTGTAGGAGGAGTCGCTGGTGAGCACCCAGTTGAGCCGGCGGTAGAGCGAGGGGTTCTGGTAGCTCTCGCCCGCGGCCAACAGCGCCCAGCAAGCCAGCGAATGGTTGCCCGAGGCGTTGCGGGCGCCTTGGTTGAAGGTGTGGAAGGCGTCGGCGGAGAGGAAGGTGTAGGTCGGCTCGAGGCGGTAGAGGCCCTGGACGCCCTTGGCGACGGCGGCGGAGATCACCTTGTAGTCGAGGTCGGAGGGGCGGATCGGCGCCGGGCCGGGCGGGGCGGCGGGGGCTGCGGGCGTGGCGGCGGCGCTCCCTGCAGGCGCCTGTCCCCGCGCGACGGCGGAGAAGGCGAGCAGCATGGCCACGGCGACGAAGGCACACCCGGCGCGGAGCAGGCGGGCGTCTGGCTTGGGGAGCATCCTCTTCATCGTCCGGGCGCCTCGGGGCTTGGTCTGGGTCTGGGGCTGGGTGGAATTCGTCGCTGCTGCGCTTGGCTCGGCACGTAGTCCAGTGCGTGATTCAGGTGCGTGGTTCAGTGCCGGAACCGGCTGGCCTTGGGCTCGTCCGCCGCCTTGGCGTCGATGAACCCGCCGCCGTCCTTGAGCATGTAGATCAGGTGGAACGAGTATTGGGCGAAGTTGCGGGTCTGCCCGCCGTAGCTGACGTATTCGTCCGCGGCGCGGGCCGTGCCCTCGAGGATGTTGCTCATCTCGTTGAGCGTCGGCTGGTCGTAGGCGTTGAGCGCCTTGTCGAACGCCGCGAGGTAGACGTAGGCGAGCAGGTCGAAGCCGATCCCGCTCTTGCCCTTCACTTGCCGGTCGATCTCGTTCATCACCAGCTTGGCGATGTTCGGGTCGCCCGTGAGGAGCAGGGCGTAGATCAGCTCGCCGCGGTATTCGCGGATGTAGTAGTTCACGGCGCCGATGCGGCTGTTCCAGGCTTGGGCCGCCTTGTCGATGACGATGTGGAACTTGTCGCGGAGCTTGGCGGCCTCCTCGAGGTTCGCCTGGGTCTTGGCGGCGGTGGCGGCGTCCATGTACTTGTACGACTCGGGCGGGCCGACCTGCCTCTGGAAGGGCGGGTAGCCCACGGTGCGCAGGCCGCTGTTGGCGAGCGAGAAGTACTTGCTGGCGATCTCCGGCGGCTCGTAGTGGTGGTCGGGTCGGCCCGCGGCGGCGAGCGGGCCGGGCATCATCTTGATGAGCTGGACCAGCCGCGAGCCGGTCGCCCGGCGGTCGGCGGGGGCGGCCTTCTTCACCACCGCCATCAAGTGCCAGCGGATGTAGGTGTCGCGGAACTCGTTGCCGGTGAAGTTCTGGATCATCCGGTCGAGCGTGTCGATCGCCATGTCCGGCCCCCAGGTGGAGAGGACCGGATGCGGACGGCTGAAGGTCAGCCGGGGGTTCTCGTTCTTGAAGTCGTCGAGCGACTGGGCCTCCTGCACGAGGACCTCGATGGCCTTGGAGATGCGGGTGGCCCGCTCCGTGCGTGCGATGGAATCGGCGGGGCGGCTGGTGGCGGGCCTGGTGGTGGGTTGGGTGGCGGCGCTGCCTGGCGAGGCCGCGTCCTGGGCCAACGCCGCGCAGGGCGCAGCCACGACCGCCGCCCATGCCGCGGCCAGCAGCAATCCGCCGATGATCCGTTTTCCGATCGTCCTGCCCATCGCCGAATCTCCAACAGCTTCTTCGTCCCCCCGGTCCCCCGGTCCCCCGGCTGCGCGTGCGCGGCGGGGAAATGGAGTCAGATCTCCATGATTTCCTTGGTCTTCGCGGCGACCATCTCGTCCACCTTCGCCTCGTATTTCTTGAGCAGCTCTTGGACGTCTTCCTTCCCGCGCTTGACGTCGTCCTCGCTGACCTTCTGCGTCTTGTCCTTCTCGGCGGCCTCGATGTGCTTGTTCGCGTCCCGGCGGGCGTTGCGGATCGTCACCCGCGCCTCCTCGCCCTTGTGCTTCAGCGACGTCACCAACTGCGTGCGCCGGTCGCCCGAGAGCGACGGGAGCGACAGGCGGATCTGCTTGCCCTCGCCCACGGGGTTGAGCCCCAGGCCGGCCGACTGGATCGCCTTGATGATCGCCTGCACGGTGCTCGCGTCGAAGGGCTTGATGAGCAACTGCGACGGCTCGGGCACCGAGACGTGGGCGATCGACCGCAGGTCGGTCATGGAACCGTAGTAGTCCACCTTGACGAACTCAACCAGCCCGGTCGAGGCCCGCCCGGTGCGCATCCCGCGCATCTCCGAACGGAGGTACTCGACGGCCTTCTCCATGGCCTCTTCCGCGCCGAACAGGACTTCATCGATCTGCATGATCCGCTCCAGATTCGCGATGCCTCGCACGTCCGCGCCGCATTGGGATTGCGCCAGCTCCGGCGCTTCGGACGCTTCGCCCCGGGGAAGGCAGGAAAAGCCGTCACCCGTCAGCCGGCGACCACGCGCGTCCCATGAGGGACGCCGCGGACGACCTCGACGATGTGCCCGGGATGCTTCATGTTGAACACCACGATCGGCAGGTTCCGCTCCATGCAGAGGCTGAAGGCGGTGAGGTCCATCACCTTGAGCTGCTTGTCCAGGGCCGTCCTGTAGGAGACGGTCTCGTAGCGGACCGCGTCCTTGTGCTTCATCGGGTCCTTGTCGTAGATCCCGTCGACCTTCGTGCCCTTGAGCAGGACGTCGGCCTCGATCTCGGTCGCCCTCAGCGCGGCGGCGGTGTCGGTGGTGAAGAACGGGTTGCCGGTCCCCGCGACGAAGATCACCACGCGGCCTTTTTCCAGGTGCCGGATCGCGCGCCCGCGGATGAACGTCTCCGCCACCGAAGGCAGGTTCAGGGCGCTGAGCACCCGCGCCTGCGTGCCGATCTTCTCGAGCATCTCCTTGAGCGCCAGCCCGTTGATGGCGGTGCCCATCATGCCCATGTAGTCGGCCGTCGCCTGGGCGATGTGCCCCTGCTCGGCGAGCTTCGCCCCGCGGATGATGTTGCCGCCGCCGACGACCACCGCGAGCTGCACGCCCTGCTTGGCGGCCGCGGCGACCTCGCCGGCGATGCCCTGCAACTCCTCGCCGTCGATGCCGAACCCGCCTGGCTTGCAGAAGGCCTCCCCGCTGATCTTGAGCAACACGCGGCGATAGGGGGGCACGGTGGGCGTGGTCATGGGCGATGAAACCTGAATCGAGGAAAAGAGGCTCGAAAAACGGGTGAGCCCGAAGTCCGCCCATTTGACGGCAACCCGCGGTGAACGTCAAGTTTTCCGGGGAGCGCCGGGCATTGTTAGCCGGAAGCGCAAGCGACGGGACGGGGGTCTTCCAAACCACAGCCCGGATGTGTTCCAACTCGATCGCTCAGTCATCAATCAATCCGGTCCCCCCATGTCAGGTCGACGCTCGCATATCCCCATCGCGGAAGTGATTTGATCGACCCCTGTCCCGTCGCTTGCGCTTCCGGCTAACAAAGGCCCTCACCTCCGCGGCTTGCCCTCGCCGCCTTCGCCCAGGCCGAACCGCTCGATCCACCGCTGCACCTCGTCGGGCGAGAGCCGGTCGGGCGTGGCGGGGCGGTCGCTTCCGCCGCCGCTGCGCCCGCCACCGGAGCCCTCGGACCGCTGGGCCAGCTCATGCGCGAAAGGCCCGCTCTCGACGACCTTCGCCCCGCGCCGCCTCGCCGCCTTCTGGATCTCGCGGTCGCTGCTGACCACGCGCAGCCGGCGCGGGGCCGAGTCCTCGTCGATCAATCGGATGATGAGCGCGTCGGCCGACCCGCCGCGACCCGTGTAGCGCAGGTCGACGCCGTCGACGGGTGATTGGGAGGGTTGGCCGGGCTTGGGCTGCCCGTCGCAGACGATGACGGCCTTCTGCCCCGGGAACCGCCTGGCGACCGCGACGCAGAGCCCGCCCTCGTCGAGCCCCGCCAGCGCGGCGGGCATCGTCTGGTGCAGGACGTTGTAGCAGTCGATCAGCAACGGCATCGCGCGAGTTTAGCGGAGGAACCCGGGAGGCGTCGGCGGGGTGGAAAGCTGGGCAATCCGCCCGCCTTCCGCCGCCTCCCCTAATCTTGCTCGAACATTCCGCTGCTCATAAGCTACGGGCCGGTATTTGGGTTGGGTAAGTCTTCACGTGTCCACAACACGTCACCGCCATCGGTTGCACCAAGCGGTGAGCAAGGAGTTTCAGCCATGTCGGGCAAGTCAGCGCCAGTCGACCTGGGCGCCCTGGGGCAGGGCGCGGTTGAATCGATGCTCAACGAGACGCGCAAGTTCCCCCCGCCGGCCTCGGTGAGCAAGACGGCCCACATCAAGTCGATCGCGGAGTATGAGAAGCTCTACCGCGAGTCGATCGACAATCCCGACAAGTTCTGGGCCGAGCGGGCCAGCGAACTGCATTGGTTCCGCAAGTGGGACCGTGTCGTCGACTGGAAGCTTCCCGACGTGAAGTGGTTCGTCGGCGGGAAGACCAACCTCTCGTACAACTGCCTCGACCGCCAGGTCAACGCCGGGCTGGGCGACAAGCTCGCGATCCTCTGGGAGGGCGAGCCCATGCCGGGCGGGAAGCCCGAGGTGACGCGCCTCACCTACAAGGACCTGCTCCGCGAGGTCTCGAAATTCGCCAACGTGCTCAAGGGGCTGGGCGTCAAGAAGGGCGAGATCGTCACGATCTACATGCCCATGATCCCCGAACTCGCCATCGCCATGCTCGCCTGCGCCCGCATCGGCGCGCCGCACTCGATCATCTTCGGCGGCTTCTCCGCCAGCGCGATCAAGGACCGCGTCGAGGACGCCAAGAGCAAGATCATCATCACCGCCGACGGCGGCTACCGTCGCGGCAAGGTCGTCGCCCTCAAGGACGCCGTCGACGAGGCCCTCGCCGGCTCCACCAACGTCAAGCACGTCATCACCTACAAGCGGGCCGGCAACCCGATCAAGAACACCCCCGGCCGCGACCACGACTGGTCCGAGCTGATGGCCAAGGCCTCCGACCAGTGCCCCGCCGAGGAGATGGACGCCGAGGACCTGCTCTTCGTCCTCTACACCTCGGGCTCCACCGGCAAGCCCAAGGGCATCATGCACACCACCGGCGGGTACATGGTCTACACGTACCTCACCAGCCGGTACATCTTCGACCTCCACGGCGACGACCCCAAGTCCCTCCACTGGTGCACCGCCGACATCGGGTGGGTCACCGGGCACAGCTACATCGTCTACGGCGTGCTGCCCAACTGCGTGCCCACGCTCATGTACGAGGGCGCGCCCAACTTCCCGGGCAACGACCGCTTCTGGGACATCATCGCCCGCCACAAGCCCACGTCGTTCTACACCGCGCCCACCGCCATCCGCGCCTTCATGAAGTGGGGCGACGAGCATCCCAAGAAGCACGACCTCTCCAGCCTGCGCATCCTCGGCAGCGTCGGCGAGCCGATCAATCCCGAGGCCTGGATCTGGTACAACGAGATGATCGGCGGCAAGCGCTGCCCGATCGTCGACACCTGGTGGCAGACCGAGACCGGCGGCGTGATGATCACCCCGCTCCCGGGCGCGACCACCACCAGCCCCGGCTCCTGCACCCGCCCCTTCTTCGGCATCGAGCCCGCCATCGTCAACAAGGACGGCGTCGAGCTGCCCGCCAACTCGGGCGGCTTCCTGGTCATCAAGAAGCCTTGGCCGAGCATGCTCCGCGGCATCATCGGCGACCGCGACCGCTTCGTCCGCACCTACTTCGGCGAGGTCCCCGGCGTCTACTTCGCGGGCGACGGCGCCCGCCGCGACCCCGACGGCAACTACTGGGTCATGGGGCGCGTCGACGACGTCATCAACGTCTCGGGCCACCGCCTGGGCACGATGGAGGTCGAGTCGGCCCTGGTCAGCCACCCCGCGGTCGCCGAGGCCGCCGTAGTGGGCATGCCCCACGAGATCAAGGGCACCGGCATCGCCGCGTTCGTCACCCTCAAGGCCGGCTTCGAGGCCAACGACGCCCTCAAGGAGGCGCTGGGCAAGCACGTCTCGAAGGAGATCGGCGCCATCGCCCGCCCCGACCAGATCCGCTTCACCGACGGCCTGCCCAAGACCCGCTCGGGCAAGATCATGCGCCGGCTCCTGCGCGAGGTCGCCTCGGGCAAGGAAGTCAAGGGCGACACGACCACGCTCGAGGACCTGACCGTCCTGGCGAAGCTGCGCGACGACGAGGCGTGAGCCGAGGATCGGTGTCCTGATTCAAGCCCATCGATCGCGACGGCACCCCGTCGCGTTCGGTGGGGTTCGTCTCCATGACGACGAGGAGTTCCCCATGACCCAGACCAACTCTCCCGCCCACACCCCCATCCGCACCAAGCCCCTCCCGGGCCTGGGCCCGCGCTACACCGGGCGCGAGGTCGAGTTCCTCAAGGAGGCCCTCACCCGCAACAACCTCTTCTACTACCAGGCCGACGGCCTCGTCACCCGCATGCTCGCCCGGGCCAAGCAGGAGCTCGGCGCCCCCTTCGCCGTCCCCGCCTCGTCGGGCACCGCGAGCCTGCACGTCGCCGTCGCCGGGCTGGGCATCCCCGCCGGGTATGAGGTCATCACCTCGCCCATCACCGACATGGGCACCGCTGTCGCGATCCTCTACCAGAACGCGGTCCCCGTCTTCGCCGAGGTCGACCCGCGCACGTTCAACATCACCGCCAAGAGCATCGAGGCCGTCATCACCGAGCGCACCCGCGCGGTGGTCCTGGTCCACCTCGCCGGCACGCCCGCCGACATGGACGAGATCGTCGCCCTCTGCAAGGCCAGGAAGATCGCCTTGATCGAGGACTGCGCCCAGTCCTGGGGCGCGACCTACAAGGGCAAGGCCGTCGGCAACTTCGGCGACGCCGGCTGCTACAGCTTCAACGACTTCAAGCACCTCTCCTGCGGCGACGGCGGGTTCATCATCACCCACGACGAGGCCGCCTACCGCTCGATGCACAACTGCGGCGACAAGTACTACGACCGCCTTGCCCAGGGCAACCGCCTCGCCGGCCTGGGCGCGAACTACCGCATGACCGAACTGCAGGGGGCCGTCGCCCTCGCCCACAACGCCAACCTTTTCGCAAACAATTCCGCCTGCAAAGTTGGAGAGGGTTGCTGCAGTTACAGGGGACGCACCACAAGCACTACATGTTCCGCGTCGACGAGCAGGCCTTGGGCCTCCCCCGTGACGAGTTCGTCAAGCGCGTGCAGGCCGAGGGCATCCCCGCCTCGTCGGGCTACCTCCCGCGCCCGCTCTGCCACGAGCCGGTCTTCATCAACAAGAACTTCTTCGCCGGCGGAGTCTGGCCGGCCGAGGTCGTCGCGGGCAGGAAGTACGACTATTCGAAGGTGAAGCTGCCGGTGACGGAGAAGGTCCTCGCCACCGCGGTCCGCCTCCCGCTCCACGAAGGGCTCGCGGCAGGCGACATCGACGACATGGCGGCGGCGATCCGCAAGGTCGCCCGCGCCGCGCGGGGCTGACCGCCCTCGCCTCGGCAAACCAGCCTCACCCGATCCGCGGCAGCACCGGCTTCCCGCCCCGCGCCAGCGGCAGGTTGGCGAAGGCGCAGGAGTTGCCCCAGAGGTCGATCGTCTCCATCGTCTTGTACTCGTTGATGATCGCGTGGCGCGAGCGGTTCGTGCGGTTGTGCCCCGCGCGGTGCACCACCAGCACGTGGATCACCACCACGTCCCCGGCCGCCGCCTCGCAGACCTTCCAACTCCCCGGCGGCACCAGCGCCTCGGGGATCGTCACCTTGTCGTCGTTCAGCGGCCACTCGCCCTTGAGGTGGCTCCCGGGGATGACCTCCGTCGCGCCGGCGTCGAGCCCGGTCTCCTCGATGTAGGTCAGCGCCGCCGCCAGGTCGGGCTTGGTGTGCTTCTCGTACGGCCAATCCTGGTGCCAGCTCTGCTTGCACTCGAAGCCCGGCGGCTTGTTGCGCACCTTCCCGTTGTGGAAGTCGATGTTCGGGCCCAGCAGGTCCACCATCACCGAGACGATCCGCGGGTCGGTGAAGTGGTCGAACCAGTAGTCGTTCACCGCGACGTGGTTCATCATGCCGGTCATGTTCAACGGATTGATCGGGTCGAGTCCGTAGCCTTCGACCTGCGGCATGTAGCTGTGCGAGACCGTGCGGTGCCTGCCCTTGTCGGTGGCCATGAGTTGGCGGAACTGCTCGCGCATCTCCGCCATCGCGCTCGCGTCGTAGAAGCCCGGGAGGTGGAGGTAGCCGTCCTGGTCGAACGACCGCTTCTGCGCGGGCGTCAGGATGCGGAGGCTCTGTTCGGCGGCGGTGGCCATGGCGGATGCTCCGGTGCGGGGGATCGGTCGTGGAAAGCATACGACAGGGCGGCGTGCGCCGCCGCGCCGACTGCCACGGGTTACAATCCCTCCCCCGGATTTCCCCGAGCCTTTCCCATGCCGATGATCACCCCCGAAGACCGCGCGTTCTACGAACGCCACGGCTACGTGCGCCTCCGTTGAGCTCTACCACCACCAGTCGATGTGGGACGTCCGCCAGCACCCGCGGATGTACGCCGCGTTCTCCGAGCTCTGGGGCGTCAAGGAGCTGAGCGTGTCGCAGGACCGCGTCTCGTTCAAGCCGCCATACGATCCCGCCCGGCCCGAGTGGGAGGACAAGGGTTTTCTCCACCTCGACTCCGACCCGGCCCAGCGCCAGCCCAAGCCGCGGTTCGTGCAGGGCGTGCTCTGCCTGGCCGACACCGCCGCGGACCAGGGCGGGTTCCACTGCATCCCCGACTTCCACAAGCTGAACGAGGCCTACTCCGAGGCCGACCCCGCCTCGCGCCCGCCCGAGCCGCCCGACTTCAAGCACATCGCCCCCACGCCGATCGTCGGCCTCAAGGGCGACCTGATCCTCTGGGACAACTTCACGCCCCACGGCCCGGGGCGGAACACCTCCACCAAGCCGCGCCTGGCGCAGTACGTCTCCATGCAGCCCTTCACGCGCTTCGGCCCCGGCCACCGCGAGGCCGCGATCAAGCAATACCGCGAGCGCAAGCCGCCCAACGCCCCGGCCTTCCCCGGCGACCCGCGCAAAATCGAGGAGAACCAGCGCGAATCCGCCCGGCTCACCCCGCTGGGCGAAAGGCTCGTCGGCCTGCGCGACTGGTGAACCCGTCCGCGCCGACGCGTCAGATGGACTCGCCGGTCTGCGCGGTCGATGAGTCGGCGCGCGTCGGCCTGTAGGGGTACGGGGCCGTGCGCTTGAGGACCAGGCAACTCACGTCGTCGGCCTTGGGCGCGGGGCTGTGGAATTCCTGCACGGTGGCCTGCAGGGCGCTGCAAAGCTCGCGGGCCGGGAGGGCGAGGCGGGACTGGATCTCCGGGAGGAGCTTGGGCCCGAAGAACTCGCCGTCGGCGTTGCGGGCCTCGAGCACGCCGTCGGTCACGAGCACCAGCGAGTCGCCGGGGTTGAGGGTCTGCGTCTCGCCGTTGCCCGCGAGGCAGTCGGCCTGGCAGCCCAGGGGCAAGCCCACGCTTCCCAACCGGTGGCGGACGCGCCCGGTGTGGTCGAGGAGCAGCCCCTCGGGGTGGCCGCAATTGCAGTAGGCGATCTCGCCGGTCGCGGGGTCGAGGCGGACCAGGAGCAGGGTCACGAAATAAAGCTCGGGCTTCTCCGAGAGGAGCACGCGGTTGACGCGGCGGGCGAGGGCGTCGAGGTCCTGGGGGATCGAGGCGAGGGACCTGAGGCACGCGCGGGTCTCGGCCATGAGGATCGCCGGGCCGATGCCGTGCCCCATCGCGTCGCCGATCACGAGCAGGATCGTGCCGTTCTCGCCGGGGATGAAGTCGAAGTAGTCGCCGCCGACCGCCTCGGCGGGGACGGAGCAGCCGGCGAGGTCCCACCCGGGCAGGACCGGGTCGGCGCGGGGGAGCAGGCGGTCCTGCACCTCGCGCGCGATCCGCAGCTTGAGGTCGGTGGCGTAGACGATCCGTTCGGCCTCCTCCGCCCGGCGGCGATCGGTCACGTCGCGCGCGATCGCGTAGACGAACCCGCGGTCGATGTCGGGCGTCGCCTCCCATTCCAGGGACCGGTAGGAGCCGTCGGCCTTCCGGTACCGGTTCTCGAACTGACGGGTCGGCGCCCCGCTCGCGAGCGTCCGCAGCTCCTCCTGCGTCGACTCCCGGTCGTCGGGATGGACGAAGTCGATGAACGGCTTGGCGAGCAGTTCGCCCTCGGTGTATCCCAAGGTCGTCTCGAAGGCGGGGTTGATGCGGCGGAACCAGCCGTCGAGCCCGGCGACGCAGACCAGGTCGCGCGAGCAGGTGAAGAGCCGGTGGTAGTCGCGCTCGAGCTTGCGCAGGCGGGTGAGGTCCTCGGCGATGCCCTCGAGGCAGAGCCGCTCGCCGGTGCGGCTGATGCGCGCGGTGATGGAGACGACGACGCGTGTGCCGCCAAGGGTCGCGAGGGTGACCTCCTCATTCCAGAGGGCCTGCTTCTGGGAGAGATGGCTGTGGAAGCGGCGGTAGGCCTCGACGCTCTCGAAGAACCGGCTGATGGTCCGGCCGACCAGGGCTTCGCGCGAGGGCACGCCCAGGAGGTTCGCCATGGCGGCGTTGGCGTCGAGGAAGACGCCGTCGCCCTCGGCCGCGACGCGGAAGATCGCCACGCCCAGGTGATCGATCAGCGGGGCGAACCCTTCGGGGTTGGGCGGAGGCGACAGGGTCTCGCCGGAGGGCTCGGGCTCCTCCGTCCCCGTCCAGGTCGCATCCACAGAGGTTGAATCGTCCCGCCGCGGGCCGGCCCCGTCCGTCGAGGCGACGAACTCCACGAGATACTCCGCGATCCGGATCACGTCCCCGCCCTGGAGCAGGGCGTCGGCGACCGTCCGGCCGTTGATCGCCATCCCGTGCCGGCTCTGCATGTCGCGGACGAACCAGCCGATGCCGGGGCGGTATTCGATCAGCGCATGCCGGCGGGAGACGTTGGGGTGGTCGAGGCGGATGTTCGCGAGATGCGATCGGCCGATGATCACGTCGCGCGCATCGAGGTCGCAACTCGCGATCTCGCGGCCCTGGGGAGACCAGACGCGCAGCCGAGGCCCCGAAGACGTCGTGTCAGGGCTTTGGGCACCCGAGATTCTCTTAGTGGCCACTGCGAAACCCCTGGAAAATGAGGATCGAGTTGCTGAATCTTGTCCGCACCCTTCATCAATACCCGGTCGCCGTTGCGGGCAATCCCGCGCTTGTCCATCAGCGATTTGCCTATGCCGCCCCGATTCAGGCCGCCTCAACGCACTGTCCATCAGCCTTTACGTCTCGCGCGGGGCATTCCCGCCGCGCGATCAAAATCTCAGCCACCCCAGCATGTCGAGTTCATGGAAGCCATCGTTCATGGGCGCCCAGGTGTGCAGCGTCATGGCGGGGGCCCGGTGGCGGTTGCGGCAGAAGTTCACCCGGATCGAATCGCCTTCGGACGGCGGGCCCGCGAGCCCGATGTTCCTCCACGGGATGGCGATCTCGGCCGTCCAGTCCCGCTCGTTCCTGTGGGCCGCGACGGCGGCGTGGCTTTCCCACGACACGTCCTGCAGCGCGCCGGCCCGCCCGCGGGTCTGGTCGTCGTACAACACCCCGGCTGCGTTGACGATGAAGTGATAGGTCGCGATCTCCCGCGGATGGGTGTTCACGAAGAACTCGACGGAATCGTCCTTGTAGACCTCGCTGTCGTGCGCGTCGTGCGTCAGGGTGATGCCGGGCATATCGGCCTCCATCGCGCGGAAGGCGACGTAGAGGGCCTCGTCGTCGTAGGCGATCCACGCCGCGGTGTCGGGCTTGGAGGCGCCCCAGACGCGGAGGCGATGGAAGTGGTCGGCGTCCGGCCCGCGCCTCCACGCCGCCTCGTCGAGGATCCCGTCGACGCGCGGCGCCGCGGCGACCCGCTTGGCGCGGATCTCGGGCAGGTGCTGCCTCCAGTAGTCCGTCACGGCGAGCTTGACGGGGATGCGGTTGGAGAGCGGCTGCATGCCCGCGGCCGCGAAGCTGATCTCCAGGTCGGGCATCGGCATCGTGCGCTGCCCCATGCCCTTGGGAAGGACGATCCGAAGGTCGAGCGGGGCGCTCTGCCCGGGGGCGACGGAGACTTTCCCCGTGGGGGCGGAGGGCGTCCAAGTCGGACGCGCGTTGACGACAGCGGCGTCCTCGGGTGAGAGGCGCAGGGTCTTGGGGTCGTCGATCCAGTCGACCTTCGTGTCCACGTGCCACGCGAACCCGACCTCGACGGGCGACTTGAGCGTGTTGCGGATCTCGGGCTTGAGATGGGCGACGATGTCGCCCGTGCGCGGATCGGGCGTGGCGACCAGGCCTGCTTCGATCTGGCGCACGAGGCCCTGCGCGAGGGAGAGGCCGGTGATCACGCTCGACGCGCCGGCGGCGGGGGGCGAGTTGGACCAATGAAACGTCGAGGCGAACTCGGCGGGGGTGTAGAGCTTCTGCCCGGCGTCGGACTGGGCGACGAAGACCAGGCTCTTGTCGATGCCTTCGGGCCCGACGTAGTCGCCCGCGTTGCCGATGGCAGCGTAGTTGGTCTCCTGCAGGGTCATGAGGGTGTGGCGCGGCAGGGCGCTGCGGGTCTCCCAGACGCGGACCGCGCCGAGGCAGCCGATGACCAGCGAGCCGTCGGGCGAGATCTCCCCGGGCAGGGCGACCTCGGTGGTCGAGAGCGGGTCGCCCCAGCGGGCGAGCCAGCGGTGGAGCGTGCCCCCGGTGCCGATGGAGACGATCTCGCGCCCGTCGGGGGTGAAGACCAGGTCGCGGATGCGGTCGCGGTGTCCGCGCAGGATGAGCTGGACCTTTCCCGTGGCCGAGTCCCAGACGCGGATGGTCTTGTCGAGCCCGCCCGAGGCGAGCGTCTTCCCGTCGGGCGCCCAGGCGAGGCGGCGGACCTCCTCTTCGTGTCCCGTGAGGATCATCGGGGGCGTCTCGGAGTTCGGAGTCCAGATGCGGACCTGGCCCGCGCGGTCGGAGGAGACGAGGCGCGTCCCGTCGGGCGACCAAGCCACGCTGCGCACCCAGTCCTTGTGTCCCTCCAGCGTCTGCAGGAGCTGCGGGACGGAGACGTCCCATATCCGCACGCGCCCGTCGGCGCTGCCCACCGCCAGGATCGGTCGGCCCGGCGCCCAGGCGAGCGTCTGGATGCCGTTCTTGTGCCCGGTGAGCTTGGTGACGGGCACCCCGGTCCGGCTGTCGAAGATTTCGACGTCCTCCTCCCGGTAGGAAGAGGCGGCCAGGAAATGGGCGTCGGTGGCCCAGGTGATGTACGCGATCGACGCGAAGGTGGTGTGCAGGCTGCGCACGGGCGCGGGGGTCCGCAGGTCCCAGATCTCGATCACGCCGGCGTTGGTCCCGATCGCGACGGTTTGGTTGTCCGGAGCCCACCCGGCGGCGGTGGCGATCTTGCAGTCGCCCTTCACCGAGGCTCGCAGCTTCCGCGTCTCGGCGTCGAAGAACCAGAGGCTTCCCCGCTCGTCGCCCACGGCGATGCTCTTGCCGTCGGGCGACCAGCCCATCGCGCGACAGGTGGCGTTGAAGTCGCGCGGGAAGAGCACGGTCGCCTTGCCCGTATCGAGATCGATGACGGCCGCCGGCGAGCCCGACGTGATCAGCGCCTTGCCGTCGGGGGCGTATGAGGCGGCGGAGAGCGTCACGGAGATGCCCTTGGGCAGGCGGTCGGAGTCGTCCTGTCCGAGCTTCGCGTCCCAGAGCCGGGCGCGGCTGTTGTCGGGCCAGAGCAGGTAGCGGGAATCGGGTGTCCAGTGGACGGAGCTGAATTGAGTCCAAGGGACCTGCACCTTAGTGAACATGTGCATCTGCTGGCCTGTGCCGGGATCCCAAAGCCGGACGGTCAGGTCGTTGCCGGAGGAGGCGATGGTCGAGCCGTCGGGAGACCAGTCGACGCCCGAGACGCCGCCGGTGTGGCCGACCAGGGTTCGGACGGCCAGCTTCCGCTCCACGTCCCAGATGCGCAGGGTCGTGTCGTAGCTGGCGGTGACGATCTGCCTGCTGTCGGGCGACCACGCGAGGGCGCGGACCGAGGCGCGGTGGCCTTCGAGCACGGCGAGCTGCAGGCCGGTGCCGGCGTCGAAGATCCTCGCGGTGCCGTCCTCCGAGCCCGAGGCGATCGTCGTCCCGTCGGGTGACCAGGCGACGCAGAGCAGGGGGGCGTCGTGTCCGAGCAGGCAGAGGGTCTGCTTGGCGGTCTGCGCGTCGAAGACGCGGACGACGCCCTCATCGCCCGCGGTGGCGACCAAGCGGCTGTCGGGGCTGTAGGCGAGGCCGACGATCGAGGCCCGCGGCGTGGTGGTCTCGAGCGTCCAGGAGCGAAGCCCGGGGAGCGGGGCGGGGGCGCTGACCAGGGCCATGCCGGAGGCCATCGGCAGCGGCGCCGGCGCGGCCCCGGGCAGGCGCGAGGAGTCGGGCAGGCCAAGATCGTTGGCGAGTTGCTGGGCGCCGCTGATCGCGCCCTCGATGCCGCGCACTTCGGCGCGGGCCTTCTGGGCCCGGACAGCGAGGCGCTCGGCCCGAGCCTCGGCGGCGCCGGCGTCGAAGCCCTGCTGGGCCGCGAGCGAGGCCGCGTCCGCCTCCGCGGCCAGCGACTCGAGCATGCCCGCGTGCGAGCGGGTGCGGTTCAGCGCGGAATTGAAGCGGGACATGCCCTTGGCGTTCGCGTCGGCGAGCTCCTGCGCGGCCCGCGTCTTGGCCCGCTCGGAGCCCACCACCACCGAGCCCACCGCCGCGGCGACCAGCGCCGTGAAGACCAGCGCGGCGATCGCGGCGACCCGCGCCGGGTGCCGCCTCGACCAGCGCGACAGCCGGCTCAGCGGGCCCTCCCGGTGGACCGACACCGGCTCGTCGTCGAGCCAGCGCTCGATGTCGCGCGCCAAGTCGGCCGCCGAGGCGTAACGGTCCGCGGGCGCCGGCGCCATCGCCCGCTGGCAGACCGCCTCGAGCGCCGCGGGGACCGACGAGTTCAAGGCGCGGGGCCGGTCCGGGCGACCATCCCGTGCTCGGGCCAGCACTTCGCGCGAGTTGTCGCCTCGGTGCGGGGCCCGCTTCGTCAGCGTCCTGTAGAGCACCGCCCCAAGGCTGTAGACGTCCGACGCGGGCCCGACTTCGTTGAGCTTGCCCAATGCCTGCTCCGGCGGCATGTAGGCCGGCGTTCCCAGCACGGCCCCGTCGAGGGTGAACCGTTGGTCGGGTGCGCCGGCGGGTTCCCCCTCGGCGCCAAGCCCGGCGTCGGCCTTGATGTCGGCCGACGCGTCGCCGGCCCGGTCGGGCTGCCCGGTGCGCTTCGCCAAGCCCCAGTCGAGCACCAGCGTCTCGCCGTATTCGCCCAGCATGATGTTGGTCGGCTTGAGGTCGCGGTGGATCACCCCCCGGCTGTGGGCGAAGGCGATCGCCTGGCAGACATGGACGACCCGTCGCAACAGCGGGCGCAGTTCCGCCAAGTCCAGCGGGTCGCGCAGGCGCTCGATCGCGTCGTCCAGCGTCTGCCCCTCGACGAACTTCATCGCGTAATACGGCCGCCCGGCGCGGTCCCAGCCCAGCGCGTAGATCGGCACGATCCCGGGGTGCTCCAGATACCCCGTGATGACCGCCTCGGAGAGGAACCGGCGGCGCAGACGCGGGTCGGAGGCGAGCCCCGTGCGCAGCTCCTTGAGCGCGACGTCGCGCTGCAGGTCGTGGTCGATCGCCCGGCTCACCCGCCCGACGCCCCCGCGGCCGTGGGGCCCGATGACCGTGAACCGCCCGTGCTCGGCGCTCGCCTCGGATGGAGTCGGGGTCGAGCACGACGAAGAACGCCCCGTCGCGCGTGCACCCGTGCTCGATCAGCCCCGACTCGCCCGGCGGCGCGAGCGCGGCCAGCAGGTCGAGCTGGGCGTCCAAGAGGTGGCTGTCGAGCATCTCGCCCGTCGGGCCGTGCTCGACGATCTTGATTATCACCGGCTGGTCGCCGCCTTGACGCACCGCCTCGAACAGCCACGAGCGCTCGCTCCGGCTCACCAGCTTGCGGAACTCGAAGCCCTCGACGTTCGGCGGCCGGACCGCTGGGTCGGGCTCGGGCACGTCGGGTTTTGAGTCGCCCTTTGCGTCGCCGTGGCCGTTCCCGCCTGAGCCAGGCGCCGAGTCTGCCCTTTCGGTCGGCCCCGTCTCGCCGCCATCGGGCCCGCGCGAATCGGCGGACGCCTCGCCCGCCCGCAGCCGGGCCCGCTCGATCAGCAGCACGGTCGCCAAGACCTGCGCCAGCTCCGGCATCAGGTCGGGGTGCTTGCGGCAGATCGCCTGGTCGTCGACGGGCTCTCCGGAGATCAGCCGGGCTGCCGCCTCCTGGGCGATCGCGCGGATGCGTTCGTCGCGGGCCAAGCGGTCATCGGGGGGAGGCGATGTCACAACCGATGCTCCAGAAGTGGAAGCCCCGCCCGGCGACCAAAGGCGCGGGAACAGGCCGTTCGCTTCGACGCCCCCATCTCTTCAAGCGGGAACCGCGGGCACGATTCCTCACGAACTCAGGAATTGCGACGCGCTCCCCATGAGCTCCCGCAGCCGCTCCAGCGCCCGCTGGCACATCGCATGCACCGCGCGGGGCGTCTTGCCCAACTGAGTGGCCGTCTCCCCCGCCGAGAGCCCCTGCAGATAGCGCAGCTCAAGCACGCGCTGCTGGTCCGGCAGGAGGCTCTTGATCGCCGCCCGCATGGTCTCGAGGGCCTCTTGCCTCGCCGCCGCCTGGCTGGGCGTGCGGTCTCGCCCCGAGACGCGATCGAGCAGCGTCTCCTCCAACGACTCGGTGCCGGCCGTCGCGCGCCCACCGGGGCTTCCGTTCCGCCCTCCACGTTTCTTGGCGCACTCCCGCCGGACCTCGTCCATGGCGCGGTTGGCGGCGATCCGCAGCAGCCAGCCGCGGAACGCCTCCTCCCCGTGGTCCGTCAGTTTGCCCACGCCCCGGAAGGCGTCGATGTAGACCAGTTGGGCCACGTCCTCGGGCGACACCCGCCCGCCCAGCCGCTCCCCGACCACCTTGCGGATCGCCGCGAGGATCGCAGCGTGGTGGCTCAGCAGCAGCCGGCTCATCGCCGCCTGGTCGCCCTTGATCGCCAACGCTATCGGGCTCTGGCCGGCATTGCTTGCGTGAGTCATGTCCCCATGCCTTCACAAACGAATCGATGTGAGGCGTCCGCGCGATTCGTGGCGCGGACTTCGCTTCGGACTTGAGAATGGTTCAAAGGCGAACATCCGCCCATCGGTCGCCCGTCGCGTGACGGAACAACCAGGCAGCCCGGTTCCAGTCGCTGGATTGAAGTGATTTCGCACGGCGCACACCCCGGTGAACCCCGAATCGATACAACACCCCTCGAAGGAGCCCGCCGCGGGGCGGACCCCAAGCAAGAATCCATTATACCGTTGGCGACAGGACCTCGATCGCCCGCGCGGCCGCCAGCGGGATTCGCTGGAAGCACTCCGCGCCCGCATGGACTTCGGAGGCGTGACGTGATGGGCGTGTAGTGGCGGCATCGGCATCGGGAACGCCCCACGCGCGCCAGCACACCACAGGGTGGCCCCCCGGGCCCACCCTGTGGCGTCTGGCGTCGACGGAAACGAATCTCTCGATCCTCCCCGATCGCTTTCTCCCAGCCGGCTCGGTCCGTTGTTTGGATTGACCCCGGAGTTCCCAGGCCCCGGCTTTCAACCCTCGGACCTCCAACTCCCTCTCCCCCGGAATCCCGGAACCCTCGGACGGGCTCGTGCATTCGCCGGGCGGTGCACCCCCGGAATTCCCCCGACCCGGTCCCCAATTCCCCCGGAATGGACTTAGAACGGTTCTCTCTCATCCCATACAGGATCAAGCGGAAACGGGTATGACGAATCACCGATTTCCCCCTGATTTTTTTGCGAAAATACCGTGAATGCGTATTTTGGGCTCTGGAACGTGGTGGGCAACCCAAAATCGGGTCGCGCCAAGGCCATTGCCGCCCTTGGCGCGACCCGTTCCTCAATCTCGCCAACGACAATGTCTGAGGTCGACCCCATCCTCCGCAACGGGCACGGATGGCCGCGCAGGCGCTTGCGCCGGAAGCGAACCAAAGAGGGACGGAAGGGGACAATCGCCGGAGTCGGTTCGACGCGAGCGCCTCGGGCGCGTCCGGCGTCGCCCACGCCGAAACCCTGCAAAACAAGGCGTTTGACAACACGGGGGGAGGCGCAGACAATACTCCCTCTGCCACGCCCCCTTCGTCTAGTGGCCTAGGACAGCAGATTCTCAGTCTGCATACAGGGGTTCGACTCCCCTAGGGGGTATTAGGGAAGTGTTAGGGTCTTCGCATTCTGACGCATCCCCTCGCAAAACCCCGCAATTCGCGGGGTTTTTCGTTTCCAGGGCTTCGGCTTGCGAAGCATTGCGGCCCGTCGCGTGCGCTTGCTGTGCCGGAATCTGTGCCGCTTTTTGTGCCGCCTTCACAGGCGTCGATTCACCGTCGGCCGCGTCCGCGATTGCCCGGCTGAAATGCTCGTCCGTCACCTGCAGGTAGTGCTTCGCCGCGATCGCCGAAGAATTGCCGATCCAGGCGCAAACGACATGCAGCGGGAACGTCTCGGCCAACTCCGTCTCGCGAGTCGCGCGCAGGTTGTGGAACAGCTTGGGCCAGGGCTGCAGGCCCGCCCGCCGGATGATCCGCTCAAGCTGGGTCCGCAGGTTCACGGCACCATCCCGGCATCGGGTGACGGCGTACTCCGTCCCCGGTTCGGCCGCCTCGAATGCCGCCCGCAGGTGGGGCAGAAGCTCGGGGAAGATCGGGACCAGCCGCGACGCCTTGCCCTCGTAATGCTCTGTCTTGGGGCTGCGCACGTTCATGCGCCCATTCGCCCAATCCACGTCACCCCAGCGCAGGGCCAGGTGTTCGGACGGGCAGCGCATGCCGGCGTAGCGGCTCAAGGCGAAGATCAGCCGCCACTCGGCATCGGGGCAGGCCGCCAGCACCTTTTCCGCATCCTCCCGGCTCACGAACCGCAGCCGCTCGGGGTTCGCGCCCACCGCGCACTTGATGCCCTCGAACGGGTTGCGGGTGACCAGCTCGCGACGGATCGCCGCCCGGAAATACTGTCGGGCTCGTCCGCAAATTCGACGGACCGTGTTGTCCGCCATCCCCTTGCCCAGGAGGTCCAGGCGGAAGGCGTCGGCGTCTCCCGGGGTGATGCTCACGAGCGCCTTGCCCTCGCCGAAGTAGCCCACAATCACCTTGCGGGCGTGTTTGAAGTTGATGACGGTCCGCGGCTTGGCATCGACGCGGCCGGTGATATAGGCGTCGATGAACGGCCCCAGCTTCGCCGTCTCGGCCGCGGCCCGCGCCGTCACCAGCCCGGCCCGCGCGAGGCGGTCGTGCAGCGTCGGGCCGATCCCGCTCAGCCACACCGCCGTCTCGCGGGGTACGGGCTGCCCGTGGATCGTCGCGCCGGCAAGCGACTCGACATGCCGGCAGACTTGCTCGGCGTCGCGCTGGCTCATCTTGCCCAGGCGCACGGTCTTGCGGCTTCCGTCGGCCGCCACGAAAAGAATCCGACGATGCCCGTTGGGGTCTGATCCGATGCTCGCCATAGGTCACCGATCCTTTGTCTTGCCGGCCTTCCGCTTCGCCGGCTTGATGACGATTTGCAGGTCCAGGGCTTTCGCCAGCCGCTCCGCCGCGTCGATGCTCAATCCTCGCTCGCCGCTCATCAGGCGAGACAGGGCGCTTTCCGCTACGTCGGTTTCTCGCGCCAGCGTGTATCGGCTTTTGGCGCTTGCCTCGATCGCCCGCTTCAACGTTTCCAGAATCTCACTCATGGGCTCAATCCTACCTCATAACTTGCCAATAGGCAAGGATTATCCAAGGAGTTTTTCGTTGTGGTCGGCCATCCGCACGCCGGCGGCTCGCATCAGGTCGGTAATCTCGCCCAGCGCCCGGGCCTCTGCCCGCTCGCGCGGCAGGCCGGCGTCGTACTCCATGATGGCGGCGCGCTCTTCCCATTCGCACCGCCAGTCGCCGGGCAGGTCGTCGGGGCCGATGGATAGGTGCATCGGCGTCGGGGTTGCCGGCTCTGGGGTCGTGTTGGGCTCGGCCGCCTTCATCATCAACTCGTCCAGCAGGTCCACCACGTTGTAGGTCATGGTCAGGTACTCCCGGGGTTAGGGCTTTGGGATGCGCCCAATGCGCCCAATGCGCCCACCGATTCGCCATCCCGGGGGCTCGGGACGGCGGGGGCCGGGGCCGGCTCGGGGATGCCCAGGTCCAATTCGTAGGTCTGCTGAATCTTCCTCAGCATGGCCTTCGTCACGGTCGAAAAGCGACGGTCGCCGCTCTTTCGAGTCACTAGCCCGTAGCGCTTCAACACGGTGCCCACGCTTTTTCCCGTCTTGTAGTTCCTGAACAGTTCGGGCTCATCCAATCTTGCACGATCGAGAATCTCGGAGGAGGTAGGGGGGTCGCCGGCCATCACCCGCGCGGCCAAGATCGTCAGCAGGATTTCGTCCACCTCGGGTATCTGGTCTTCCTTGCCCGCGTCGATGCACTTCATCGCGTGCTCTCGCAGCAGGTCGCCCAGGCCCCGTACGCCCCGTTCCTCCAGCCACGTCGCGATGGCCAGCAACGGCTGCCAAAGCTCTGCGTTGCGTCCGCTCATGCTGGGGCAGACTTCATGCCGGCGCGACAGGTCCAGCCAAGTCTGCCCGTACTCCAGCGCCAGCGCGTGCAGGTCGTCGCGGATTGTTTGCCACTTCGCCGGATCGTCGTCGATCTTCCGTCTCGGCTTGGGTGAATTGTCGTCGGCGCGGAACATCATGATGGGGATGGACCGACTCGACAGCGTTGGGGGAAGCCCCGCAATGCAGGCCAGGGCCTTGGGGCCAAACACGTCGAATTCCCGTGTCTCGAAAGTGTCGCCCACGGCTTCCAGCCGCGTCGCGCGTCCCCCGCGCTTGTACCCGGCTAGAAAAATCGACAGCAACTCCCCCGTTTCGGGTCGCCCATCCTTCAGCCGCTCCGCCTCATCCATCAACAGCGTCCCGCCTCGCTCGTTCAGCGTGCGAAACAGCGCCGGGGCTGTCATGTTCGACGACCCCAGCGGACGAAACACCAGCCGGGCCAGCACCTCGAAGGCTCTGGTCTTGCCCGATCCCATCGGGCCACCGATGAACAGATAGGGAACCGCATCCCAGGCGGGGTACACGTAGGTCAGCATCGACCATACCGCCAATGTCGCGGCGGTCCCGTAGGCCACGTCAGGGGGCAACTCAAGATAATGGGCGATGCGCTCCAGTACCGAATGCAGGACGAGCGCGGGGTCGGGGGCCGCCTTCCCGCCAAGCCATGCCGCTCGGGCCGCAGCCGACCATCCCGGCGAGGCGTTGATGTTCGGGGCCGCCGGCACAGGATTCAGCCACAACGTCTCGCCCCCGTCCAGGTTGATCGACCCTGACAGGTCCACCCGCTCGCGCCGGCCATCAGGCCACCGCAGATAGACCGCCCATTTGCCAGCCGGCTTCCCTCCGACCATCACCGGCGTTGCCACGGTCAGGCCCGTCACCCAAGGTGTAATGAACAACTCGGGGCGCACGATCCGCCGCAGGTCCACTTCATCCGGGGCAACCGCAGGCATCGCCACCACCGGTCGATCCGCGATCGCCAGCAACTTCGCGTGGATTTCGTCGGCGTCGAGCGCGGGCACCCTTTTTTTGAGACAGGCGATAAACCGATCCCGTTCCTTGGCCTTGGCCAGGTCGATTGAGTCAATGTGTCTCACTTCGCCGGCGTATCGCACGGTCACCTTGCATAGCCGGCCAGCGCCGCCGACGGGCTCGTGTTCAAACGTCATCAGGTTGGGCGGAATCATTCAGCGCCCTCCCTTGCGACGGCTCGCGATCGTCACCAGCGTCAGCCGGCGCACGGGCGCGGCTTCGATGCGCTGCAGTACATCTTGATGGGTCGCCCCGGCCCGCTTCCACGCTCGGGCATCCTTCACAGGGTCGGGAGGCGTGATGATCCGCACCGCGGGGGCAATCGTCACCAGCACGACGGCCAGGCTCTCCGCACCGCGCCGGCCGGGGGCATCGGCGTCGGCCACAATCACCACCTCGGTCGCCTCGCGAAGCCGAACCAGCTCCGCCAGCGCCAGCGTCCCGCCCGTGCAACTTGGCCGGCCGACAGCGTCGAACCCCAGGTCCAGCAGGGCGGCGCAGTCGGTTGGGCCTTCCGTCACCAGCAGCCGGCCGCCTCGCGCGGCCTCGCCCGGAGCGTCCAGCCCCACGGGGATGAACAGCCCTTCCTTTCCGCCCTTGATCGACAGCTTGGCACCCGACGGGAAGCGCAGGCGGACGCCTCGCACCTCGCTGGCAGGCCCAGCCATCGGGAAGGCCCACGCGCCGTGGTCGTCAGCCCAGCCGATCCGCAGTCGGCGCAGGCTGCCCACCGTCAGACCCAGGTCGTCGGCCAGTTGCACCAGCCGGTCGGGGTCCACCGCCGCGGCGTAACGGTCCGCAACTTCGGCCCAATCGCGCACGGGCGTTTCGGCCGGCTCGGGGGCCACCCGCAGCACCCGCCGGACCGGGCCGGGGGGCAGGGCCACCTCCCGCAACCGATGCAGCCAGCCGGCATCGCCGACCCGCTTGGGCGACTCGACGCGCTGGCACAGCGCCGCCGACTCGTCCGCGGCCACGGCGCACCAGTCGGGCTTCTCGCAAACCGGGCAGGGATTCGCCCGCGTCACCCGTCGCCAATCGTCTCGGGTTGTCATTGCGCACCCCCGTTCCCCGGGATGGCCGATTGCTCGTCCAGCCAGCGGCGCACGGCGTCCACGGGATACATTACGGTCGCCCCGCGCCGAACGTGGGGGATTTCGCCGGCGTCGGTCCAGGTCCAGAGGGTTCGCTCTGAAACTCCCAGCGCCGCCGCCATCTTTCGCGGGCGAAGCGCCAAGGTGTACGTAGCAGGCTCAACGTTGGAAGGCAGCACGGGATTAGCCATTGGCCACCCCCTCGCCGCCGGCGGACTGGACCGGTCTGGCAGGCGGTTGGAGTTGTGCCCCGCTGTCGAACCAGGCGATCAATTCGGCTCGGGACCACAACAGTTTCGCCCCCAGCCGGCGGGGCTGGGGCAGGCCACCGCCTTTTCGCAGCTTGTGGAAATGTGACCGGCTCACGCCGATCAGGCGGGCTGCCGGTCCGGACGTAAGGCCCAGCGGGGCATCGGGATAGGGAACGGGCGCGGGGAACGACGTGGGGGGCATTGCTGCCTCCTTGCAAGGTGCCGATCCTTGACAGCCAGGCCGGGCGTCGCTTACCGTGCGTTTGGAGTTCGCTGACGGCGGGCGGTCCCGATCGCCTCTGTCGGACACGACTTTGGGGGCGGGCCGCTCTAACGGCTCGCCCCTTTTTCGTATCCACCTCGGCGTTCGGCGGTCCGCCACGGTATTTACTAAGGTAACGAGGGCGGGGGGCGCGGGCAAACCCCACCTATTGTGTGTCAAACGCCCGCATGCCCAATATGTTGTGTTTTTCTAAGAATCTGCCACCGTAACCTCCGTTTTGAACGGGTTTTGCCATCTCACTGGCGTCGGTTCGCTTCAAAACACCTTGCGGGGTTGCCGACCGGTTATCCACAACTCATTGTCCACGAGGCGGATATGCCGTTCACAAACTGTCCGGCGTATTTTCTAGCTTCTGTTCTGTCAGAGCGTGTTGCCGAAGATGCTCGGAAATATCGAGCCGCGTCGAACCTCCCTAAATAATTGACTTCGGCGCACCACACTTTGCCGACGATCGGCCCAGGTTAGACCCGCAACGCCCGCCCCTACTAAAGGGACCCGCGAGATGCCCCCCGCGGGCAGCCTCTCCGCCGGGAAAGAAAGTCTGTCGCCATCCTCAACGGGCACGGCAGTAGTCGCGTGATGGCACCTCCGGGGGAGGACCCGAACCCAGGGTCCGAAACCCGTGAATTGGCGCGTGCGCCGGCCACACGGTTCGCCGCTCGGGCCGGAAGAGAAGAACAGCCCCCAGGGCTACCCCCCACCCCAAAACTTGCGGCCGCGCGCGTAGCGGGTCGCCACGGTCCGTGGTTTCGACCCGCCAGAGACGAGAGCCCCGGCGTTTGGTAACTCTTCAAAAAACACGCGGGGCAGGTCAACGGTCTACAAGCCGCGCCGCCGAGAGACGCACCCCCCCCGCCCCCCTTGGGCTGCGCCACCGCGAGGGCTCAACGTGGCGAATCAAGTGATCCTCACCCCTTCCCCGCCTTCGCCAGATACGCCAACTCCATCTCCAGCGTCTGCGGGTCGCGGCAGACGTGGAACACCCAATCCCCGTGCTCCTTCGCGTTGTTCACCGTGTCAACCCACTTCCGCGCCGCGAGGACCGTCCCATCGGCTTGTCACGTGGGGAGAAACACGCTGATCCGCGTCCCACGGCCAGGCGCGGCGTCGACCTCCATCCGCCCGCCCAGCAGTTCAAGCCGCTCACGGATGCTCAGCAGACCGAAGCCCTCGCCCGACCGACTCACGGTGCCGAGCCGCGGGGTCCCGCTGGCGTTCTCCATAACGAAGCCCTTGCCCTGGTCTTCGATTTCCAATTCGACTAGGCCGTCCTCCCCGAAGCGCAGGCGGATCTGGGCCTGGGCCACGCCCGCGTGCTTGACCGTGTTGAACAGCAGTTCCCGGGTCGTCTGGAAGAGGAAGGCCTTTATGTCTATGTCGCCCGGGTCTGCCGCCGCGTCGACCACGACGAGGACCTCCAGACCGTACTTCTCCAGCATCCACCGGGCGAGCCAGTCCAGCGCCGCCACCAAACCACCGGTGTACAGAATCGGCGGGCTCAGTTCGATGGCCAAGGACCGGCACCCCTCGATGGATTCGTCCAGAATGTCATAGAACTTCTGGAAATTACTGCCGCCCTTGTACGGCACTTTGTCCAGCGATTCCAGACGCATCTTGGCCGCCACCAGAAGTTGCTGGATGTGGTCGTGCAGGACTTGCGCCATCCGCCGCCGCTCGCGGTTCTCGACCTGGGTCATCTCGAGTGCCAGGGCCTGCAACTGCACCGTCCGCCGGTGAACGTCGGCGGTGCGATCCGCCATGCGCTGCTCCAGCCGCGAGTTGGCCTCCTCCAAGTCGCCCCGCATACGGCGGAGTGTCAGGTGCGTCTCGACACGCGCGTGCAATTCTTCCATCTGAAACGGCTTGGTGATGTAATCCACCCCGCCGACGGCAAACGCCTTCACCTTGTCCGGTAGCTCGGTGAGACCGGTGATGAAGATGACGGGGATGTCCTTGAGCCGGTCATCAGCTTTGAGGTGCTCGCACACCTCGTAGCCGTTCATCTCCGGCATATTGATGTCCAGCAGGATCAAATCCGGAGGATCTCGCCTCGCCGCCAGCAGCGCCATCTTGCCGCCGGGAACCGGGCGGACCTTATACCCGCGGTCCTTGAGCATGCCCACCAGCACCTGAAGATTGACGGGGTTATCGTCCACGACCAAGATGCTTGCGGATTGTCCGGCACTTCCCTTAGGCTTCTCCCGATCCAATGGCGGCTCCCTTGCTCAACAAACTAAGGGGAGTCCTGAATAACGCCTTCGTTTTCTTTTTCCCTTGAAACCAGTCGACCGCCGGGCCGGGCGGTCGGCCTGCGCAGCGTTCCCCGCTGTTTTTCCGCGGCGGGATTCGGTTTCCCGCCGCCTTGGCGCGCAGCGAT
>JAPLMQ010000040.1 GCA_026386955.1 Planctomycetota bacterium
CCGGAGTCCAACTGGGAAATCCCAGCTTGTAGGGTGTCGTAAGCGGCACTTCCCCCCAAGCCCTGGCCCAAAAGGCTGCGAACGCCGCATTCATGCCGACGTTGCCGTTGTAGATCAACTCAGGGGCGATCTGTTTCACGTTAGGCGCAAGCGCGCCAAGACCTTCCTGGATCTGCCGCTCGATGCTCACGCGCTGCTTCTCCCCCAAGTCCGGGTACTTGTCCATGATCCAGCGATCGACGCGCATGCCGATGGGCACTGACCGGAGTTGAATAATCAACCCGTCGACGATCTGGGTCGTCAGGCCGACTCGGGCCTCCTTGTTCAGGGGCAGCTTGGCTTGGCGGATGTGCTCATTGACCAACTTCTCTGCCTCTCTCTTGCCCCAATAGGCCGCTCCGACCTCAAATCGCTCGGATTCGGGCAGAGAGAACGTGCGGAGCAGGAAGCCACACTGGAAGGCGACGAGGTAGTCGGCGAAGCTCGAAGCCGAGGGGTTGTAGCGGATCAGGTGGGCTGGCGCGGAACCTTTGGCCGCACGCACCGTCGCCATGGTCTTCAGGCCAGGCTCAGCCTGCACAAGAACCGGCCTCCCGCTGAGGCGATGGACCGCCTCAAGGATGTCTTCGATCACCTGGCTTGATGCCATTGCAGGTTCCACCATGACGTTTGCTCAGACGACCGTCCCAAGTTCAAGATTACAATCCTCGGCCACGGCGAGCGATCCATGCGGGCTCTGTCGGGCAAGAAGAGCAAGTATGATCGGCCTACCCGCTCCGTCAAGTGTGCCGGGTTGAAGGGCACGGTGGATTTGAACGCCATGACTGACGACGAGAGACAGCTTCGCCGCAGGCTCGCGGGCCTCAACAACAGTCACACCCGAACCATGCTCGCCCTGGAGGCGTGGAAGGGCAGCGATTGTCGGACGGCGAAGGCCTATCGAGCGAAGTACGCCGACGTGAAACAGCGAATCGCCCGGGTGGTCGCCGAACTCGACTGCATCGAGCGACAGAGAGCCGCCGCAGATGGGGCATCGTTCCCGATCCTGCTGGCCACAACAGGCACGCAGGCCGAGTTCGTGGACTATTGGGACCGCCTCTATTCCGGCTACGACGAAGAGGTTTACAGGGAGAACATCGGCCAGCCTCTGACCAAAGAACGCATCCTGAAGTGGTTCGAGTGGAAGAACGGCAGACCGCTGTCCCGGTTCAAGGCCACGAGCATCTTGCGATACTCGTCCCCCGACGAACAAATCGCTGTGGACGCTACCGCAGACGACGTGCGTGATTTCCTCAACCGGCCGGGCGGGGCAATCTGGCGGATCTTCTGGCTCCACCTCCAGCATCCTTCGCTGTACCCGATCTACGACCAGCACGTTCATCGAGCGATGGCGTTTCTAGAGGGGCGGAACGACCGCGAAATCCCGGTGAGCAACGCCAGGAAGATCCACGTGTACCTCCAGGAGTACCAGCCATTCTTCAGGCAACTCGCCTGTCCTGACCACCGTCGTGTGGACCGAGCGCTTTGGACGTTCGGGCGTTTTCTGGTGTCCGTCTACGGCGAAATGGTCCCGAACGTCAAAGCCGAGGCATCTTCACCGCCTTCACGCTCGCCTTGAAGTGCCTCACCGCCTCTCGCCATGGACCTTCTCGCCCTCCACAACTCCCCCGAAGCCGTCGCAGCCAAGACCTTGGCCCTCCATCAGGCCGTGCTCCAAGGGTCCGGCCAGATCCGCGAGGGCAACTTCACCCGGATCAGCAACGACGACCTCGCCCGCCTCTTCCACCTTTACGACCACCACTTCTTCAACGGCTGGCTGGGCAAGGCCGTGACCGAGAAAGCTCAAGGGCCGTTGCTCTTCCGCCTTTCCCGCACCATGACCCGCGCTGGGGGCAAGACGATCAAGACTCGCCGCCTGACGGCCAACGGCACCTGGGCCACCCACTACGAGATCGCCGTCGCCAGCCGGATGCTCTTCATGACCTTCAACGACGTGCAACGCCCCGTCGAGGTCTGCGGCTTGATCTGCCACGACCGGCTCCAGGCCCTTCAGCGGATCATGGAGCACGAAATCATCCACCTGGTGGAGCTTCTGGCTTGGAACACATCCAGTTTGAGTTCGAGGGGGAGCGACTGGTGGGCCGGGTCAACCGCATCCACCACCGGGCCACCGTCCTGGTCGAGAGCGAGGACGGCACCCGGTACACGGATGGGAAAACCTACAGCAAGTATTACGTGCCGGTGTCGTGGCTGAAGGTTGTGGCGGGGCAGTGAGCCACTATGGCGGATTTGGCGATCTTGGAGGTTCTGGAGATTCTCAAGAGCACCAAGGCCCGGTCGTCGTCATGGGGCTGCTGACTACCCACCTAATCGGCCCGCATTTGACCCTTGGAGGCCGTCCAAGGCGATCCACGTGATCGGGCCACCTTCGTTGCCCCTCTGGGCTCGCGGTCACTGTGGCCGCCCCAGACCGGTTTGGCACCGTGAGGGGCAGTGCTGGTTTCACCCTCAGATGTCTCTGATCAATGTAACGCTGAATGGGGCACCTGGATGGACAGCATCATGCGGGGCGGGGGCACCCTATCGAGCATACCGCATACTGCTGTGCAACCACCGAAAGATCCCGATGGTATCAATGCCTCGCCGTTCCATCCCGTTGATCCTGCCATGACAATCGTGGCAGAGCGCAGCACAGTTGGCTCGGTCAAAGGCCAAGTCCGGCCGTTCGACGATCGGAACGATATGGTGAACATGCCTTGACCTGACACTGCTCTGGCCATGGAAACCGAAGGGATCGGCGCAGTACCCGTTGTAGAAGAGAAATGTCCTACGGACAACTGCCCATTGGCGGCTGCTGCGGATCACAGCAGCGAGGCTTGGGCGGCCAGGATACCTTGCGGTCATTGCTGGGGCTCCTCTTGGGGATCAGGCATGTCATCATCAGGCACGTAGCTGTCGGGCATGTCA
>JAPLMQ010000290.1 GCA_026386955.1 Planctomycetota bacterium
CCGGAGAACCTCGCCCGCCTGCGCCGCCTGGCCCTCAACCTCCTGCGTTCCCACGGCGACAGGCACTCCAAGAGGAAGAGCATCCGCGGCCGACGCAAGATCGCCGCCTGGGACCACGACTTCCTCCTCAAACTCATCGCAGGGTAGCCATATGCGTTTGCCCTGTTCTCCCTCCGGGAGAAGGTGGCACGGATGTACCCATCCGTGACGGATGAGGGCGTGAGACAACAGGTGAACTCAGAATGCGCCTGCGTCTGCTGTGCTGGCTGGGAGTCGCCGGTTGCCCACGCCCTCACCCGGCGGGAGTACCCGCCACCCTCTCCCGGGGGGAGAGGGGCATGCTCGCCACGCCGCCCCTTCGATTGCGTCCGCGCCCCGCTCTTCTACACTCTCAGCCTCGAAATCGCATCGTTTCCACGACGGAGCGCCTCACCATGGCAGAGAGTTCAGGCAAGAGCGACAAGATCCGCGTCGGCGTCATCGGCTGCGGCGGGATGGCCCAAGGCCACATGAAGGTCTTCGGCGAGCTTCCCCGCTACCAGTTCACCGCCGCGAGCGACAACTTCGCCGCCAACCTCGACAAGGCGGTCGCGACCTACGGCGTGAAGGGCTTCGCCGACGGGCATGAGCTCATCAAGTCCGGGCTCTGCGACGCCATCGTCATCGCCACGCCGCACTACTTCCACCCCGAATACGCCCTCGCGGGCCTGAAGGCGGGGCTGCACGTGCTCACCGAGAAGCCGGTCTCGGTGACCGCCGGCGCCGCGGCGGAGGTGAACAAGGCCGCCCTCGCCAACCCGCAGCTGCGCTACGCCGCGATGTTCCAGTTCCGCTCCTCGCCGCGGCTGCGCAAGGCCAAGCAGATCATCGACCAGGGCACGCTGGGCCCGATCCGCCGGGTGCAGTGGACCTGCACCGGCTGGTTCCGCACGCAGGCCTACTACAACTCCGGCTCGTGGCGCGCCACCTGGGCCGGGGAGGGCGGCGGGGTGCTCCTCAACCAGTGCCCGCACAACCTCGACGTCCTCTATTGGCTCGCCGGCCAGCCCAAGCGCATCACCGCCCACATCACGCTCGGGAAGTACCACAACATCGAGGTCGAGGACGACGTCACCGCCTTCCTCGAATACCCCGGCGGGGCGACGGGCGTCTTCATCACCTCCACCGGCGAGGCCCCGGGCTCCGACGTCTTCGAGATCATCGGCGACCGGGGCAAGATGAACCTCAGCGCGGGCAACCGCATCGAGATGGTCTTGGCCGACGAGTCGATCAACGACTTCTGCCGCTCCACGCCCCACGCCTGGGCCAACCCCGTGACCAACAAGGTGACGGTGGAGACGCCCGACGGGGGGAGCCACAAGGCGATCCACGAGAACTTCATCGCCTCGGTCCTCGACGGCGCGCCGCTGATCGCGCCGGGCGTGGAGGGCATCCACTCGGTGGAGATGGCCAACGCGATGATCATGTCGGGGCTGACGGGCAAGGGCGTCGACCTGCCGATCGACTACGCCGCCTATGATCGCCTGCTCGCCGACTTGATCGAGAAGGCCAAGGCGAAAAAGGCGGGGAAGTGACGGGCGGGCCTGAGCCCCGGCCCGCGGCGAGCCGATAGTCATTGCAAGGCCCGGTGCGCTCGTGATGCACGCGGCCCGCAACCCCAGACTGCGGCGGGAGACGGCCTTTTATCGGGCCCGCCCCGGCCGGGCGGAACCGCTCCCGTGACTTCCACCGCGAACCCGTCCGCCGCCGCGCCCCCGGAATTGCCCGTCTCCGCCGACGCGACTCCCCCCGTCCGCCGTTCCCACCACGAGGCCGAGCCGTCGCGCCGCCTCGCCGCGGAGCAGAAGCCCGCCTCGCACCCACCCAAGAGCCGCGCCTTGAAGCTGCTGTTCATCAATCAGTACTACTGGCCCGACAGCGCCGCCACCGCGCAGATGCTCACCGACCTCTGCCAGCACCTCGCCCGCCACGGGCATGAGGTGCATGTCGTCTCCTCCCGCGGCGAGTACGACGCCGGTTCGACCAAGGGCATGACGCCCGCCTACGAGCGGCACGAGAGCGTCCACATCCACCGCGTGCGCGCCACCGGCTTCGGCAAGCGCGGCTTCATCGCCCAGGCGGCCGACTTCCTCAGCTTCCACATCCTCTGCGTCCCCCACGCCCTCAAGGCCCGCAATTACGACGCCATCATCACCCTCACCACGCCGCCCTTGGTCGGCCTGCTGGGCGTGATGGGGCGGATGCTGGGACGCGCGAAGCACGTCAACTGGGTGATGGACCTGCACCCCGACGTCGAGTTCGAGCTGGGCGTCTTCAGCAGGAAGAAGATCGTCCCGCGCCTGCTCGACATGGTGAACAAGTTCGAGCTCCGCCGGGCCCACGTCTGCGTCGCGCTGGGCGACTACATGAGGCATCGGCTGCTCGACAAGAAGATCCCCAGCGAGCGCATCGAGGTGCTGCCCGTCTGGGGGCACGACCACGTCAGCGATCCCGTCGAGCAGGCGCAGAACCCGCTCCGGGCCGAGATGGGCTTGCAGGGCAAGTTCGTGGTGATGTACTCGGGCAACGCCGGGATGATCCACACCTTCGACGAGGTCTGCGCCGCGGCCCTGGCCCTGCGCGACGACCCGCGGATCGTCTTTCTCTTCATCGGGGGCGGCCGGCGGATCCAGGAGATCAAGCAGTTCCAGCAGCAGCACGATTTGCCGAACGTGCGCGTGATGGGCTACTTCCCGCGCGAGCGGCTGAACCATTCGCTGACGTTGGCCGACGCCCACCTGATCACGCTGCGTCCGGGGTTGGCGGGGGTGTCGATCCCCTGCAAGCTCTACGGGATCATGGCCGCACGAAGGCCGGCGCTCTTCGTCGGGCCCGACAAGTGCGAGACCGCCGACGCGATCCGCGCCGCCGACTGCGGGCGAGTCATCCCCAACGGCGATTCCGACGGCTTGGTCGCCACGCTCCGCGAACTCGCGTCGAACCCCGAGATCGGCCAGCGCCTCGGCGCCAACGCCCGCCGGCCGTTCGAGCAGAGCTACAACGCCGCGGTCTGTTGCAACAAGTGGCGCGAGCTGTTGGAGCGGCGGGTCGGCGTGTGACGGCCATTGTTAGCCGGAAGCGCAAGCGACGGGACGAGGGTGCACCGAACTACCGCAGCGCCGGAGCATGCGGCGAGCCCGCGAACGCATGCCTCCGCGCCGATCCAATGCGACATTGCACGCTCACCGCATGCGTCGGCCGGGTTGTTGTTTGATCGACCCCCGTCCCGTCGCTTGCGCTTCCGGCTAACAAGGCAGGCCACCCACGCCTATTTCTCGAAATCGCTCCGCTTGAGATAGTCGGCGGTGAACTTGAGCCTTCGCGTTTGATCTGAATTTATGCGATCAGATGCATAGGGAACCAGCGTGATGCCGTCTGGCGCTGCAACAAGCTCTCGATAATCGTCACAACCCTCAATCAATACGTGCGGGCCGGTCTTCGGACAGAAAACCATCAACGCCTCTTGAAGCCTGTGCTCCCCTGTCCGTTTGATGTAGGCCAAATTGCCGCCATAAGCGGCCCAATTGAACGCTCTCAACGACGAACCGGAGTTCGAGCCTGCGAAGTCGGTGATTTCGGTCACGACGCCGTCGTGAATTCTCGCGATGTGCGTCGCCAAGCGGGTCGGATACCAAAAACGCAATCCATGGGGTTCGATCGCATAGGTGAAATAATCGCCGCCGATGGGCGTATATTCAGTTCGTTCCGTCCATCCCACAATCTCAAGAACAAGCAGGCCGCCCAGCGCCGCGATCACGACGATTGCCAAGACAATCGCGACTTTCCGACGTGTTCGCATGCAGTCATCCCCCTCGATCGGCGCACCCGCAGCGCAATCGCCCGCGTCGGTACTCACCTCGGCGCCGCCGCCTTGCCCGTCCTCGCCGACTCGTAGATCGCCTCGATGATCGCCACCGCCTTGCGGGCCTCGACGCCGTCGATCGCCGGCTGCTGGCCCGCGTCGAGCGACTCGAGGAACGAGACGAGGTTCCGCGTGTGGCCCGAGTAGTCGATCGCCATCGGGTCGGCCGCGCCGCCGCCGGTCTTGGTCTTCGCGGCGAACTTCGCGCGCGTCGCGGCGTCCTCGGGCCTCTCCTCGCGGAACTTGTAGGTCACCAGCTCGTCCTCGAGGATCTCGGCCGTCCCGTCGCGCCCCGCGACCTGCAGCCGCTTGAGCGAGCCGGGCCACATCGAGGTCGCCCCGAGCACCTGCCCGAGCGTGCCGTCGCGGAAGCGCAGCACCGCCACCGCTGTGTCCTCGACCTCGATCAAGGCCGGGTCGTGCCCGCGCTTGGCGGTGAAGGCGAAGACCTGCTCGACGGGGTTGATGCCCGCGCCCAAACCTTTGATGGTCGAGCCGGCGATCCACTGGATCGCGTCGACGCCGTGGATCGACTGGTTCATCAAGGCCCCGCCGCCGTCCCACTTGAGCTTGCCCTGCCAGCGGTGCGGGGCGTAGTAGGTGTCCTCGCGCCACCAGGGCGTGTAGGCGTTGACGACGGAGAGCTGCCCCATGCGTCCCGCGGCGGCCGCCTGCTGGATCGCCAGGGCGACGGGGTTGTAGCGCGTCGGAAAGAAGCCGCCGAGCACGATGCCCGCCTTCTTGGCCGCGGCGACCATCTCGTCGACCCGCGAGGTGGTGATCTCAAGGGGCTTCTCGCACAGGACGTGTACGCCGCGCTTCGCGCAGGCCAGCATCGGCTCGAGGTGCGCGCCCGAGGGCGTGCAGATCGTCACCACGTCGGGCTTCTCGGCGTCAAGCATCTTCTCGTAGCTGTCGTACCAGGCGCAGTTGAACTGCTGGGCGAATTTCCTGCCCTTCTCCTCGCCGCGGCAGGAGCCGGCGACGAGCTTGACGTTGGGGATGTCGGCGATCGCGCGGGCGTGCATGCCGGCGATGGCGCCGACGCCGATGATCGCGATGCGGTGGGGCTTGCTCATGAGGCGTGGTTCCGGGGGATTGCGAGGGTGGGGAAGGCGGTCGCGGGTTTGCTGTGACAAGCGGAGGGCCAATATGATTCAATCGCTCCACCCCCCGGAAGCAGGCCCTCCGGGGGCCGCGGGTCCACAACCTACCGCGGCCAGCCCGTGCTTGCCAGACTCCCCTGCCCGAGAAGGAATGACCGCCATGACCGAACCCAAGACCCGCTCGCGCATCTACAACGGCGAAGGCGACCGCCTCATGGCCGACATGCAGGAGGCCGACCGCATCATCCTCCTGCCTGACGCCCGCCCCTCGAAGGTGCCCGACCGCACGCCGCGCATCCGCCTGATGTGGGGCCAGCACATGCTCGAGGACCTGCTCGCGGGGCGGTACCGCTCGCTGGTCTGCGCGGTGAACGACACCGACAACCGCCGCGGCATCGTCACCCAGCTCGCCACGCTGCTCCCCACCAGCCAGTGGGACGAGCGCTCGATCACCGCCCACGCCAAGACCTTCAGCCAGTCGGGCGGGCGGGCCCGCGTGGTGAAGTACGACATGGACGCGGTGGAGGTGCTGGCGATCCTCCGCCCCGCGGGGCAGGACCATTTGACGATGGAGGACCTGGCCGGGGCGTTCAAGGTCGTCGTCGAGATGATCTCGGCCCGCAGCGAGCGGACGCCCTCGGCCTCGGTGAGCTTCCTGGGCGCGCGCTCCAACGCGCTGCGCAACGGCCAGGGGAACGAGCCGAGCCTCGAGACGGTGCTGGCGATGATGTACGGCGCGGGCTTCACCGGCGACGTCTACCCCGCCCCCACGATGTGGGAGGCCGCCCCGACCGCGGTCTACGCCCGCTACCCGTTCCCCTCCTCGCTGGAGTCGATGCGCCACGGCGGGTCGTGATGCCCCCGGGGCGGCATTGGCCCCGTCTTGTTAGCCGGAAGCGCAAGCGACGGAGGTTAGCGACGCCTCATTGTCGCGAAACCATCCACGAGATCCGAAAATCCGCAACATCCGTCGCTTGCGCGTCCGGCCAACAATGCGGGCACGGCGCCACGCCGACGGCCTTTGAATTCACCCCATGCCGCGTGTACTCTTCCGGGCTCGGCGCGGCTTGTCCCCGCGTGAAATTCCTCCCCGATTCCCCGACCCAAGAAGGCTCCCACCATGCAACTCTCCGAACGCGTCAAGGCGATCAAGCCCTCGAGCACCCTGGCGGTCACCGCCAAGAGCAAGGCCATGAAGGCCGCGGGCATCGACGTGATCGGCTTCGGCGCCGGCGAGCCCGACTACGACACGCCCAAGCCCATCAAGGCCGCCGCCGCCAAGGCCCTCGAGGAGGGCAAGACCAAGTACGAGGCCACCGCCGGCAGCGTCGAGGCCCGCGCCGCCGTCGCCAAGTACATGAACACCCGCCACGGCTTCAACGTCACCGGCGACAACGTCATCATCTCCGTCGGCGGGAAGCACTCGCTCTACGTCGCCTTCATGTCGCTGATGAACCCCGGCGACGAGCTGCTCCTCCCCGCGCCCTACTGGGTCAGCTACCCCGAGCAGGCCAAGCTCGCCGGCGGGACCGTCAAGGAGATCCCCGGCTCGGTCGACAACGACTTCAAGATCACCCCCGCCCAGCTCGAGAAGGCCATCGGCCCCAAGAGCCGGGTGCTGGTCATCAACTCGCCCAGCAATCCCACCGGCACGATGTACTCCCCCGCGGAGCTCAAGGCCTTGGCCGAGGTGGTCGCCAAGCACCCCAACCTGCTGGTCTTCGCCGACGACATCTACGAGCGCCTCGTCTACGGCAGCGACAAGTTCGTCAGCTTCTCGACGCTCCACCCCGCGCTGGCGGAGCGGACGGTGACCTTCAACTGCCTGAGCAAGACCTACGCGATGACCGGCTGGCGCGTCGGCTTCACCATCGGGCCCAAGGACCTCATCAAGGCCATGGACGCCCTGCAGGGGCAGATGACCAGCAACATCACCAGCTTCGTGCTGCCCGCGGTGGCGGTGGCGCTCGACCCCGCGCAGGACGCGGCGGTGGAGACGATGCGCGTCGAGTTCGACAAGCGCGGGAAGCACATCCACCAGCGGCTGCTCGCCATCCCCGGCGTGAAGTGCCCCAAGCCCACCGGCGCGTTCTACGTCTTCCCCGACGTCTCCAAGGCCGTCTTCGGCAAGACCGACCCCGCGGGCAAGAGGATCACCACCGCGGCCGGGTTCGCCGAGTCGCTGCTCGAGCACGCGAAGGTCGCGGTCGTCCCCGGCGAGGACTTCGGCGGGCCCAACCACGTCCGCCTCTCCTTCGCGACGGGCATGAAGAACATCGACTCGGGGCTGGACCGCATCGAGGCGTATGTGAAGGCGTTGAAGTGAGAGGGAAGGAAAACCCAGGCACGGCGGTGCCTGGGCTTTGAGGATCGAGTCTGTTGAAGCCGGGTTTCGTTTCGTCCCAACCCAACCTGCTACAATCCCCCCATGAGCACGCCCCCCAAGCTGATTCACGAGAACATCCCCGGCCTTTTGAGCCAACTCGAGGCGCGGATCTCAACGATCCGCGACTCTCTTTAACTACGACAAGAAAATGGTCCGCCGCAAGGAGCTGGAGGCCCGCATGGGCGCCGACGGCTTCTGGAACGACCAGAACAGCGCCAAGAAGCTCGTCGACGAGTTGAAGGGGCTCAAGTCCCAGCTCGACCCGATCGCCAAGACCACCACGGCGATCGAGGAGGTCCGCCTGCTCTGGGACATGGCCCAGGAGGCCGACGACGCCGCCTCCCGCTCCGAGGCCGACGGGCAGATCGACCCGATCATCGCCTCGCTCGACAAGCTAGAGACGGCCTCGCTCCTCTCGGGCACGTACGACCGCCACAACTGCTACCTCTCGATCTACGCCGGCGAGGGCGGGACCGAGGCGCAGGACTGGGCCGAGATGCTCTTCCGCATGTTCCTGCACTACTGCGAGGCGCAGGGTTGGGACGTCTCGGAGGTCGACAAGAACCCCGGCGAGGAGGCGGGCATCAAGGACGTGACGCTCTACATCAAGGGCGACTCGGCCTACGGCTACCTGCAGACCGAGCGCGGCACGCACCGCCTGGCCCGCGTCTCGCCCTTCAACTCGCAGGGCAAGCGCCAGACCAGCTTCGCGACGGTCGACATCATCCCGCAGTTCGACGACGAGGACTCCAAGCTGGAGATCCCCGAGAACGACTTGGAGATCATCGCCTTCGTCCGCGCCTCGGGCCCGGGCGGGCAGAACGTCAACAAGGTCGCCACGGCGATCCGCATGATCCACAAGCCCACGGGCATCACCGTGGTCTGCTCGGTCGAGCGCAAGCAGGAGCAGAACAAGAAGCTCGCGCTCTCGATCCTCAAGGCGAAGCTGGAGATCCTCGAGGAGGAGAAGCGGGCCGCGAAGCTCAGCGCGGTGACGGGCGGGAAGCTGGAGATGGGCTGGGGGACGCAGATCCGCAGCTACGTCTTCTACGACAACCGAGTGAAGGACCACCGCACGGGCTACGAGGAGCCCAACCCGCAGAACGTGCTCAACGGGCGCGTGCACGGGTTCATCGACGCGGAGCTGCGCCGCCGGGCCCGCGAGAAGGCGGACCGGGCGCAGGGTTGAGCAAGGCGGATGGCCGCAGACAGGTCGTGTGCGTCGGTCGCGAGGGGGCGATCCGTGCCTTCAACAGTTCAAAAGGTGCTTGCCCGGAGCGAGTTGATCTCAGCTTGGATTGGGATCGCCGTGGTGTCGGGCTCCGTGCTTTGGCAGGGGGTTCAGATCGCGTCCGACGGCGTGAGCGTGTGGATCATCGCGCTCGTCATCGCGGCTTTTCTCGCGTCCGTCCCGCTGGGGATCCTATTTGGAGTTTTGGTTGTCGGAGTTCCGCTGGGTGCGGCGTGCGACCACGTCAACGGCGCGCCCTTTCGGGAGGGCGACACGGTGTGCGTCTTGGTCGGGCCTCACCGAGGAACCATCACCACCGTCTATGAGGTTTGGGCCACGCGGAGCCAAGTGCGGGTCTGTCTTGGCGAGCAGGCAAAACTGCAGGTCAAGGACGTGTTTGGCACGAACCACGTCTGCCGCGCGACGCCGGAGCAGAAGACGAGCGGGTGATCCGCCGTGCCTTCAAGCGCCCGCGAGTTTGAGCTTGTGCTGCTGCGGAGGAGTCGCCGGCACCAGGTCGATCAGCGTCAACGCCTTGTCGAACTCCACCCCCAGCGAGTAGACGCCCTCGGCCTTGGCGTGGCAGTAGGCGACCTTCCCCTCGACCTCGATCAACCTGCTCTTGACCGTCAGCATCGACAGCCGGCAGCGCGTGCCTTGCTGGATCTCCTGGCTGTGCAGGAAGCCGATGCCCGTCCGGCTCACATCGCGCGTGCGGACGAGGTAGCGCTCCTTGGGCTTGCCGAACCAGCGCAGGCCAAGCTGCAGGTTCATCACCTCCGTCCGTCGGTGGCGGTCGGTGTTCCGCCTCTCCGAGCCCATGCGGGGCGGGCCCTCGGCGGACTCGGTGAGGAGCAGGTTCCACTCCTCGTTGCCGATGGGGCGGGAATCGACGCTGCGGCTCTTGGCCTTGCGGAATGCGATCATCGGGTGCCTCCAGCGCGGCGGCGTGCTGGCCGTCGTGCGTGACGAAATCGAACGATTCATCCCAGCGCGGGGCAACCGTCCACGCCCCATCGGGGCTCGCCCGATGCGTTCGGCTTGACGGCTGCGACGGTCTTGCCGGTCGCGCCGATGGGGGAAGCTCCGTCCGCGTGGAGTAATCAAGCCCGCGCCGACGCTTTGACGATATGTCAATCACGGTTATCGGCCGCCGTTTCGTTGACGCCGCCGACGCCGGGGAAACTTCGTCTGCGAAATGCTCCGGGCGGCGTGCGGCCGAACATCCGAACGCGATTCACGACCGGTTCTTGTCGAAGAATAAGAGGTAGTGCCATGACTCTCACGGCCCCGGGCGACACACTCGCACACGCACTCACGCTTCCGCCCAAGCGATACCGGATCGGCGAATTGGTCCAACACACCGGCCTGACCCGCCAGACGATCCACAACTACACCCGCTGGGGCCTGATCTCGGCCGTGGAGCACACCGGCGGGGGGCACCGGCTCTACGACGACGGCGTCTTCGCCCGCCTCGAGACCATCCGCCGGCTCAAGCCCTCTCGCCCGCTGGCGGAGATCCGGCACCTGCTCGAATCCGCCGCGACGCCTTCCTGATCCAGTCCTTCTTCGTCGGCCGCCTCTTCTGACTCGCGTTCAACCAGCTCACGCTCAACCATGGCCGAATCATCGCCCAACAAATCCTCCTCCGCGGCCGCCGGCAACTCCGGCGGCGAGGGCGGCGGCGCGCCTTCCGAGGCGATGGGCGGCGGGTCGGAGCGCGGCTCGCACGGGCCGAGCTGGTCACAGGTCTGGCAGTTGCCCGTCCTGATCCTCGCGGTGGCGCTGCTCTTCGCGGGCCTGGCGATGCTCTTCATGACGCCGCGCCCCAAGAGCGACTTCCCCGCGGCCATGGACGAGGTGGCGCAGTACCTCCTGGCCTCGAACTTCGAGAAGGCCCGCGAGCGGATCAACGCCATCGGGGAGCGCATCGCGCTCGCGAGCCCGGCAGACAAGGCCCGCCTTAAGATGCTCGAGGGCGACATGGTCTACCTCGAGCAGGCCTCGCGCGACGGCAACGCCCCGGAGAACAACAAGCGAGTCCTCGCCGCGTACGAGGAGGCCCGCGCGGGCGGGCAGGCGATGGACGCCACGCACCTGCAGCACTGGGCCCACACGCTGGTCGCCTCCGGGCGCGAGGCCGACGCGCTCAAGCTGCTCGACGACTACAAGGGGCAATCGGTGGAGCTGCGGAGCCAGATCATCCGCAGGATCATCGAGCGGCAGCGCGAGGTGGGCGGGCAGCGGCAGCAGATGGTGACGATGCTGGCGCAGTTCATGGAGGAGATCAAGGCCGAGCCCTCGCCGATGAAGCGGCGGGACCAGCAAGTCTGGGCCGTGGGGATGCAGGCGCAGTTGCTGATGGAGGAGGACCAGCCCGCGAAGGCGGTGGACTACCTCCAGCGGCAGATGATCACGCTGCTCGACCAGGGCAGCGACAGCGACCTGGGCCCGTTGATGACCGTGCTGGCCAAGGCCTTCGCCCGCGACGGGCAGAACGTCAAGGCCCAGCGCTGGTACCAGAACGCCCAGCAGAAGATCAAGCGCGACGACCCGCTCAACGCCGAGATCCTCGTGGGCCTCGGGCAGATCGACCTCGCGGAGTCGGACGACTTCCGCTCGGCCCTGGAGAAGTTCAGCGTCGCGGAGTCGCAGTACGCCCCGTCGGTGACGCCCGCGCACTTCGAGGCGCTGGTCGGCCGGGCCTACTGCGAGTCGCACCTGGGCTCCCACGTCGAGGCGATCGAGCACTTCGACCGTGCCGTCCACCTGCTGCTCGCCGAGGCCCATCCGACGCTGGAGCGCAAGGAAAACCTGGTCAACGCGATCCGCGCCCACTACGACCTGAACTTCGACAAGGGCGACTTCGACCTCGCCCTGGGCTACCTCTCGCTGCTCCCGCCGATCTACAAGCAGGAGAAGGAGCTGCCGCTGAAGCTTTTGACCGACCTGGCGCAGACGCACGAGAAGATCGCCGTGAAGCGGCTGGCGGAGGCGGGCTCGCTCCCGCAGGCCCCGCCCGGCGGCGCGGCGTCCGCGACGGTCGCCTCGGCGGGAACGCCGGCCTCCCAGCCCGCGGGCAAAGGCAAGACGGACGCCAAGGGCGACGGCAAGCACGACGCGAAGGCGGATGCCAAGGGCGAGTCGAAGCATGACGCCAAGACCGAGGCCAAGACCGAAGCCAAGGCCGAGGCGAAGCCCGCGCCGCGGATCGAGCAGCCGCGGCAGCTCGCCTTCCAGCGGGCGGCCCTGAACTTCGGGCAGGCGGCCGACTACTACCTCCGCCACGCCCACGCCATCGCCGCCAGCGACGACAGCGCCTTTGGCCTGAGCCTCTGGAAGTCCGCGGAGTGCTATGACCGCGCCCAGGATTGGCGCAAGTCGATCACCGCCTACGCCGAGTTCGTCCGCACGCGTCCCAACGATCCCCGCCGGCTGCTGGCCGTGCACCGCCTGGGGCTCGCCTACCAGGCCGACGGGCAATACGCCGCCGCGATCGACCTCTTCCGCGCCCTGCGGGCCGACCACCCGCGCGACAAGGAGACGATCGACGGCCTCGTCCCGCTCGCGCAGTGCTACCTCGCGATCAACAACACCGACGACGCCAAGCGCACGCTCCTCTCGGTCCTCACCGACAACCCCGACCTCACGCCCGAGTACCAGGCCTACCGCCAGGCCCTCATCGAGCTGGGCAAGCTGCACTACCAGAAGGAGGAGTTCGAGCCCGCGATCGAGCGGCTGACCGAGGCCGTCGACCGCTACGGCGACTCCATCGAGGGGCCGGTGCTGCGCTTCCGCCTCGCCGACGCCCACCGCCGGTCGATCAAGACGCTCGACCAGTCGCTGGCCGAGCCCGCGAACCAGGCCCGCCGCCAGGCGCTGCTCACCGAGCGCACCCGTCGGCTGGAGAAGGCCCAGGAGCTCTTCAGCGAGGTTGTGGCTGAGCTGGAGTCGAGGCCTCCCTCGGGGCGCTCGCCGCTCGAGGATCTCTTCCTCCGCAACTCGTTCTTCTACCGGGCCGACTGCGCCTACGACCTGCGGCGCTACGAGCAGTCAATCCAGCTTTACGACCTGGCCGCCAAGCGGTGGGAGGACCACCCGGCCTCGCTGGTGGCGCTGGTGCAGATCGTCAACGCCTACTGCGAGATGGGGATGGTCAGCGAGGCGAAGGTGGCGACCAAGCGGGCCCGCTCGATGCTCAAGCGGATCCCCGAGGACGCGTTCAACGACCCCAGCCTCCCGATGACGCGGGAGCACTGGGAGGATTGGCTGAAATGGACCAGCGAACTGGGCCTCTTTGGCCCGGCCCAGGCGGCGGCGGGCAAGCGTTGAGGCAGCGATGAGGAAGCCCCGCCGGACTCCGGCCCCGCGAGAATTGGCGCGCCGGAGGGCAATCTGCCGATAGAGGTTCACAGCGTGTCGGCTGGCGCATGGAGGCGCCTCCGCCCGCCGCAAGCCCGGATGGGCCTGCGACAACTGAAAGGTCATGGATGACCCCTCTCGCCCCCGACACCGCCGATGCCGCAGGTCTGTCTGCGTTGGTCGCGCTGCTCCAGAAGCAGCGGGCGATCTACGTGCAGTTGCGGCAGTTGAGCGACCAGCAGGCGACCCTGATCGTCGACGGGCAGGCCGAGCCGCTGCTCACGCTCCTGAGCCAGCGGCAGAAGTTGATCGACGACGCGGCCCTGCTCAACGCCGACCTTGAGCCCTATCGCAAGAAGTGGGCCTCCCTCTGGGCCGGGCTGGGCGACAAGGACCGCGAGACGATCGGGGCCCTCGTTCGTGAAGTGCAGGAACTGCTCGGCGCGATCGTCCAGCAGGACGAGCGCGACCGGCAATCGCTCCAGGCCGCGAAGGGCAAGCTCGGCTCGGAGCTGCAGAAGCTCTCCCGCGCCGCCGGCGCCGTCAACGCCTACCGCCAGGCCCCGAGCGGGCAAAACCGTTTCACCAACAAGCAGGGCTGAGCGTCGACATGCCGACCGCCACGGAAATCCCGCGCTCCGCCTCGCCTTCCAAGGCCGCGCTCGCCGCGTCTGTCGCGCCCAGTGCGCCGGCCGCCGACGCGCCCACCCCGGCCCAGCGCCTCGAGGACCTCTCGCAGATCATCCTGGCCTACAACCAGGTCACGCAGAAGCTGCAGGCCAGCCACGAATCGCTGCAGTCCGAGGTCGTCCGCCTGCAGGAGAAGCTCGCCAGCGCCGACGCCCAGCTCCAGCGCTCGCGCCGCCTCGCGGCCCTGGGCGAGATGGCGGCCGGCATCGCCCACGAGATCCGCAATCCGCTCGGCGCGATCCAGCTCTACGCGGGCATGATCGTCGAGGACCTCGACCCCGCCCGGCGGGGCGATCGCGATTCGCAGGAGCCTTCTTCGCTCGAGCCCACCGCCGACACCGCGAAGAAGATCGTCTCCGCCGTGCGCGGGCTCAACGCGATCGTCTGCGATGTCCTGAGCTTCGCCAGGGACATCAACCCGCGCCCGATCCGCGTCTGCGTCGCCACGCTGCTCGACCGGGCCGTGGAGGCCCACCGCCCGGCGATCGACGCCGCGGGCGTGACGGTCAAGCGGCTGGACCGCGCTGTCGCCCGGGAAACCGCGGGAAATTCCGCGGTGGAAGCGGAATCCTGGGTCTGGGTCGACCCCGAGCTGATGCACCAGGCGTTGCTCAACGTGATCCGCAACGCGGTCGAGGCGATGACGCCCGGCGACGCGTCGGGATCGTCCAACGGCCAAGGTCGCGAGCAGGAAGCAGCCGCGAAGCCCGCTCCGCCGCCCGCGCCCGCCGAGGGCGCCGCTCGCCTCTTCGCGGGCTCGACGCACAAGCGCCAGCCCAAGGCTAGCCCGCGCGGCGCGACCACCGCCCGTCGCGTCACGGGCGGTTCCGCCGAAGTTCGCGCTGAGGCCCGCGTCGAAACCGTCCGCGCCCCGGTCGGCGTGCTCACGCTCGACGTCCGCGCCGACAAGGCCGGCCTCGTCATCGTCGTGCGCGACACCGGCCCGGGCATCGCCTCCGAGAACATCGACCGCATCTTCAACCCCTTCTTCACCACGCGCAACACTGGCACCGGCCTGGGGCTCGCCATCGTCCACCGCATCGTCGACGCCCACGGCGGAGCCATCGCCGTGCGCAACGACAGCGGGGCGGTCTTCGAGATCCGCGTGCCCGTCCCCGCCTCCCGCGATGAATCGTCCGACGCCGACCCGTCAACCCGCGCCGTTTCGGAGCAGACAGCCGCATGAGCAGCAAGATCCTCGTCGTTGATGACAAGCAGATGATGCGCGACAGCGTCGCCGCGACCCTCCAGCGCGCGGGCTACCAGGTCGTCGTCGCCGCCGACGGGCAGGCCGCCCTCTCCGCCGTCGCCCGTCATCGCCCCGCCGCCGTCGTGACCGACCTCAAGATGCCGGAGATGGACGGCGTGGAGCTCCTCGGCCGCCTGCGCCAGGCCGACGATCAGCTCCCCGTGGTCCTCATGACCGCCTTCGGGTCGATCGACTCCGCGGTCAAGGCGATGAAGGAAGGGGCCTTCGACTTCATCCAGAAGCCCTTCGAGGGCGACCAGCTCGTCCTGACCATGCGCCGCGCCGTCGAGCACCGCCGGCTGGTGCAGGAAAACGCCGCGCTCAAGACCAATGCCCGCAACTTCGACAACGCCCCGGCCCTGGTCGGCCGGTCGGGCGTCATGCGCCAGCTCGCCCAACAGATCCAGCAGATCGCCCAGAGCCACGGGACGGTGCTGATCAGCGGCGAGTCGGGCACCGGCAAGGAGGTCGTCGCCCGCACCGTCCACGCCCACAGCCCGCGGCGAGACCGCGTGCTGCTCTGCCTCAACTGCGCCGCCCTCTCCAGCAGCCTGCTGGAGAGCGAACTCTTCGGGCACGAGAAGGGGGCCTTCACCGGGGCCGACCAGCTCCGCAAGGGGCGCTTCGAGCTGGCCGACGGCGGGACGCTTCTGCTCGACGAGATCAGCGAGATCAGCCCGCAACTCCAGGCCAAGCTCCTGCGCGTGCTGCAGGAGAGGCAGTTCGAGCGCGTCGGCTCGAGCGTGACCATGCAGGTCGACGTCCGCGTGATCGCGACGACCAACCGCGACTTGGGCCGCAGCGTGGCCATGGGGGAATTCCGCCAGGACCTTTATTACCGCCTCAACGTGCTGCCGATCGCGCTCCCGCCGCTGCGGCAGCGCGTCGAGGACGTCGCGCTGTTGGCCGAGAGCTTCCTCATCCAGGTGGCGATGCGCGAGGGGCGCGACCCCAAGCAGTTCGACGAAGAGGCGATCGCGATGCTCGGGCGCTATTCCTGGCCGGGCAACGTGCGCGAGCTGCAGAACATCTGCGAGCGCGCGGCTGTGCTCACCCGCGGGCAGGTCATCACCGCGGGCATGATCCAGCCCTGGCTGACGGTGCCCGTCCCCGCGCCGATGCATTCGCCGGCCATGGCGATGGCGGGCCCGCACGGGTTCACCGGGGCCGTGAGCATGCCCGGCAACGGGTTCCCTTCCGGGGGCGGCGGCTCGGGCGCCCCCGGAAATGGCCACGCGGCGGGGGGGTACGCCGAATCGCCCGAAGTCGGCGGGACGCAGAGCCTCGAGGCCCTCGAGCGCGACCAGATCGTGCGCACGCTGGGCGTCTACCAAGGCAACCGCCAGCGCACGGCCGAGGCCCTGGGCATCGGCGTGCGGACGCTGGGCTTGAAGCTCAAGAAGTGGAAAGAACTGAACCTTGTTGCGCAGACGCTATGACGCCCGCCGATCTCCGCCCGGCCGCGCAAGAAATGCCGGCCGAAGCGGCGACGCGCACTTTTTGCCGGCCCGGGGCGCAGAAATTGCGCCTCCGACGGGCGATCTGCCGATGACTTTGGTCGAGACGTGCAGCCGGTTCTTCGTGGGATCGTCCGCGGCCTCGGCGCGGCACCGGACTTGCTCGCTCCGGACGGGTTGGTGGCGAGGCCTCACGGTGGAGAGTCAGCGATGAGCGGCGGGATCGAGGGCATCTTTGAAGGCGGCTCGCTGCCCGTTCTCGAACGGCTGGCGCAGTTCACCCAATCCCGCCACAAGGTCCTTGTCGACAACGTCGCCAACCTCTCCACGCCTTACTACAAGGCCAACGACCTCGACCCAAGCAAGTTCCAGGCGCAGCTGCGCGACGCCATCGACCGCCGCCGCGGCAGCGCCAACGCCGCCAACGGCCCGCTCGAACCCACGCCCGTCTCGCTCGACTCCGACGAGTCGTTCGGCAACGACAACTCCGGCGTCCTCTTCCACGACCAGAACAACCGCGACCTGGAACGCATCATGCAGCACCTCGCGGAGAACACCCTCGCCCACCGCACCGCCACCGAATTGATCCGCAACAACCTCGAAGGCCTGCGCACCGCGATCCGCGAGCGCGTCTGATTTCCGCGTCGAGTCGGCATGAGGCGGACCACGCCTCGGGAGACGAAGCATGTTCGGGCTACTGGATGTATCGGCGTCGGGACTCGTGGCGCAGCGGACGCGCCTCGAGGTCGCCACGTCCAACATGGTCAACCGCGACGCGATCGTCGACGCCAAGGGCAACTACAACCCCTTCCGCCGGCGGGTCGCCATCATGGCCGCGGGCGACCCCGAGAGCGGCAACGCCCAGGGCGTCCACATCGCCGAGATCAAGCTCGACCAGTCGCCGTTCCGCAAGCTCTACCAGCCCGAGAGCCCGTACGCCGACAAGGAAGGCAACGTGAGCTACCCGAACATCGACCCGTCGATCGAGATGATCAACGCCCTCGACGCGAGCCGGGCCTACGAGGCCAACATCGCCGCGGCCGAGGCGACCAAGTCGATGTACCAGTCGAGCCTCCGCTTGATTGCCTGAACCGAATTCGTCCGAGTCCGCCAGCCGAGATTGAGCCATGACCGACCCCCTTGGATTGATGAACCCCGCCGGCGGAATCCGGCCTTCGGCCCCCATGCGGCCGGGGGCGGGCGGCGCCGCGGGCTCGTCCGACTTCAAGGACCTGCTGATGAAAAACATCGAGCAGGTCAACAAGCTGCAGCAGGACGCCGACCACGCCATCGAGGACCTCGCGACGGGGCGCCGCGACGACGTCGACGGCGTGCTCATCGCCAAGCAAAAAGCGGATTTGGCGTTCCAGTTGTTGCTGCAGGTGCGCAACAAGATGGTAGACGCCTACCAGGAGATCAAGCAGATGCGCGTCTGACGGAGGCTGAGGCCCAGGATGGGCCCGGGCTCCGGGTTTGAGGTTGGTCGGGCGGCGGAGTCCGCCCGAGACGGGGGAGCGCGTGGACTCGCGCGCGGCCGCCCCCGGCCTGACGCGCGGCAGTGGCAGGAGGCCCGTCGATGGATTTCGTGCGGAAATGGTGGACCCAGATCCTGGCCTTCCTGGCCGGGATGTCCTTCGCCCATCGGGCGCTGATGATCATGACGGTCGTCGTGCTCGCGGTCGTGCTGGGCCTCGCCGCCTATCTCACCGGCCGGCCCCAGATGTCGCCCATCGTGCAGCTCCCCGCCGACAAGCAGGCGATGGTCAAGGCCCGCCTCGAGGCCGCGGGCATCGCCGTCGAGGTGCGCGGCAGCCAGCTCTACGTCCCGGTCGACAAGCAGATCGACGCCCACGCCATCCTGGCCGAAAACGACCTGCTCGCGAACGACACGTCCTCGGCGTGGGACCAGATGATCGCCAAGTCGACGCCGTTCGACACCAACATGAAGAGCGCCCAGGTCTTCCTGCTCACCAAGCAGAAGGTCCTGGGGCAGATCATCTCCAAGATGGCGGGCGTGCGCTCGGCGGACGTCATGCTCTCGATGCCCGAGCACCAGGGCTTCGGCGCGACGGTCACCCGCCCCAGCGCGTCGGTGACGGTGATCATGCAGGGCAACCGCCGCGTCGAGAACCGCCTCGTCGAGGCCATCGCGGGCCTGGTCAGCGGGGCCGTCTCGGGCATGAAGGCCCAGGACGTCGTCACCATCGACGCCAACATCGGCAGGCAGTTCACCGTCAAGAGCCCCGACGACCTGGGGGCGGGCGACACCAACGAGGTCGTCCAGGCCCTTGAGCAATACACGCGCAACAAGATCGCCGAGACGCTCTCCTACATCCCCGGCGTGATCGTCGCGGTCAACGTCCGCACCGAGTCGGTCCTCTCGCGCACGCGCGAGGAGATCGGCTACGACAAGAGCCAGCCGGTCGCGAGCGAGAGCACCAAGGAACGCGAGATGCGCGACGGCGAGACGCCGGGCGAGCCGGGCGTCCGCTCGAACGTAGGCGTGGCCATCGAGGGCGGCGGGGGGAGCCGGCGGTACGAGAAGACCACGGAGAGCAAGACCGAGTTCCGCGACAAGAACATCACCAGCAAGACCTCGACGCGCGAGGCCGGGCACGCGGTGAAGCGCATCAATGCGACGATCAACGTACCCCGCGGGTACTTCGTGCGGATCTTCAAGCAGGGCAAGCCGGGCGACGCCCCCGAGCCGGACGACGCCGCCCTCGCCCCGGTGGTCGAGGCCCAGCTCGCCCAGATCCAGGAGCAGGTCAAGCCGCTGATCCAGACCGACGCCGAGGGGGCGATCGCCGCGCACATGATCCCCGACTCCTCGATCGCCTCCGCGGTCGGGGCCGCCCCCGCGACCGCGGGCGGGAAGATCGGCGCCGCCCTGACCGAGCCGGAGACCGCCAAGACCGCGGTGCTCGCCGGCCTCGCCGCCCTGGCGGTGGGCTTGATGCTCTACGTGACGCGCAAGGCGACCGCGGCCCCGCGCATGC
>JAPLMQ010000308.1 GCA_026386955.1 Planctomycetota bacterium
AAGGAGCCAAGGGTCGCGACCGCGTCATTGACGTTCGTACCGGCGGCGTTGGTGCCGAACAGCTTGGGGTCGGCCGGGGCGTCCTGGGTGCCGGCGGCGAAGACCGTGCCGGCGCCGAAGCTGAAGCCGCCAAGGCCAACCAGGGCGTCAGCGGCCGCAGCCGTGCCGACCGAGCTGTAGGAGAGCTTGATGGCGTCGAGGTCGAAGCCGCTGAACTGGCCGTCCGCGCCCGCGCTGTGGTCGCTGTTGTCGGTGATGGAGATCGACAGCAGGCTGGTGAGGGTGTTCGCGGCAATGGTCGCGCGATACACCGCGGTCGCCGCGGGGGAGCCGCCGGTGAGACCGGTGAGCTTCGTGAAAGTCACGGGGACCGAAGCGCCGAACGAGGTACCCGCCAGCCCGAGGGCCAACGCCGCCGAAAGCAAAAGACTCTTTTTCATGACACTCCTCCTCAAATGTGGAACCGATAACCAATACCATGCGTGCGAGATACGCCTCGCACGCAATTACGACGATTTCTGGTGGATGAAAGACCCCGGGTCGATAGCTGTGGAGGGTTTCTCCCGAACTCCTGCAGACGACAGCTATGTGGGCTTTCTCCGCCTCCTTCAGACACCACAAATATACCTGACGCTCCCTCAAAACCAGCGGCATCGACCCGGCTGATTCTTGCTGATATGAGCCATTCCCGCGCCGAAAGAAAGCGTTAGCTTCGCATCCTCTCCACCGTCCACCCCATATTGCCCAAGTTCACTTTTTAAGACATGAATCGAACAATTAATATTAAATACATGCGCCTAAAAACCCAGCGCCATGACGCTTCAAAGGCTGTGATCGCGAACGATCTGGGGATCGACATGCAAGAATTGCACGCGGGTAAACCGATTTCAATCAGGATCAGGCCATGAGCGTGCGGTCCCACGCCAAGGTCGCCAAGATGGCGGCGATCCTCGTCGTCATGCCCAGCCAATCGGTGGCGGAAACGGAGACGACACCGCAAACGACATCCCGCTTGGGTCACCGATTCTCAATTCTTCGACGCGTTCCTCACGGCCGGACCGCCCCCGCATCCTGCAGCCGCTTCCGCCGATAGGCCCGCGGCGATTCCCCCGTCGCCTCCTTGAACCGCCTCGAAAAATAGGCGATCTCGTCATACCCCACCTTCGCCGCGACCGCCTTCACCGGCTGGTCGCTCCAGCGCAGCAGCCGACACGCCTCCTCGATCCTCAGCCGGCCCACATACTCCATCACGCCCATCCCCATCCGCTTCCCGAACGCCCGGGAAAGATGGCCCGGGCTCAAATGCACGCGCTGCGACAGCGCGGCCAATCGCAGCCGACCCGCGAAATGCGATTCGAGATGGCTGACCGTGTCGAGCACCGCCTGCGCCGTGCGGTCCGCGAGCCTCGCCCCGCCGACGGCCTCCCCCGTCGCGACCTCCATGCCCGAGCCCTGCTGCCCCATCGCCTCCCCGCGCAGCCGCGCCGTCAGCAGCAACACCTTGAGCAGCTCCGCCGTCACCGCGACCTGCCAACCGTTGCGCAGCTCGGCCCGCTCCTGCATGATCGTCTCGAAATGATGCAGGAACGCCGGGCGATCCGCGGGGCGGGCGTGCAGCACCACAGGCGGCTCGAGCTCTGGCCGCCGCGCCCTGCGTCGGAAAAGCTCGAACGCCCCGTCGACCTCCTCGAGCAGCCCGCCGAAGCGCTGGATCAGCCCGCGCGCGATCAGGCAGTTGATGATGCAGAACCCGCGCGGCGCGTGGTACGCGTGCCAGACCTGAGGCTGGATGACGATCACGTCGCCCGGGCGGAGCTTCCGCGCCTCGCCCGCGGTGACGTGCTCCGCCGTCCCGGTCTCGACGAAGACGATCTCGTGGAAGACGTGGTCGTGCGCGGTGACGGCCTCGGGCGTGGGGGAGCGGAAGACGTGGACGCCGGGCCCCTCGCCCATGCCCAGTCGCGACATGTCGAGCGTGATGATCGCGGGCTTCATCTGAAACCATGGTACTACCGCGTCGCTCATGGCCGCATCTCCGGCGGGCCCGCTCTTTCGCGTTCGCTTGCACCACTTCCGCGCCCCGGCGACACTAATCCGACCCCCCGGCCGCCATTCCGCGGCCAACCCCCTCCGGAGCCTTCATCCATGCGTCTGACGCAACACCTGCTGGCTGTCACGTCGATGCTCGCCCTCGCCGCCGCCTCGTTCGCCCAGGCCCCGGCCGCTCCGCCCGCCAAACCCGCCGCGCCCGCGGCCCCCGCGCCGCCCCCGCCGCCGCCGGGCATCCGCATCATCGCCGAGGCGGAGGACTTCGAGCTCAAGGGCGACGCCGCCAAGGGCTGGCACGTCATGCCCTACCGCGAGAACTACTTCGCCTCGACCTTCGCCATCACCTTCCTCTCGCGCATGGCCTGCCTGAGCTCGCCCGAGCAGATCGACGCGAAGGGCAAGCCGACGGTCGCGACGCAGAAGGTCGAGGTGCCCTCCGACGGCGAGTTCACGGTCCTCGCCCGCTACGAGCAGCCGTACAACTTCTCCGTGGAATTCACCGTCGAGGTCGAGCAGAACGGCAAGACGGTCTACAGCAAGCTCTACGGCAAGCTGGAGGACCCGAAGGTCTGGCCGCTCAACGGGCACCAGCGCGTGGCGATGGAGCGCTTCTTCTGGGGCGGGACCGACAACATCGTCTGGCAGCACTTCGACGCCGTGCCGCTCAAGAAGGGCAAGGCGACGATCCGCTTGGTCGCAGGGCCTCAGATGGACGGCGACAAGCCCCGGGCCAACGCCGCCCGCCGCAACGTCGACGTCGTCTGCCTCACCAACGACACGGCAGGCATCGCCCGCCAGCTCGGCACGAAATACCTCGAGTTCGACGGCTGGCTCGTGCAGGACGGCGACCTCTTCGTCCGCGTCACCAACCCCAAGTCGGCCACGGCGCCCTTCGCCCCGGTCATCGCCCCCAACGCCACGGGCCAGCACTCGCCGTACTACATCCATGTCCGCGACTGGACGGCGACGACGGTCCTCGGCGCGGGCCGGCTGCACGGCTCGCCCTTCATCAGCGCCGGGCCGCGGGCCCTCGCCGTCAAGCCGGAGAACCTCGCGCCGCTCCTCGACGGCGCTGCCTTCGGCAAGGTGATCCCGCCCGAGGCCAAGCTCCAACCCGGGCAGACCTCCGGCTGGGTCCCCGTCGGCGATTCCCTCGACGCCTTGAACAACTGCATCTGGACAATCGGCGCCCCCGCCACCGGGCTCGACCTGGAGTTCGCCATCCCCGACGGCAAGGGCGGGCTCAAGTCGATCCGCAAGATGACGATCACCGGCGACACCAGCTTCGAGATGCCCGGCGTGGTCAACCCCAACGACACGCTGCGCAAGCTGCTCGCCGCCCAGAACCGCGAGCCGGTGATCCGCACCGTTCCCGAGACGATGGAGTGGCTCGCCGCCGAGGTGCACAAGTTCCCCAAGATGGGCAAGGTCGCCGAGCGGTTCCTGATCTACAACATCGGCGGGTTCGGCGGCACGCCCGCCACCCCGGCGGGGCGCGACCTGATGGCCGCCCTGGGCGACAACACCGCGCTGATCCCCGGCAAGAAGCGGGCCTTGGTCGCCCACTGGCGCGAGACCGACACCGGCGCGATCGACAAGCACGTCGCCCAATACGGCGGCGGGAACGCCGAGAACGGGTGGAAGAGCCTCTACATCGTCAGCTACGGCGACGAGACCCACCTGCCCCCGATGCAGCCCACCCCCGAGGAGTTCGCCGCCTACCTCGCCGCGAACAAGGTCACCGGCGTCGGCGACGGACTCTTCACCAATGACCGCAAGAACCCGCTGTTCTACTACTCCCAGCTCTGCGCCAAGGACAAGGGCGGCAACACCTACGCCAAGGCGACCTCCTACTACGCCGAGCATGGCGTCCTCGCCGGCGCCAACTACTCGCCCCACTCCAACTACCTCGTCTCCGAGATCGACTACATCCGCCCCTTCAAGATCGGCGCGATGTCCATGCCCTGGAGCGAGGACTACGTCTGGCAGATCCCCGAGTTCAGCGTGCAGGTCACCGGCTACCTCGTCTCGGCCTTCCGCGCCGGGGCCAAGTACCACGACAACCCGATCCACATGTACATCTGCCCGCACAGCCCGGGCAACACGCCCCGCAGCATGGAGCGCTCCTTCTACACCGCCGTCGCCCACGGCGCGAAGATGGTCAACTACTTCTGCGCCTCGCCCCTCTCGGTGGGCGGCACGGAGAACTACATCGCCACCGACGACCTGCCGATGTGGAAGGCCATCCACGACTGCTCCCACGCCGCCGGGGCGTTCGAGGACTACGTCATGGACGGGCACGTCCGCAACGCCAAGGTCGGCCTCCTGCTCTCCAACGTCGACGAGCTCATGACCGGCTCGGTCAACTCCACCTTCGCCATGCACAACAACGAGCGCAAGGCGATCTACTACGCCCTGCGCCACGCCCAGATCCCCGTCGACTTCCTCAGCGAGGACGACCTCCTCGACGGCCACGCCGACGGTTACAAGGCCATCTACGTCACCCAGCAATGGGTCCACTCCAAGGCCATCAAGGCCCTCAAGGCCTTCGCGGAGAAGGGCGGCGTCGTGGTCGCCACCGTCGGCGGCGGGTTCCTCAACGAGTTCAACCAGCCCAACCCCGAGGCGGGCGAGCTCTTCGGCGTCAAGGAGCAGCAGATCGGGACCGACCCCGACCTGGCCAAGTACCTCCTCGACTTGAACAAGCCCTTCCTCACCAAGCAGGACTTGCCGATCTACAAGCCCTTCGACCGCGTCGCATGGGACACGGGCAAGCAGCAGGTCAAGGACCTGGGCGTGATCGTCTGGAAGCAGAGCCTCAAGCCCGCCGACGGCAAGGTCGTCGCGACCTTCGGCGACGGCTCGCCCGCCGGCGTCGAGAAGGCGCACGGCAAGGGCCGCGCCCTGCTCCTGGGCTTCCTGCCCGGGCAGGCCTACCTCAAGTCGGGCCTGCCGATGCGCCCCGCCGACCGCGGGTCGAGCGACAACGCCTTCACGCACTTCATCCCCACCGAGATGGACGCGACGCTGCGCAACGCGATCGTCGCCGACCAACTCCCCGCGGAGGTCACGCCTCCCGTGCGCTGCAGCGTCGAGCTCGTCGAGAGCTCGGTCATCGAGACGACCACGCCGCAGGCCCGCATGGCGGTGCCGCTGGTGAACTACTCGGCCGGGCCGATCAAGGCCCTGAGCGTGACGGTCGAAGGGCTCGCCGCCGCGAAGAAGGTGCAGAGCGTCAAGCAGGGCGAACTCAAGCCGGAGTTCAAGGACGGCGCCATGACCGTCACGCTCCCGCTCGACGTCGCGGACATGCTGCTGATTGATCGCTGAGCGGCCGCTGATTGGCCGCTGAGCGGCGAGGGGCCAACGTCGCTTCTTGCGTCCATGGCGTCGCGTCATTCGCCGTGCGATGTGCGCTTCTGAAGGGCCAAAGGCCCGTTTTATCCCAGCCTGGGGCGAAGCCCTAGGACCATGGTCGCCTCTCTGGATTTGAGGGCTGAAGGCCCGACTTATCCGGATTTCGGACGCACGATAAGGCGGGCCATCAGCCCTTCAAATTGATTTGACGCCGTGCACGCGGGGTTTTGCCCTCGTTGCACTACACAAGTCCGACGATGAGCACGGCAAGCCAAGACCAACGATGGCCGACTTTGCCGCCCCGGAGGGGCGGCAGAATGTAGCCACGGGTGAAGCGACGCGAGCGCCGAGCGAGCGTTTCGCAACCCGTGGAACTGGTGCGTCCAAACGTCTTTTGCCCCGGCAGGGGCAACGGAAAGGCCGCGTTGCGCGGGAACGCGATCGTTGTCCGTGCAGGCCTCACGTTGCCGCGAGGCACGGTTCCGCTGCCCCTGCCGGGGCAGAAGAGAGAATTCGACGCCGCATTCCACGGGTTCCGCGTCGGCCGCGTTCCCCGGGACGTTCCCGGGGGAACGGGGACGACACTCCACCGGTGGCTACATTCGGCCGCACCTCCGGTGCGGAAGAGGGAGCGAAGGGCATTCGACGAGATGTGTGGTGCAACGAGGGCGATGCCCCGGGCCATCACCTTTCGCCCCGTTGAGGCTGAAGACGACGTCGGCCAATCTTCCAAGCTTGTCGACGGGCTGAAGGCCCGCCTCATCCGGTGGCCAAGGTGCCCTTGCGAAACCAAAGTCGAACAACCACACCCGCGCCGGCCGCGATCGAACCGGCCGCACCCTGAAATGAAAAGCCCCCAAGAGACGAAGCGAGACGCCATCGGCGTCGTCGCTTCGCCCCTTGGGGGCGATGGTTTGCTGCCGGACCGACCGCGGGCATCCGGACGGAGCTTGATGCCCAAAAGGCCTCAATCGCCGCCGTCGCGGATTCCCGAGCGTCGATCAATCACGGGCCGTCGCACGTCTTGGGGGCGTTTCCGTCGGCGCACGTGGGCGTCGCGGCCAGCTTGAGGTCAATGCCTTCCGGCGTCGAGCCGCCGATCCATTCCTTGTCCGTCGGACGCTTGATGAGGTTCTTCTGCATGCCCGGGATGACATCGCTGCCCGTGGCTGCGGCGTAAGTGGGCGTGCCTTGGACAATCTCATCGTGGACTTCAGGGTCGAACGTCTCGAGGTAGCCGATGACCCGCTTGGAGGCGTCGGAGCACTCGCCGCACGCGAAGACATAGGCGCGGACGCCCGTCGGGGGGCCATCCTTCGGACCCGTGGGAACCCGGATCGGCGGGATCTGGTCATCGGCGGCAAAGAGCTTCTCGGTCGCCAAGTCGTAGTACCAGAATTTCCCGACGACCGTACTAGGGGGAATCACTCCGGTTTGGATCAGCAGGACGACCGCGGCGACCACGACCAGGCCGCAGGTGACCCCCACGCGGAACGCCTTGTTCTCTTTCCACATTTCCTGGATAGACATGCTGCATCTCACGAGGTGTTAAGAGAGATGGGTGCCACTCCGTTCAGAAGTGGCACCCATCATGAGATCAAACGGGTTGGGAGGGAGATGTCAGCCGGGATCAGTCGGTGAAGCCAAGGCTCTTGTCGATCAGCCATGCCCACCAAGCGGTGCGGCCACCTTCGAGGCTCGCGGAGCCCGAATAGGCGAGCACACCGTTGTTATTGTAAAGGACGGCGCTGGACGGAGTCTGGTACTGGTTCGTCGTGCCACCACCCACGCTGCCCTTGTTGATCTTGCCGGTCTCGCCGAGGAGCGGGTCAGTGCAGGCGCCGACAGAGGTGTCGCCGCGGGCGTACTGGAGCTGGTAACCGAAGCGATTGAACGCGTTCTCGAACGCCGCCTGGTAGGCCATCGAGCGGGCGTTGAACTGATCGGCGTCCGTCCGGTTGTTGCCGAGCTGGATGCGCTTCAGCGTGTTGGCGGCGGCGTACGCGACGTCTTGGGTGTTGGTCGCACCCGTCACGCCAAGGAAGGTCGGCCAACCACCATTGCGGTACACCACGCCGCAGTTGATGAACAGCGAACCGGTCATCGTGGTGCCCGCAGTCGAGCCCGCCGCGTTCGGGTTGCCGTTGCTCCAACCGCTGGCCTCAGTGATGCCCGCGGGGACGACGGAAATGGTCGAGCCCTTGGCCTTCAAGTGGTCGTTGTTGATGAAGTGGTACCAGTGACGGCGAGCGCCGCCGTTCGTGTCGTTGATGGTCTCACCACGCAGCCCCGGAGGGTAGAACTTGATCGCGTCGCCTTCGTTCATATACTCGCCGGGGATCAGGGTTCCCAAGCCGGTGTACGACTTGTACCCGCCGATGTCGCCCGGCAGAGCGCCTTCCCAGTCGTTGCTGAACCAGTTGACGCCGGGGCAGCCGGACTTGCCCCAAGCCACGCCCGCGGCGATGGGGGTGGAGGCGCCGTCGACGCCGGGTTGGCGTACCTGGAAAACGCCGCCGATGATTTGGCGATTCGGGCTGGAGGTCGGGCAGTAGCTGTTCTGGTCGGCGGCGTAGATGTTGGCCATCTTCGTCAGACCGGTCAGCTCCGCACTCGCTTGGATGTTCATCGCCACGAGGCGGGCCTTGGCCAGCGCCGGCAGCAACAGGCCAATGAGCAGGGCGATGATCGAAATCACCACCAAACGCTCGATGAGGGTGAACCCTTGGGCACCTTTTTGGACACGATAACGATTGGGCGACGACATGAGATGGACCTCCCAAAGAAATGTGCGGCCGCAAGAAAAACCAAATACCGCAAACCCACGCCGCAGAAATGGGAACGCTACGATGTACTAACAATTACACGCCATTCCCGGCAATGTCAAATGCGCGCAGCAATAACTAATCGGAAAATGCGTTGTAGGCCGCGTTTTCGTCGCCCCGGCGCGGGAGCCGCACGGAGATGGCGATTTTCAGTTTTTATAAATGATTGCTAAAACGTATCTTGCGATGAAATAAACTCCAATTTCATCCATGCGAGGCGTGTGGGGGTACCCAACGGAGAGCCGGCCTCATGCTCTTCCGTCGTCTCGCAAGAACTACTAACCCGCGCCCTGCCCTAAATCTGAGCAGAACACGAGCCCGTGCGAGGGGTTGCCAATCATAGCACAAAATCGATGCCAGTCTCCACCTCGCCCTAAAAACGCCCCTGCGGGGGCTATTCCTTCCTCAAATCCCGCCTCAAATCCTCCCCCAAAAAACTTTCTGGCTGCGTCGCCCCTTTCGGTCCCCCCGCCCCTCCAGCCTTGGGCAGGATCAAGTCGGGGCGAAGCCGACGCGCCTCCGCAAAGGCCCCGGACGCCAACTCCCCTTCACCCAGCCGATCGAGGGCCACCCCCAAATCAAAATACCCCTCTGCGGCGTCGGGCAGGCGTTGAATCGCCTTGCCCAGACAGGTCGCCGCCTCCCGATCCTTCCCGCCCTGCTCCAACAACACGTGACCTAAAGCCAGCATGTATCGCGGGTTGGGGCTTGATCGATCGACCGCTTTCCGCAAATGCCCCTCGGCCTGGGGCAATTGCCCCAGCAGCGCATAGGAAGCGCCCAAGGGGCCGTGGGCCTCGACCTCGCCCATCGCCAGCGCCTTCTCCAACAGCGGCGCGGCGTCTCGCGGGCGGAGTTGCCTCAGCCGCAGGCTTCCGAGGTTGGCGTAGGCGGCCGCATACTCAGGCCATAGGCGGATCGCCTCGTTGAACGCGGCCTCGGCGGCGATCGGATCATTCATCCGCATCGCGGCGACACCCATGTTCATCTGCGCGGGCGGGAACTGGGGATTGGCGCGGACCGCCGCGCGGAAATGCCACATCGCCTCCTCGAGCTTGTCCTCCCGCTGCATGAGCAGGTGCCCGATGTTGTTGTGGACCATGAAGGAGTCGGGGTTGACGCGCAGCGTCGCCCGCCAGAGCGCCATCGCGTCGCGGTAGTGGGGCGTCTGCATCATCGTCCGCGCCGCCAGCGCCCCGAGCCAAAGCACCGCGGCCGCGGCGCCGACGCGGGCCGCATGAGCGCCAGCCACGGCCCCGATCCACTGGGCCACGCCCGCCGTCGCCGCGGCGATCAACGCGATGCTGGCCACGTACTGAAAGTGGTCGGCGACGAAGGAATAGAGCATGGGGTAGACGCTCACGAACCCCAGTGCCGGTGAAAGCGCCAACGCGAAGACCGCGCAGGCGGCGAATGCCCCACGCCCCCAGCGGGCGCGAAGGGCCCACAACGTGGCCAGCGTCGCCGCCGCGGCGAGCGGGAAGAGCCACTGCCATGCCGCCGCGGGATCGATCGTCCAGCGCGGGTAGATGAAGGCGAGCTCGAGCGGAGCCAGCAGCTTCCAGGCGTAGAACCAGGTCGCCCGTCCCGCGACGAGCAACCGCTCGACGAGGGAGAGATGGAACGCCTCGCCCCGGGCACCGACGCTGTGGCGCTCCATGTGGATCGTCATCAAACCCATCGGAAGCGCGAGCAACACCATCGGGGCCAGCGGGAGGAGCGTGCGGAAATCGAGCCGGCCACGCTTCCACCAAATCAGCACGGCGATCAACACCGGCAAGGTCGCGACGATCGACTTGCTCAACAGCGCGAGGCCAAAGAGCGCCAGCGCGAGCCCATGGAAGCCCCAGCGCCGCGGCCTCGCCTCGCCTTGCCCCGAGTCGACGTCCAACTCGGCCCCCAACGCGGGCTCGAAGCGCAGGTAGGCCAGCAGCGCGAACATGCCCAGCGATCCCATCAGCACGTTCTTGCGCTCGGTGATCCACGCCACCGACTCGACATGCACGGGATGCACCGCGAACGCGGCCGCCGCCGCCCACGACGCCCCCTTCCCCAAGCCCAATCGGCGCAGCACGCGCCAGGTCGCCACCGCGGCCAAGGCGTGCAGCAGCACATTGTCGAGGTGATAGCCCAGCGGGCGGAGCTGCCACGCCTGGTATTCGAGCCAGAAGGTCGAGTGGACCAGCGGGTAATACTGCCGGGTCGCGCCCGGGACGAACCAGATCCGCCAAAGACCCTCGGCTGAGCGCAGGTTGGCGTTCTTGATGACGTAGTCGTCATCGTCCCAGATGTAGCCGTTGCCCAGGGAAGGGAGGTAGACCAGCAGCGTCAGCAGGACCAGCGCCGCCCCGGCCAGCGATGCGCGGAAGCGATGTCGGCCCGGGCGCAGCGGGGCGCCACGGTCCACGGGCAGGCCGGCCGAGGGTTCGGCTGCATCACTTTCGGGCGTAGGCATGGAACGGACCCTACACCGGACGGCGCGCCGACGCACGGCCACGCCGTAGGCTCAATGACGGCGGGAGATGGGGGATCATCCCACGAAAAACGGCACCATCCCGGGTCTGCCGGGATGGTGCCGCGTGGGATCGCTTTCCTGCAGACTCAGCGCGAGGGACCGACGATCACTGGACGATGCCGAGCTTCTTCTCGACCATCCAGAACCACAGGGCGCAGCGGCCGCCCTCGGGGCCCTGCGAGCTGTCCTGGACGTACCCGCTGCCGCTGTCGGTGACCATGTCCTGGGTGTAGCCCGCGTAGTTGGCCGCGATGCAGTTGCCGCCGGCGCCCGAGCCCGACATGATCGTCTCGCCGGTGGTGGTGTTCTTGTAGGAGAAGTTGGCGGCGTCGGTGGTGATGCCCACCGAGGCGTCGCCCAGGGCGTAGGTGATCTGGCCGCCGTTGCGGTTGAAGACGTTCTCGAACGCGCCTTCCATCAGCAGCACGCGGCCGTTGAAGCCGTCGGCGTCGACGCGGGCGTTCTTGAAGCTCGCGAGCGAGGCGGTGTTGGCGTTGCGCAGCGAGTTGGCGGCGCCGGTCACGCCGGTGTAGGTGACCCAGTAGCCGCCGCGATAGGCCATCTGCCCTTGGATGAAGAGCGAACCGGTCTGGGTCGTGGTGCCGACGGAGCCCACGGCGTTGGGGGAGCCGTTGCCCCAGCCGCTGGCCTCGACGATGGGAGCGGGGCAAATGGTGAAGGTCGAGCCCTTGGCCTTCAGGTGTGCGTTCTGCGCGGTGTGCCAGTAGTGCCGGCGTGCGCCGCCGGTGGTGTCGTTCAACGTGTTCCCCCGCATGGGGGCGCTGTGGAACTTCATGGCTTCGGCTTCGGTCATGTAGCCCAGGGAGATGAGCTTGCCGTGGCCGGCGTAGGAGGTGTCGCCGCCAGTGGTGCCGGCCGCGCAGCCGCGCCAGTCGTTGGTGAACCAGGTCTGCCCGGTGCAGCCGTATTTGCCGTAGGAGTAGCCCGCGGCGACCGCGGTGGTGCCGTCCTGCTCGACGCCCGGCTGACGCAGCCAAGCCACGCCGCCGTCGGTCATGCGCAGCGAGGGCGGCGGGCCGTAGCTGTTGTAGTCGGCGCAGTAGACGTTGATCATCTTCGCGACGCCCGCGTAGTCAGCCTTGGTCAGCGTGACTTGGGCGGCCAAGCGAGCCTTGCCCAACGCGGGCAGCAGCAAGCCGATGAGCAGGGCGATGATCGAGATCACGACGAGAAGTTCGATCAGGGTAAAACCCCTGACCCGGGAAACGGGACAGCGACGACGAACTGAAAACATGGGGGAAACTCCAAAAAAAGAATAACAACAGGAGCCACTGACCGGATTCTAACGCAAATACCACGCCAAGGGCGGACTTATCCCCCGGTTGGATGGATTTTGCGGAACCTGCCCCGGACAAGTCGAGTTGAGGCGGGCTCTCGCGGCCAATCCCGCGGCAACCTGGCTCAGCGTGCCCCAGGTCACCCATCTTCACCGCGCACTTTATGGGCAACCCACAAGGCCACTGCCTCGCCTGCACATGCCCGACGTCGATCGGGGGCACAGGTCGTGGCCACAGGCGGTGAATGGATTCCGATGGCGTCGGAATCGAATCGAGCGAAGGTGCAAGCCAGCGGTGAAGAGGCGGCACCGAGGCGGCACGGGGAGCGGCACGGAGGCGGCGGTGAGGCGACCGCGCGGCGGCACATTTTCAGCGCCCAGGATCGGCTTTTTCGCGTCGGGCGAACCGCCAAACGGACCCTGGCGCAAACATGTTCCACGTGGAACATGTTTGGCGGCCGGAGAACCGGCGTTTTTGAGCGAATTTCGAGGCCTTTCCCGGTGCCTCGGGGCCAAAGCCCGCGCGAGCCTGATCCCCGGCGCCAAGGCCCCTTGAGTCCTTGCCCATCTCCCCAAAAAAGACGTTCCCCCGGCGCGCCAAACCGGTTTGGCACAAACCGGTTTGACGGCGAACAACGATGTTCCACGTGGAACATGCTTGCGCCCGGGCCGGCGTCCGGCCTCTCAAAATCGCCGGCGAACCCGAGCGCCGCCGCGCCACTCCCTCGCATCCATTGCTACAATTCCAGCCCAATTCCGGCCCACCCGCCTGCGGGTATCAACCACCGCGAGAAATGCCCCGCTCCCACACCGCCGCTACCTGCCTCGACCTCAGGCCATCCTCCTTGAGACGCATACCCATGACCACCCCCATGACCATCGGCATGATCGGCGTCGCCAACTTCGGCGGGTATCGCCGGAGCCAGATCCGCGCCGCGGGACACTTCAAGATCGCCGCGGTGCATGACCGCAACCCCGTCGCCCTCAAGGCGGCCGCGGAGCAGGAGTCGGCCAAGGCCTGCAACACCGTCGAAGAACTCCTCGCCACGCCCGGGCTCGAGGGGCTCGTGATCTCCACCGGCGCGGACAGCCACGCCGACCTCTCCATCCGCGCGATGAAGGCCGGGTTGCACGTCTTCGTCGAGAAGCCGCTCTGTTGCTCCGAGGCCGAGGTCACACAGCTTTTGAGCGTCCGGGCCGCGACCAAGCGCGTCGTCGGCCTGGGCCACAACGACTGCCAGACCGACGGCCTCTACAAGCTCATCCGCGACTCGATCTCCTCCGGGAAGCTCGGCACCATTGCCGCCTACGAGGAGAACACCTCCCACTCGGGCGGCCTCGAGATCAAGAAGGGCGACTGGCGCGGCCTCAAGGACCGCAACCCCGGCGGCATGCTCTTCCAATGCGGCGTGCACGCCCTCAACGGCCTGACGCACCTCTTCGGCCCCGTCGCCGCGGTGCAGGCGCTGATGCGCTACGACGCCAACCCCAACACCGAGACCGCCGACGTCGCCAACGTTTTGCTCCGCCACGAGTCGGGCCTGGTCGGCACGCTCAACTGCTACCACATCACCGCCTACGTCCACGAGCTGCGGATCTTCGGCACCAAGGGCAACCTCTACCTCAACACGCACGAGCGCACCGCCCTCTTCCAGGAACGCAAGAACGGCCCGAAGGAGGATCGCGTGCCCGTCGCCATCCCCGAGAACGACCCGGGCCACGGCCACGCGAACCTCACCAACTGGTTCAACGCCTGCCAAGGGCGCGGCGTGGCCCGCCCGTCGCTCGAGGACGGCATCCAGGCGGTGATGCCCGTCTTCGCCGCCGAGCTCTCCGCGCAACAAGGCCGGCTGATCAAGCTCGACGAGCTCAGCCAGGGAGTCCTGCAACATGGCTGAGTCCAAGAAGGCTTCGGAACGCCTGAACATCGCGCTGGCCCACCCGATGGCGGTGCCGGGCGACATCGACGAGAACATCCGGCGGATGGAGCCGATGGTCGCGCAGGGCGCGGCCCAGGGCGCCGACCTCGTGCTCTTCTCCGAATGCGGGATCACGGGGTACGACCTGAACAAGGTCGCATTCAACGCCGCGATGGACCTCGACGATCCGCGGTTCAAGCTCGTCGACGCCATGGCGAAGAGGCACAACGTCCCCATCCTGAACGGCTTCTATGAACGCCGGGGCGACCGCGTCGGCAACTCCGCCTTCGTCTTCTACCCCGACGGCAAGCGCCTCCTGCAGCGCAAGCACAACATGGTCGGCTACGAGACCGGCCCCGTGAAGGTCCTCGCGGGCGACCGCAAGCGGGAGATCTTCGAGATCAAGGGCTTCAAGCTGGCGATCCTCATCTGCGCCGACGGCGGGATCCCCAACATCGAGGAGGAACTCGCCGCCCAGGGCGTCGACTGCATCCTCGCCCCCACCGCCGGCTGCGGGAGCACCGACAAGGCCTTCTACCAACGCGAGATGGCCAACCCCGAGCGGCGCAAGGCCTTCGTCGCCGCGGCGGAGAGCGTCTGCTTCCTGGGGCGCGCGGTCGAGCAATGCATCAAGCTCAACATCGGCATGGCCTGCTGCAACCAGCAAGGCTGGATCGAGTCGATGAAGTACTTCCAGCCCGGCCACGCGGCCGTCATCAACCGCGATGGCGCGATGACCGCGCTGATCCCCGGACGGTTCATGGCGGAGCACATCCGCCCCGACTTGGCGATGGGCTTCGTCTCGGCGCGGAGCTGAGTTCCATCACGCCTGAAATGCGGGATTTCCGGGTGCCACATGCCATCGTACTCGTGGCATGTGAATCCTCATGAACAACCCTCGGCCCTCAGTTGTTCAGAGGGGTCATGTGGCACCCAGATGTAGCCCTCACCTCTTCCGCGTCGCGGGGAACAGCCCGTCCTCCGCGAGCCCGACTTGCCCGTGCCCCTTGCGCTCGTCGTGCCAGTGCCCCGTCGGGTGGCAGGCGTGCGGCGGGGCCAGCTTGTAGGCGGGGTACATCACGTTCGGCCTCGGCCCCGTCTCTTTCGGGGGCTCCGAGGGCTCCGGGGGCGCCTTCGCCCCCTCCCAGCGCACGCCCGCGACCTGCCCCGCCTCCATCGCCTGCACGAACATGTCGCCGCGCGGGATGGCCGAGGTCTTCCCCCCGCATTCGACGAGCATCGTCGCCGCGTCGTGGTTGCGCAGGCGCAGCGTCGTGGTCCGCGTCGCCTCGATTTGGGCGGCGGCGGGCCTGCCATGCGTGAACGACGCAACGACCACCAGCCCGCCCAGCGCGTGGAGCTTGAAGCGTCCGCTCCATTGGGCGGAGGTCGAGGGCACGATGCGCAGCACGCCGCCGTGGCTTTGCAGGAGCATCTCCTGCAGCCCCGTGAGGTGGACGCCCGCGGAGTCGAGGTACGGGTGGGCGGTGAGCAGCCCGTGGAAGTGGGCCCCCGCGGGCGAGATGAAGGCCCCGCTGGGGAAGCGCTGGTTGTAGAGCGCGTGCTCGATCGAGGTCGTCCGCGCCTCCTCGGCCATGCCCAGGCGGGCGAGCTGCGGAACGTCCTGGGCCCAGCCGTTGTTCACCAGCCTCCAGGTCCGGTGCGTCCAGGTGTTCTCCGCGCGACGCAGCTCCGCGGGCGGCGAATCAAGGTCGACGAGGCCCCACGGATAGACGACGTAGAGCTCCGCGTTCTCCATGTTCTGCCGCTTGGCCTTGGGCTCGATCTTGTCGGCCGCGGGAAGGAAGAGCCCGTCGGGGTCGTGCCGGGTCTCGACATGGAATTCGTTGGCGTGGATGCCCTGCCAAAACTCGCGGGTGATGGTCCAGCGCCCGATGGGGATCGGCGCGAGCTCGGCGTGGAATGATTTCCAGCGCTCGAGCGTCGCCGCGTCGGCCCCGAAGCGCCCGCCCCACTCGACCAGCTTGGGGAGCAGGTAGTGCAGGCCCGCCAAGTCGGGCATCGTGTCCTTCACGTTCGGCCAAACCTCGATGGCGTCGGCCGGCGCGAGGTGCCAGCGCCCGTCCTCGCCCTTCGTCGCGTAGGCGAGGAAAAAGCCCATGATCTCCGCGAGCAGCGGGTAGAGCTTGTCGCGCAGGAAAGCCTCGTCGCCCGTGGCGAGCACGTACCACTCCATGAGCAGGCAGAGCTCGAGGTTGTTGCAGAAGTTGGCCCGCTTGGCGTCGCCCGGGCCCCAAAAGTGGTAGGTCTCGCGGAAGCTGGGGGCGTCGATCTCGAAGAGGGCCTTCGACTGCAGGCGGATGAAGGGGAGCATGTCGAAGTGGAACTTGAAGAAGTCGAGCATGGGCTGGGCGTGCCCTGCTGCCGGGAGGGGCCAATAGAGCTCGCGCATGTTCTGGAACCAGTAGCCGTGGTCCCACCCGCGCGTGTCCTTGTCCATCAGGAACGTCCCGCCGTTGAACCGGGGCGGGTAGGCGCCGCCCATCGAGCAGGCGAGCAGGTAGTGGTTCACGTACCAGAGGCGCTCCTCGTACTCGGCGTCGCCCGAGCCGCTGCGCAGGTCGAGGGCGCTGCGCTCCCAGAAGGCCCCCCACCACCGGCGATGTTCGGCCAGCATCGCGCCGGCGGTGCTCGCGGCCTTCATCGCCAGCGCCCGCCCCGCGTCGCGCACGTCCGCGACCGCCCGCTCGATCTCCCTGTCCGCGCGGGGCGGGCGGGCGACGGCGGCGATCAGCACCCGGCGCTCGGCCGCGGGCGGGAGGCGCAGCGTCCTGCCGTCGGCGGTCGTGGCGTGCGGGTCCTTGGTCGCGACGCAGAGCCCCCAGGCGCGCCCCAGCAGCGGATCGGAAAGCCCGGCCGCGGCGGCGTCGACCTTCGCGTCGACGTTGGCCTGGGCGAAGGCGCTCGCGCGGTTCACGTGTAGCGTCTCGACGCCCGCCCAGCCCGGCACGTCGATCGCCCCCGTCGCGTCGCCCGCGTGCCAGTTCTCGATCGTCACGTCGATCTCGCCCGGGTTGGGGGTCATGTCGGTGACGTCGAGCACGAGCAAGTCCTGCCCACGCACGCAGGTGAGCTCGAAGCAGACGAACTGCCGCGAGGCAGGGGCTGCGTCAGGGCCGAGGTCAGGGTGGAGGTAGACGCGTATGCAGGCGTCGTGCAGATCGCAGACCTGCTCCACGCGCACCGCCTTGGTGAAGAGGCCCGCCCGCCCGCGCACGCGCACGGCGGCGATCGCGCCCATGGCCGCGTTCTCGTTCCAAAGGTCGGCGCGGGAGATGAGGATCAGCAGCGAATCGTCGGGCGTGTGGAGGCTGCCGCCCACCGGGCCGTTGCCGAAGCAGAGCGACTGCGCAGGGTCGGGCGTGAGGCAGCGGTAGACCACGGCGTTCCGCCGGGCGACCGCGCGGGGGTCGATTGGACTGTTCGATGCGTTGTTCATGGGCTCTCGCGGGCGAGGGGTGGGAGGCGATGAGGATATCGACTCCCAAGCCGGGGCGCAGCCGCGGCCGCTCTCCGCGCCGCGCTGCGTCGCCCTTCACGAGAGCCATTCCTCGTCGAGCGTCTTGCGGAGCTTCTTGAGGGCCCGGACCTCGAGCTGGCGCACGCGCTCCTTGGTGAGCCCCACGGCCTTGCCGACGTCGGCGAGCGTCGGGCCCTTCCCCGCTGCGGGCGATGCGTCGGCCGGGGTGTTCCGGAGTTCCGCGCCGCGGACGGCCGCCATGGGGTAGCGCCGGGTGATGATCGTCAGCTCCATCTCCGAAAGCGCCGCCCGGTTGTCGATCACGATCCGGCGGAGCTCGTCGGCCGAGTCGTCGCGCTGCTCAGCGCGGCGGAACTCCTGATGGTTCGACCGGTCCGCGGCAGGGTCGTACGCCGCGGGGAACATCGCGTGGTCCCGCGCGAGCTTCATCGCCTGCCGCCCGAACGCCTTGAGGATCGACCGGCAGGCGTACGAGGAGAACTTGAACCCGCGCTCCGCGTCGAACTTGTCGATCGAGGCGAGCAGCACCAAGTGCCCCTCGCTGATGAACTCGGGCAGGACCGAATCGTTGATCCCGCACCGGCGTGCCATCGCCGGCACCAACGCGACGTTGAGCTGCGCGATCCACGCGCGGTGGTCCTGGGCCCGGCGGTGCCACCCGAGCATCTCGCGCACCGCGGCGCCCGAGGCGACGTCCGACCCCAATATCCTGTGCTGCGCCCGTGCGACGCGGCTGCGGCAATAGTTGTACCGATGGAAGAGCACGCGCTCCTGCGCGGCGGTGAGGCGCGGAAACACCTTGGGCTTCGCGCCCGGCTTGCTCTCCTCGCGCGGCATCGAGGGCTGGTACCAACCCACGTCAGGGCGCGGGATGGGCGGCCCCGCGTCGTCGAACAGCCTCGCCTCCGCGCCTGGCGCGTCGAAGCCCGGGCCGGGCATGAAGTCCACCGGCTTGGCGAGAAGGCGATCAAGCTCGGCGCGGTCGCGCGGACTGAGGCTCGTCGCGCCCGCGGCCACGGCGGCAGGCGTCGTCTCACCCACGACCTCAAATGGCGACAGGCGCGGCATCGCGTCAATAATGGTCGGCTTGGCCATGGCTCACGCTCCTGAGAACAGGGGCGACAAAATCGTTCAAATCGTCCAAATCATACCCCTCGCCAATGGACGGGTCAAGAAGACTTCTACGTAAGTCCCGTTTCAATTCGCCCGATATTCTTAGGAAATCCGTGTGGATTCGCACCCGGCGTCCGAGTTGATTTTCCAGCACGATCCCTTAAAATCGTTCAGTTCGACCTGCCGTGAATCTCCACGGGCTCGAGCATCCCGCCTCCGGAACCCACCGCATTGAAATCGTCCCTGACCCCCAAAGACTTGGCCATGGCGATCGGCGTGAGCCAGTCCTCGCTCAAACGATGGGCCGACGAAGGGCTGATCAAGGCCACCCGCACCGCGGGCGGGCATCGCCGGATCGCGCTGACCGAGGCCATCAGATTCGTGCGCGAGAACCGCTCCCCGGTGCTGCGGGCCGACCTGCTGGGGCTGCCCGAGGTCGATGGTGCGCCGTGGGCGGCGAAGTCCGACGGGTCGATCGACGATGGCCTTTACAACGCGCTGGTCGCCGGCGATTCGTCCCGCGCCCGCGGCCTGCTCATCGCCCGATACCTCGCCGGCGACGCGCTTCCGGCGATCTTCGACGGACCGATCGCCCGCGCGATGACGCGCCTCGGCGAACTCTGGCGCCACGACGACAAGGGCATCTTCCTCGAGCACCGCGCCACCGACATCTGCATCTCAGCCGTGAACCAGATCCGCCTGCTGACCCCCCCCCGGGCCGCCTCCGCGCCCGTGGCGCTGGGCGGCGCGCTCGAGGACGACCCCTATTTGCTCCCCTCGATGATGGCGGCGGCGGTGCTGGGCGAGGCGGGCTTCAACGACATGAACCTCGGGCCCCTCACGCCCATCGACTCGCTCATCCGCGCGGCGGAGGAATGCCGGCCACGCCTCGTCTGGGTCAGCCTGAGCATCGCCCGGGATGAGCACGCAGCCCGCGCCCGCGCGGAGTTGCGGCGCCTCGCCGCCCGACTCACCCCGCACGCCACGCCGCTGGTCATCGGTGGGCGCGGCGTGGGCGACCCCGCCCAGCATCGCAGGCCCAACGTCCATGTCGTGGGCTCCATGGCGGAGCTGGCGGCCTTCGCCCGCGGGCTCCTCACGGCCACGACGACGGCTCTTTGACGAACCAATAGTGTCGCAACGCCCACGTCGCGGCGGCGCGGCGGGCTGGTCGCAGGTCGATCACCGCTTCTCGCGCGTCCGCGCCGAGGCCGCGTGGCCGTCGAGCCCCTCGGCGGTCGCGAAGGTCGCGATCGCGTCGATCGTCGCGCGGTCCATCCCGTTGCGGTACCAGACCGTCCCGCTGCGCTTGAGGAAGGTGTAGACGCTGATCCCGCTGGCGAAGCGGGCCGTGGTGCCCGTCGGCAGGCAGTGGCTCGGCCCGGCGACGTAGTCGCCCGCGGCCACCGGCGTCGCGTCGCCCAGGAAGAACTCGCCGCCGTTCCGCAGGCGACCCAGCCACAACTGGGGGTCGGCGACGGCGAGGTTGACGTGCTCGGCCGCGATCGCGTCGGCGACGCTCGCCGCCTGGGCCTCGTCGGCGACCAGCAGGGCCGCCGAGCCTTCGAGCAAGGCCTTCTCGATCGCGGGGCGGCGCTTTCGCTCCCCGAGCTGTGTGGCGATCTGGGCGACGATCTTCTCGATCACCGCCGCCGACCAGGCGACGAGGTAGCACCGACCGGGGTCGTGCTCCGCCTGCGCGATCAGGTCGGACGCGACGCGGGCCGGGTCGGCCGTCGCGTCGGCGATGGTGACGATCTCGCTGGGGCCGTAGAAGCCGTCGATGCCGACGCGCCCCGCGACCTGCTGCTTGGCGAGCTGGGTGTAGACGTTGCCGGGGCCGACGATCATGTCGACGGGCTTGACGCTCTTGGTGCCGTAGGCCAGCGCGGCGATGGCCTGGGCCCCGCCGATGCGGTAGACGCGCGTGACGCCCAGCAGCGCGCAGGTCGCGAGGACCAGCGACGCGACGTCGGCCACCGGCTCGTCGCCGCGGCGCGTGGGAGGCGGCGTGACGACGCTGATGGCGTCGGCTCCCACGCCCGCCGCCTGGGCCGGGGCAGCCAGCATGATGACCGTCGAGGGATAGGCCGCCCGCCCGCCCGGGACGGCGAGCCCGACGCTGGCGACGGGCGTGAAGCGCAGGCCCAGCTCGGCCCCGCCCACCGTGATCGGCGGCGGATCGGCGGGACGCAGGTGGCGCTGGTAGGTCCGCACGTTCTCGATCGAGGTCTCGAGCACACGTCGCATCGGCGCGTCGAGCTTGGCGAGTGCGGCTGTCAGTTCCTCGGGGCGGACGACGATGCGGTCGGCGGTGAAGCCCGGGTCGGTCCACTGGCGCATGTAGCGGACGACGGCCTCGTCGCCGTGCTGGCGCACGTCGTCGAGGATCGCCGCGACGGCGGCGCCGGGGCCGCCCGACGCCGAGGCCGAGGCGCGGAGGTCGTCGAGCTGGCGCGCGAAGGCGTCGCGCCCGGCGGGCGAGGCGAGGTCGAAGACGGGGAGAGTCGTGGACATAAGGAGAAACTCAGGGAAGGAGGCGGCGAGTCGCGCCACGAGCATTGCCCTTCTCCCTCCGGGAGAAGGTGGCACGGCCATACTCGGCCGTGACGGATGAGGGCGTGGGCGACAGGAGACGCCCAATCGTCGCCCTCGGTTTTCTGCAAGACCAAGCGTCGCCGGTTACCCACGCCCTCACCCGGCTCGAATACTCGCCACCCTCTCCCGGAGGGAGAGGGGCAGAACCGCAATCTCACCCTCGCCTCCGCACCATCGGTCCCATGATAAACCGGTTCCCGGTGATCTGGCCCGTGACGATGATCTTCTTGAGGTCGGCCCACGTCGCGCCGGCCGGGCGGTTCTTCAACTCCTCGAGCCGGACGGCCACGCAGGCCTTGCCCGCGCCGGGCTCGGCCGTGACCGCCTGCGTGCCAGTCCCGCGTCGCCCGTCTGGCAGGACGAACTCGCCGGAGATGTTCAACGCCGTCGCCGTCGCGCCCTGCCAATCGAAGTGGATCTCCACCGCCGCGATCGGTCCGCGGTTCCAGCGCGGGTCGGCCACCCCGCGGAAGCTCACCGCCACCGGGCCGGCATCCTTCCGCGCAACCTCCCATTGGGCCCGCGTCGGGTCGCCCGGCGCCGCGGCCACGTTCACGTCGACGCGGTGAAGCTGCGTCGAGCGCAGGCCCCAATGGCTGCACGTGCCGTCGAGCGCGTGGGGCCAGGTGTCGGGCAGCTCGGCCGGGGCGGAGCTGCGCGCGAGCGAGCGGGGGTCGGCGACAAACGAGCGCAGCGGCGTGTCGAGCGTGATGCCCGAGCGATACCGCACGCGCCCGAACGCCCGCTCGACCAGCGAGCGATCCGGCAGCGGGCTCTGCAGCCAACAACGGTAATCGTCCGGCACGTCGGCCACGGGCGTCCACCAGACTTGCCGCTCGACGATCGGATCGTCCTTCGTATCGTGGGCGTTGATCGCCAGGTCGTCGCGCAGCGCCGGCTCGTTGGCGACGGCCAGGCCGCCCGCGAGGTAATGCTTCAGCCACGCGACGGCGAGGGCCGACTCGCCCGGGCCGACGTGGTGGTTGTTGTTCGGGTCGCAGCTGCGCCGATGCGGGACGGCCAGTTGGTCCAGCAGCGCGTTGGCGGAGGCGTGGTAGCCGAAGAAGTCGTTGGTGCTGGAGATCCAGCAGACCGGCGAGATCTGGCGCGAGGCCAGCGCCAGCGCGTCCCACTGGCTGCGCCACGCCGCGAGGGCCGCCCCTTTGGAGGCCGTGTGCAGCGGCCGGCCGAACTCCCACAGCCCGCCGCAGCCGAAGACCGGCACGGCCGCCTTCAGCCGCGTCTCGTGGGCGTTGACCGCCCAGGTGAGATAGCCGCCCCAACTGATGCCCACGACGCCGACGCGATCCGCGTCGACCTTGGGGTGCTGCGTCATCCAGTCGATCACCACGCCGCAGGACTGGATCGCCAGCGGCAGGATCGCCTGCTCGACGCGCTCGATGCCCTCGCCCTGGTTGCGGACGCCCTCGGGCCAGAGGCTCTTGCGCTTGGGGTCGTGGTCGAACGCGCCGACCTGCCAGTCGAACGACGCGGCCGCGAAGCCGTGGCGGGCGAGGAACGTGAGGTCGGAGGGGAAGACGGTCTGCCCGCCGCCGGGCTGGTGGACGACCAGCGGGAGCTTGCCCGAGGCCGCGCCCTCGGGCGGGAAGCAGCGGGCCGCGTAGAGACGGACGGGCCGGCCGAAGCGGTCCTCGAATTCCAGGAAGGCCGTCTCGATGGAGAGTCCGTCGTGGGCCTGGACGTCGAACGGCACGGCGCGGCGGAGCGTGCCGGGGCGGTTGTGATTCAGCATGGAATGGGTGAACCGTGGGAGGTGGTGAATCGGATGGATCGAACCGCGAGCGGACTCGCGCGACGGATGGCGTCAGTGGACACCTTCGACGAAGAAGGCCGACTTCTCCGTGCCGCAGGGGCCGCCGCCGTCGTGGGCGTGGCGCTCGATGGTTTTGCCGTCAAAGGTCAGCAGCGGGAAGAACCACTGCGAGATCTGCTGCGCGCTCCAAGGCATGTAGTGGCAGATGAAGGAGAGCCGCCACTGGTCCTTCGAGCGGTTGGGCTCCGACCCGTGGATCACGCTCCCGTGGAAGAAGAGCGTGTCGCCCGGGGCGAGGGTCGCGGGGATGGGCTTCGCGCCGGCGGGCGGGCGGACGAGGTGGGTCGTGAAGCTGACGTTCTCGTCGGCCAGCTCGGGGCAGGCGACGTCGAGCTTGTGCGTGCCGGGGACGACGAAGAGCCCGCCGTTCTCGGGCGTCGAGGGGTCGATCGCCAGCCAAGAGGCCATGCACGAGCCGGGCTTCACGTGGAGGTAGAAGTTGTCCTGGTGGAGGGCCTGTCCCTTCGCGCCGGGGGGCTTGAAGTAGACCATGCTCTGCGTGCCGATGGGCTCCTCGCGGAGCAGGCCGGCGACGATGTCGTGGTTGCGCGGGTCGAGGAAGTACTTCATCGCCACGGGGTCGAAGCGGTGCGTCATCAGCACGCGCGGGTAGCGCTTGAGCGGATCCTTCGAGCCCTCGGGCGAGAGGTCGGGCTCCCAGTGGCCGGGGATCGGCTTGCCCTCGCGCCCCAGCTGCTCGTAGCGGCCGCGGATCTCCTTCACCTCGTCGGGGTTGAAGAGCCCGCGGACGATCAGGAACCCGTCGCGGTCGTAGGAGGCGATCTGCTCGGGGGTGAGGGTGTAGCCGCCTTTTGTCGGGTTGGGCGTCGTCGCAACCATGGAAGGGCTCCTGCTCTGGATCAGAGTCGGGGTCGGACGAATCATTTTACTCGGGGCGGAAGCCTTGGGCGCGACAGGCGGACTCAGACGAACTGCACCGTCCCGTTGCCCTTGACGATCTTGCCCAGCGTCCAGACCTCCTCGCCCAGGCGGGTGAGCTGGTCCTTGATCGACTCCGCGAAGGCCGGCTTGACCACCACCACGTAGCCCACGCCCATGTTGAAGACGTCGAGCATCTCGCTCTCGGCGATGTCGCCGTGCTTCTGCAGGAACTTGAAGACGGGCGGGACCTCCCACGACGAGCGCTCGATCCGCGCGGTGAACTTGTCGCCCAGCGTGCGCGGGACGTTGCCGGGGATCCCGCTGCCGGTGATGTTGGCCATCGCGCTGATGACCTGCTTGACCTTGTAATGCCGCAGGACGCTGATGATCGACCGCGCGTAGATCCGCGTGGGCGTGAGCAGCACCTGCCCGAGCGTGCGCCCCTTGCCGTCCGCGTCGAGCTCGGGGTAGACCTTGCCCAGGTCGAGCTTGGCCTCCTTCACCACGGCCCGGACCAGGCTGTACCCGTTGGAATGGATCCCGCTCGAGGCGAGGCCCAGGATCACGTCGCCCGGCTCAACCCGCGCGGGCGTGATCATCCGGCTCAGCTCGACCACGCCCACGGCGAAGCCGGCCATGTCGAAGTCGCCCGGGGCGTAGACGTCCGGCATCTCGGCCGTCTCACCGCCGAGCAGGGCGCAGTCGGAGAGGACGCACCCGTCGGCGACGCCGCGGACCATCGCGGCGCACATCTCGGGGATCTTCTTGTTGACCGCGATGTAGTCGAGGAAGAAGAGCGGCTCGGCCCCCTGGACGATCATGTCGTTGATGCTCATCGCCACCAAGTCCTGCCCAACGGTGTCGTAGACCTGGAGCTGGGAGGCGAGCTTGACCTTGGTGCCCACGCCGTCGGTGCAACTGACCAGGACGGGGTCCTTGTAGTTGCGCTTGAAGAGCTTCTCGTTGTAGTCGAGGCGGAAGCAGCCGGCGAAGCCGCCCAGCGCGCCCAGGACGCGCGGGCCGTAGGTGCGGCGGGCGTCATGCTCGATGAGCTCGACGACGCGGTCGGCGGCCGCGAGGTCGACGCCCGCGGCGGCATACGTCAGAGGGGTCTTGGCCATGGGGGAAGTTTACAGGAAACGGCGGTCGAAGTTCGTCGGAGGAAGAATGGACATGGCGCAGAGAAAACCCAGGCACGGCTGTGCCTGGGCTTTGGTTCTGATCCGAAAATCAAGCCTCAACGCAGCGGGCCCGCGCCGCGGGTGACCTGCAGGGCCGCATCGGCCTCGACCATCGAGACCTCGAAGCTTTCGCCTCGCATCACGTCGGCGAAGAGGCCCGGGTCCTGGTCGTCGAGCAGCCCCAGCTTCATGCTCCGGCCGTGCCGTCCGGGGCCGAAGTGGTTGGGCAGTTGCTTCTGCTCCGCGAAGCCCAGCCGGCGGTAGAGCCGGATCGCGGCCTCGTTGTCGGCCCGGATCTCCAGGAAGACGCGGTCGATGCCCAAGACCGAGAGCGCCTCGAGCGTGTGCTCGACCAGCGCCTGCCCGAGCCTGCGCCCCTGCACCGCGGGGTGGACCGCCACGGCGTAGATCCTGCCCGACCGGCTCTTGCGGTGCTGCCGCACCAGCCCGACCGACCACCCGACGATCCGCCCCTCGCTCTCGGCGACGGTGACCGTCGCCCGCGGGGAGCCGAGCAGGTAGCGGAGCTGCCGGCGGTTGAAGGTCTCGTCGAGCGTGTTGAAGCAGGCGTCCTCGAGCTCGAGGATCGCCGGCACGTCCTCCACGCGCCCGATGCGCAGGCGGACCGACCACGACACGGATTCCGACTCCGCCGCGGCCGAGCCCGCCGGCGCGA
>JAPLMQ010000219.1 GCA_026386955.1 Planctomycetota bacterium
CGCTGGGTCAGCCCCATCATGGCCAGGATCAGGCCGTCGTGGTTGAAATCGTGCGACGCGTCGCTGGTGCGGTCGTATCGGCCGCGGGCGCCGACGTAGAGCGCATATCGCCGCACGAGCGAAGCGGGATCGATGCGCGCCTGCTCGGCGACGAGCTTCTCGTTGGCCTCGGCCGCCGCGGCATAGAGCGGGCCGCGATGGAGGGCCTGCAGGCGGGCCATGTCGCCGGGGTTGTGGAGGAGGCCCAGTCCCGGCTCGAAGTGGTCGACAGGTCCTTCGACGACCATCCCCGCGAAAGGCTCGGCCGGCGGCCTCCACGCGACCCCGGGGCGGTCGAGCATGAGCCACCTCAGCATCGCCTGCGGAGCCTCGGGCCGATCGACGGTGAAGCGGAGCCGCACTTCAGTCAGCCGCGTGCCCGTGATGGGGCCGGCCAATTCGCGGACGGTGTGGCCGCCCGGCTCGTCCGCGATCACGGGCCGCGCCACGCCGTCGATCGTGGCATGGACACTGGTGCGCACGCCCGCGCCGGTCTGCACGCGGAAGAGCAGCCGCGTGTAGCCGGAGATGTCCATGTCGTAGGGCCGATGGAACTCCACCGTCGTCCCCGGCGGTCCCGGGGATTCCGGGGGCAGGTGGACCACCGTGCAATCCCAGCCCGACTCGATCCGCGCTCCGGCCGACGGAACCCAACGCGACGCAGGCTTGGTTCGGCTGTCCCAGAACGTCTCGATGATCGCCTCGGTGCCCGAGACGACGACCGGCACGGACGAGCCTTCGGTTTGGATCGAGGATGTGGGCATGGGGTCTCCCGGGAATCGCTTGGCGGAATGAGGCCGAAAGTGCCGTCCGGCTTCACACATGAAAAGGGGACATGAACAGGGGGCATGTCCCTCTATTGCCGCCATGTGCCCCTTCTCCCCATGCACCAACTAGTCATCCGTTCAGTGAACCGCTGCCTCCACGACGACGCCATCCGCGAAGGCGTCACTTTCGTGGCCGGGATGGAGGATGAACCTGGCCCCGGGCAGGATGAGGTGTTGCGGAGCCTCCGGCATGAGGTAGTGCACCGTGGCGGCCAACCGCGGCGACCCTCGGTCCAAAGGATCGCTCAGCCGGAGCAGCAGGGTCCACGTGTGGGATCGATCGTGGTCCTCCTCGAACCGGGCGAAGGCTTGGTACCGATTCGGTTCAGGTCCCCACGCCTTGCCGAGCCGCCATTGGCATCCCACCCGCAAGGTGATCTCGGCGACCCCCTGCCGTCTTTCCGCGGAGTTTCCGCCGTTGCCCGTGGATGGCGATGTCTTTGGCAAGCCGGGGCATTGTAACCCGAGGGCAAAAGGGGCCGCTCCTCGCATCGCGCTCGCGGGCGGGGCGTGCTGATTTGGGAGTTCCCACGCCGCCCAACTCTCGCGGCTCTGGGGTTCGGAGTTCCGCGTTGACGCGGTCATTGGAAATCGAAGGCGCCTCGATCGCGCGACTCAAGAGAAATCAAATGCCCGCCTGAAGGCGGAACTCCGAACCCCAGACCCCGCTCGCGCGGCGCGTACCGGGGCGCGTTCCGGGGGCGTTCCGGGGGCGGAAATTTTCTGGCCGAAATCGAAAAAAATTTTAGCACCCATTTCCCGTCTGGGTTTTGACGCCCACCCCTCCGCAAACGCTCAAAACGAGGTTCGCTCGCGTAGGCGGCACCAAATGCGGCGGTCCGCGGCTCGGGAGCGGGACAATTTAACGCTCCGTTTCGCTCAACGAACGCCCTCGCCCACGCCCGGCCGGGATGGTCCCGAACAGCCAAAACGGCAGCAAAAGACGCAACGAACAAAGCCGCCAGCGCTTACAGGAATTCGCCCCAAAACCGCTCCCGGGCCCGCACGCCCAAGACGCGCGCGCAGCGGCGCGTCAGGCCTCGAATCGATCCCAAAGACGCATCGGACCGGTGTCGTCGCATATCACCACCGGGCGCGCAGCGTAACGGCAGCGGCATCTTTTAGAGCATTTTCGAGGGCCGATTTCCCGCGCCGGACATAGGTACCAGTGTCCGGAAAAATCCGGACGAACGCCAAAACCCCGGAATTCAAAATAAGGACTTGCGCGCTCTTGTCCGGATTTGGCCGGACGCTTGTACGGGTCTTACGGGGGAGGCGCTTTTTTTCGGCCGACGTCGATCCCGGCCTCCCGGCATCCCCCCTTCCGAGGCGCCCGGACCTTCCTGATCGGCCCCCGGATCAACCCCCGGATCAACGCCCAGTTTGGCCTCTCGACCGCCCCCAAACGGAGGCGAAGCTTCAACCTCCGCAACCCGCCGCCGCCGCCGGCCGTCGCGGCTTTTTCATCGAGGAGTCCACCATTATCGGAACCCCTTCCGTCCTTCGGATGCCGGCCCCGCGCGGCAAGGCCCGCGGGCCAGCGCGATCCATGCCCACGGCGCACGGCGAAACCAGCCCCTTGCGCGGCTTCGTGAAACGCCTATAATCCTCGCCGATGAAAACCCTCCCCCCCGCCAAACTCGCGCTTCAGGACGGCAGCGTTTTCCACGGCCAGGCGTTCGGCGCCCTCACTGCCCGCTCGATCGACGGCGAGGTCTGCTTCAACACCTCGCTGGGCGGCTACGAGGAGATCCTCACCGATCCCTCCTACACCGGGCAGATCGTGACGATGACCTGCCCGCTCATCGGGAACTACGGGATCAACCCGGAGGACCTCGAGTCGACGCGGATCTGGGTCGCGGGCTTCGTCGTGCGCGAGCTCGCGGCCGTGGCGAGCAACTACCGCTCGACCCTCAAGCTCGAGGAGTGGCTGGCCCAGCAGGGCGTGACGGGCATCTGCGGCATCGACACCCGGGCGCTGACGCTCAAGCTGCGCACGCAGGGCGCGCTCAACGGCGTGCTCTCCACGCAGGACCTCAGCGACGCGGAGCTGGTCGCCCTCGCCAAGAAGGCCCCGGGGCTGGTGGGGCGCAACCTCGTGGACGAAGTCTCCGCGCCGAAAGGCGCGAGCTGGACGGAGAACCTCGGCGACTGGTCGCCGATCCAGGGCCAGGTCGCGGCCCCGGCGACGCCCTACCGCGTGGTGGCGCTGGACTGCGGCGCGAAGCACAACATCCTGCGCAACTTGGTCGACGCGGGGTGTGCCGTCCGCGTGCTGCCCTACAACGCGACGCCCGAGCAGATCATGGAGTCCAAGCCGCAGGGGCTCTTCATCTCGAACGGCCCGGGCGACCCTGCCGCCGTCACGCCCACGATCGAGTCGCTCAAGAAGCTCCGCGGCAAGCTGCCGATCTTCGGCATCTGCCTGGGGCACCAGTTGCTCGGGCTGGCGATGGGCGCGACGACCTTCAAGCTCAAGTTCGGCCACCGCGGCGGGAACCAGCCCGTGCAGAACCTCGGCACCGGGAAGGTCGAGATCACCAGCCAGAACCACGGTTTCGCGGTCGACCCGGACTCGCTGGCGAAGGTCGGCGGCGAGCCGACGCACATCAACTTGAACGACCGCACGCTCGAGGGCTTCCGCCACAAGAGCGAGCCGGTCTTCGCGGTGCAGTACCACCCCGAGGCCGCCCCGGGCCCGCACGACGCGCGATACCTGTTCGACTGCTTCATCGACATGATGTCGAGCGGGAAGAGCCCGTCGGCGGAGCAGATGGACAAGGCCCAGCGCCAGCGCAACCTGGTGAAGGCCGGCGCGGTCCACGCGGCGCGGTGAGCGGCGCGGTGAGCCGGGGCTCACGCCCTGCCCATGAAGCGCAGCCCGCCCGTCGCCTCCAGCGGCGGCACGTCGACCGGCCTTCGCTCGAGCACTTGGCGGTAGACCGCCTCGAGCGACTGGCAGTGGCGCTGCCTCGAGAAATAACTGAATGCCTCGTGCCGGGCGGTGTCGCGCAGCTTGTGGGCGAGCAGCTTGTCGTCGAACAACTGACGGAGCCGGTGGGCGAGCGCCTTGGGCTGCCCCGGGCGGGTGAGCAGCGCGGAGTGGTGGTCCTCGACGATCTCGCTGATTGCGTAGCTGGCCTCGCCGACGATGGGGATGTTGGCCGCCATCGCCCAGAGCAGGCTGAGCCCCCCGCCGACGCCGCCCTCGGCCGAGCCGCCGCCGGGCATGCTCCCCGCGGCCGGGGCGAGGCCGATCCCATTCGCGACGTCCTGGTCGGAGATCGCCAAGGCCGCGTCGCAGCCCGGGAGGACTTCCCACGGCCGATCGATCGCCGCATCCTGGATGAGCCGATGGCGTCGGCCGAGGAACCGGCAGGTCGTCTGCGCGTTGGGGCGGCGGTGCTGGCCGGGATGCAGCAGCAGGCGAATTTCCGTGCGGCTATCCGCATCGGCGGCGCCGGAGTAGCTCTCCTCCGCGAGTCCCACGGCCATCATCGCGGCGACGGCGTCGGCGGCCTGAGGCGGGTCGCCCAAGAGCATGACGACCTTGGTCGACTCCGACTCCACGCCCCAGCGCTCGCGCAGCGCGGCGCGGGCGGAGCCGTCGACCCGGCTCATCGTCAGCCCGGGGCGAAGGACGTGGACGAGCCCCTCGGCGACGCCGCCCGAAAGGAGTGTACGGCGGATGGTGCTGCTGATCGGCAGCAAGGCGCAGGGCGTGGCCTCGTCGCGGGTGAGCGTGCGGAGCCATTTCACGGCCCGTGGCGAGGGCGGCACGGTGAGCGTCAGGACGCGGGGCGTGCGCCGCCAGGCGATGGCCGCGAGGGAGAAGGCGCCGATCGACCAGCAATGGACAAGGTCGAACCCGCGCGGGCTGCGAAGCCCCCAACTCCAGCCGCGGGCCTCACTCCCAGAGGCCGGCGCGACGTCGCGCGGAAGCGCCCAGGCGTCGAGGGCCCGGCGGATGCCCGGCCAACCCAGCGCGAGTTGTCCGCAGGGCAGGCCGACCAGCGCGGCGTCGTGGATGCCCACCGCCTGCGCGGACCGCCGCAGCGCGGAGCCGCCCAGCAGGAGCACGCGGTCCTCCGTGTGGCCAAGCCGACCGAGCGACTCGTGCAGCAGCGCGAGCGTCGCGCCCGTGGCCTGCGGGCTGGAGTCGTCGAGGAGGTGGAGGACACGCATGCGATGAGGCCGGGGCGTTTGCGGGTGAGTGGGCAGAAAGTTGAATCGTCCGGCTATCGCAAACAACACATGCGTGCTGGCGCGGGCACGGCGGGGACACATGTCACGAGTACGGTGACATGTGGCACCAGATTCTCGCGGCGAAACGCCCCCGCCTCACTCCTCGAACCGGTCCCCCGGCTGGCGCGTCTTGTGCTCGTAGAAGAGCCAGCCGACGTTGCGGCCGAGGCGGTCGGCCTGCCGGCGCATCACGACGCTGGCCTCGCTCCGGCCGGTCTCGCTGGAGATTTGATAGAACATCGTGTCGGTCACCGGGTAGCCGCGGGTCTCGATGCTCGGGTCGACCAGCTTGGCCTCGCCCAGGGCGGGAAACAGCCGCTTGCTCTTGTCGGCGTCGATCACCTTCACGCGCACCGCCATCGCCGGTCGGTAGACCCCCGGCTCGGCGTTGAGGCTCGCGTACTCCACCACCACGCTGATGATCTGCTTCGCCTCCAAGTCCTTGGCGATCTGGTCGAGCGGGATCTTCGCGAACGCCTCGCCCTTGCTCACCATGTAGTCGTGCAGCTTCTCGGGCGAGACCATCTCCTTGTAGTCGCCCTCGGTCTTGAGGTCGTAGATGATCCGGCTGGCGATCACGCCCGGGAGCGCCGGGTCGGGGAAGGCGTTGTTGGGGTCCTCCACGAGCACGACCGTCGAGGCCTTGGGCAGCTCGTAGATGGCGGGCGCCTTGGGCGGGAAGACCTGCCCGAAGATGTTGAAGATCGTGCAGCCCGAGCAGAAGGGAAGCAGGGCCAGCGCCGCGAGGAGCAGCGGCGTGCGCGGGCCGCGGGGGCGCGGCGCCCGCGCGGGTCGGTGGATGGAGGGTGGGTGCATCACTTGGAGATGTTGGGCACGGAGGAGCCCTTCTCGTTGAAGAGGCCGCTGACGTGGGTGGAGAACTGCGACAGCAGGCCGTTCTGCACGGTCTTGTCGTCCGACTCGAGCAGGCCGATCGGCCGGTCGGGCGGGTACTGCGACTTCACGGTGGTGGAATAGCTGAAGTCGTCGGGGTTCTTGCCGTCGGCCTCGACGATGCCGATGTTGGCGATGACCACGCCGCGCCAGACGTTGGCGTTCCCCGGCTCGTGCAGCCCGTATTCCGAGAGGTCGATGTAGACCAGGCGATCGACCTTGAGCCGCTTGATGAGCTCGCTGTAGGAGAGCGTGTTCCAGTAGGGGTTGTCCTTCTGGAAGGCGACGACCTTCTGCGGCTCGGTGAGCTTGATGCCGGTGACGGCCGCCTGGAGCTTCTGGCTCACCGCGCGGGAGACCGCCAGCGGCGCGCCGGGGTATTCGTAGTAGGTGTACTCGTCGGCGGCGACGATCACGGCCGTGTTCTTGTTGTTGAGCCCGAAGTACTCGCCCTTGATCTCCGTTGGTTGGTCGCGATCGGGCCCGTTGATCAAGTACGAGCCGAAGGCCGCGACGCCGCAGCCGCCCATGCCCATGGAGGCGGCGAGCAGCAGCGCGGCGGCGGCCGCGCGCCGGGCGTGGGCGAGCTTGTTTGGAGCGAGCCGAGTTGGAGCGACCCGAACGGCGGCGACGGCGGAGAGGATGCGGCGGAGGGTGGTCATTTACCAGGTCCCATGTCGAACGGCGAGGATCTTGAACGTCCAGGAACCCAGGAAGAGCGCGAGCAGCAGATAGAGGAACGCCATGCGGTTCGCGGGGCGGAAGAGCGGAGCCAGGGGCAGGTCGGTCACGAGCGCGTAGGCACCGATGAGGACGGCACAGGCGGAGGCGATGGCGAGCAGGCCGCCGAAGGGCTGGGCGACGACGGCGTCGACGATCTGGCCGTGGGCGGCGTGGGCGAAGGCGGTGGTCATCCCGCAGGTCGGGCAGGGATAGCCGGAGACGGCGGCGAACCCGCAGGGAGGCAGGCCGAGTTGTTCGTGCGTGCGCATGCCGCGGGCATCGGGCGTCAGCCGCGAGGCGACCGCGAGGAGCGAGCCCGGCCCGACGACCAAGGCGAGGCCGACCAAGCGGTTGGACCAACGCACAGCCAAGGGCACCGGCGGGTAAGCGGGCTCGTGGGAGAGCTGCTGCATGGAACCCGTAGGTTAAACGGCGTGAAGCGGCAAGGCAACGAGCAGGCGCGGACAGGGCTTCGATGACGCGCAGCGACGTCTTGTTACTGACCGCTGGGTTGCCAAAGCGCGGCGACGCTGGGTGCCACGGGTGGCTTGCCACCCGTGGTGAGACACACGGAGACGCAAGGACTCGGGGAAAGGGCTTCTTGAGCCACTTCCGACACGGCACGACGCACGGCCAGCCTCCACGGGTGGACAAGCCACCCGTGGCACCCGATGCGCTTTGTCAATCCAGCGCTCAGTAGCGACGGAAGTCAGCCTTGCGTTGCAGTGAATCCGAAGAAGCCAACATCCGTCGCTTGCGCGTCCGGCTAACAATTCAACGAAGCGTCACTTGCTCGGCGCGGCCGGCGCGTCGGGGGCGGCGGGCGCGGGGGCCGGCGCAGCCGGGGCCGGAGGAGCAGGAGCCTGAGCGGCCGGGGTCGTCGGGCCGGTGATCGCCGGACGCGGAGCCACGACGCGCGGGGCCGCGGGAGCCGCAGGGGCGGCACCGGTCGCCGGGGCGGCGGGTTTGTGGTCCCCGGCCTTGGTCGACTTGCGGTCGGGCGCGAGGATCATCGTCATGCGCTTGCCCATCGTCCGCGGCTCGGACTCGACCTTGCTCGCGTCGACCAGCGCGTCGCGGATCGTGCGCAGGGTGTTGAGCCCGATGTCCTGGTGGGCCATCTCGCGGCCGCGGAAGAGCACGGTGAACTGCACCTTGTCGCCGTCGCCGAGGAACTCGCGGGCGCGGGTGGTCTTGATCTCAAGGTCGTGCGTGTCGATCTTGGGGCGAAGGCGGACCTCCTTCAGCTCGCTCTGCTTCGAGTGGCTGCGGGCCTTCTGCTCCTTCTTCTTCTGCTGGTACTTCCACTTGCCGTAATCCATGATTCGGCAAACGGGCGGGCGGGAATTGGGGGAGACCTCGACCAAGTCGAGCCCCGCCTCGCGGGCCAACTGCTTGGCCTTGTCGAGTTCGATGGAGCCGACTTTCTCGTTGTCTTCGCTGATCAGGAAGATCGGAGAGATGCGGATCAGATCGTTGACGCGCAGCCGCTTGCCAGTGTCACGGACCGGCGCCTGATAACGTCCCTTAGCGATGGCAGAAACCTCCGAAGATGAACTCGTGCACGCCGGCGCCGTCGGTGCTTGACCGAGCGACACGCCCGCGCTGGCCGCAGCCGAGACCCAACGGGCCTCTACGCCGCGGCGCAACCGCCGCCCCACGTGGTTTTCGTGGGCGGAAGTCCCGTACAGATTACACCTGCGACCCCCGGCAAGCAAGCTATCGGGCATGGATTCACCCGGATCTAACCCGCCCCCTTCCCGCCCCCGCCAGGCCTGATTTTCGCCCCCTCGTTCCCGCGGTATGATCGCCCGCCGCCCGGCCCCGCCTGAGCCGCATCCGCGGCCGCGCCGGCCCCCCCTGACCCACACCGCCACGCAAGCCATTCAAGGAGCAGTTCATGTCCACGCAGAAGATCGGCTGGGGCATCCTCGGCACGGGCCGGATCGCCAAGACCCTCGCCAAGGCCGTGCAGGCCTCCTCGACGGGCGAGCTGATGGCCGTCGGCAGCCGCACCCAGCCCGCCGCGGAGGCCTTCGCCGCCGAGTTCAAGATCCCCCGGGCCTACGGCAGCTACGAGGCCGTCCTGAAGGACCCGACCGTCAAGGCGGTCTACATCTCGCTCCCGAACCACCTGCATGCCGAGTGGACCATCCGCTGCGCCGAGGCGGGCAAGGCCATCCTCTGCGAGAAGCCGCTGGGCATGAACTTCCCCGAGTCGATGGCGATGATCGAAGCCTGCCGGGCCGCGGGTGTCTTCATGATGGAGGCGTTCATGTACCGCTGCCATCCGCAGACCGCCAAGCTCGCCGAGCTGATCCGCTCGAAGGCCATCGGCGAGGTCCGGCTGATCCAGTCGGCCTTCAGCTACAACATCGGCGAGGCGTGGGAGAACATCCGCATGCTCAACAGCGCCGGGGGCGGCGGGATCATGGACGTCGGCTGCTACACCACCTCGATGGCGCGCCTCGTCGCCGGCAACGCGATCGGGCAGGACTTCGCCGACCCGATCGAGATCAAGGCCGTGGGGCACATCGGCGAGCGCAGCAGGATCGACGAGTGGTCCACCGCCTCGGTGAAGTTCCCCAACGACATCCTCGCCTCGCTCTCCTGCGGCACGCTGATGAACGGCGACCGCACGCTGCGCATCTGGGGCTCCAAGGGCAACATCGCCGTGCCCAACCCCTGGTTCCCCGGCGAAAAGGACAATCAGATCATCGTGCAGAAGGATGGCGACACGACGCCCGAAGTCATCAAGGTCGACGCCCCCGCGGCGCTCTACACCGTCGAGGTCGACACCGTCGCGGCGGCGGTCCACGGCAACAAGCCGCAGGCGCCGGCACCGTGCATGACCTGGGCCGACAGCATCAGCAACATGAAGATGCTCGACGCGTGGCGGAGGCAGATCGGGCTGGGCTTCGACGCCGAAGCGGTCGAGGGGATGAAGGCCACCGCGTCGGGCCGGCCGCTCGCCGCGAAGGCGGGGCACAAGATGCCCTTCGCGAAGATCGAGGGCGTGAGCAAGCCCGTCTCGCGCGTCGTCATGGGCTCGATGATCTACGGCCTGGGCGAGATGCCGCTCACCTTCCACATGATCGACTGGTTCTTCGAGAACGGCGGGAACTGCATCGACCTGGCCTACGTCTACGGCGGCGGGCAGTCGGAGAAGGCCGTCGGCCAATGGGTCAAGGCCCGCGGCAACCGCGAGCAGGCGGTCATCCTCACCAAGGGCGCCCACACCCCGCAGTGCGACCCCGTCAACCTCACCAAGCAGCTCCACGAATCGCTCGAGCGGCTGCAGATGAGCTACGTCGACCTCTATTGCATGCACCGCGACAACCCCGAGATCCCCGTCGGCGAGTTCGTCGACGTGCTCAACGAGCACAAGAAGGCCGGGCTCATCCGCGCCTTCGGCGGGTCGAACTGGAGCACGCAGCGCATTGAGGAGGCCAACGCCTACGCGAAGGCCAAGGGGCTGACCGGCTTCACGCTCAGCAGCCCGAACTTCTCGCTGGCGACGTGGAACGGCCCGATGTGGGGCGGGTGCATCACCGCCTCCGACGCCGACTCGCGTGCGTGGTACACCAAGCACCAGGTGCCGATCTTCGCCTGGTCGAGCCAGGCGGGCGGCTTCTTCACTGGGAAGCTCACCGCCCCCGGCGCGGCCAGCCACCCCGACTGGTACGTCCGCGACAGCATCAAGACCTGGGTGAACGAGACGAACACCAAGAAGCTCGCCCGGGCGAACGAGCTGGCCGCGAAGAAGAACACGACCGCGACGCAGATCGCGATGGCCTACGTGCTGGCCCAGCCGTTCCCGACGTTCGCGTTGATCGGCCCGCGCACGATCGAGGAGACCCGCACGAGCATGCTGGGGCTGGAGATCAAGCTCACGGCCGACGAGTGCAAGTACCTGAACCTCGAGACGTGAGCGTCACGAAAATGATGCGTCCATCATCAATGCCCAGGCACTGCGGTGCCTGGGTTTTGTTTTCGGCGCGCGAAAGAGCTCACTCGCCCTCCTGCGTCATCTCCGGGATGCACCCGCGCAGGACCGCGACGATCGCCTCGCGGCTGGAGCGGTGCCACGCCGCGCCCTGCCCGTCGCGCGTCGCCCGCAGGCGGTCGAACGTCTCGGTCGCGACGCGCATGCGCTCCGCGTCGGCGGGCTCGGTCTTCCAGATGCGGATGCCGGCGTGCTCGGTGGGGATCATGTCCTCCCCGCCGTAGACCAGCTCCTCGAAGAGCTTCTCGCCGGGGCGGATGCCGGTGAACTGGATGCGGACGTCGACATCGGGCTCGAAGCCCTGGGCGCGGAGGAACCGCCGGGCGAGGTCGACGATCTTGATCGGCTCGCCCATGTCGAGCAGGAAGACCTCGCCGCCGCCGCGGTCGCTCGCCTCCGACATCGCCGCCGACTGCAGCACGAGGCCCGCCGCCTCGGGGATGGTCATGAAGTAGCGCGACATGTCGGGGTGCGTGACCGTGATCGGCCCGCCGTGGGCGAGCTGGTTCATCCAGATCGGGAGCACGCTGGCGTTGGAGCCCAGCACGTTCCCGAAGCGGACCATGCAGAAGTTCGTCTTCGAGGCCGCGTTGAGCGCCTGGATGTGGAGCTCCGCGAGCCGCTTGGTCGCGCCCATGATCGAGCGGGGGTTCACGGCCTTGTCGGTGGAGATCATCACGAAGACGCCCACGCCCGCGCGGTGGGCGGCGTCGGCGATCGAGCGCGTGCCGTAGAAGTTGTTCTCCACCGCGTGCGAGGGGTGGTCCTCCATCACGGGGACGTGCTTGTGGGCGGCCGCGTGGAAGATCACGTCGGGGCGCAGGCCGGCGATGAGCGCCTCCGTGCCCGCGGCGTCGGTCACGTCGTGAAGGCGGGCGACGCGCAGCACCGCGGGGTAGAGCTCGCGCACCTGGCGGTCGATCTCGAAGAGGGCGTTCTCGGAGCGCTCGACGAGGACCAGCCGCGACGGCTCGAACCGCCCCGCCTGGCGGGCCAGCTCCGAGCCGATGGAGCCGCCGGCGCCGGTGATGAGGACCACGCGCCCCTTGATGAGCTTGCGGAGCATCGACTCCTCGAGCGGGCGCGGCCGGCGGTTGAGCAACTGCATCGGGTCGAACATGAACGGCGGCGTCGCGAGGTCGGCGACCGGGCCTGAGCTGGCCGCGCCGGCCGGGGCGTCGAGCGCGGCCAAACGAATCCGCACGCGCCCCGTGAGCTGGTCGCCGATGGTGGGCAGGAAGCGCCACGTGACGCCGACCTGCTGCAGCCGCTGGATGATCCGCCGGACCTCCTCCGCCATCGCGAGCGGGAGGCTGACGAGGACCTGCTCGACGCGGTGCTCGCGCACGCAGGCCTCCAGCGCGGTCGAATCGCCCAGCACGCGGAGCGGCATGCTCCCACCCGCGCCCTCACCCGAGACGACCAGCGCCCCGACGACGCTCGAGCGCGGCTCGGCAGTGGCGAGGGCGTGGTGAAGCTGGGCGGCGCTGAGCGAGGTGCCGATGACGAGGGTGCGCGGGCCGGCGGGGCGCAGGTCGCC
>JAPLMQ010000201.1 GCA_026386955.1 Planctomycetota bacterium
CCGGCGTCGCGCAGGCGCACGGCCATGATCGGGTCGTCGCTGCTGTAGCAGAGCACCTGGAAGCCGTCCTTCACCAGCTCGCGGCAGGCCTCGAGCGTGCCCACCGGGTCGGGCAGCAGCGTCTTCTTGTCGGCCAGCACCTCGAGTTTCACCCAGTCCTTCCCCGGGTTGTCGAGCTGCTCGAGCAGCTCGCGCCCCAGGCGCGAGACGCGCACGGCGTCGGCGGCGGTGAAGCAGCCCGCGGTGTTGGGGAGGATCGTGTAGCGATTCAGGTCGATGTGGTCGAGCAGCGACCGCCCCTGGGCGTCGATCAGCCTTTCACGCCGCACCGCCACGGTGATGACCTGGGCCCCGCTGGCGTCGAGCGCCTTCTGCATGGTCGGGAAGTCGGCGTACTTGCCGGTGCCGACGATGAGGCGCGAGGTGAACGAGCGCCCGCCGACGACCAGGGGCTGGTCGAGCGAGGCGGCGTCGGAGGCGGCGGAGGGGGACGAAGTCATGCGTGGATTTCCGCGGGGGTTTTGAGACTTGGACGCGGCCCGGCGATCACCCGCCGCCCACGAGGGTGACGATCTCGACCACGTCGCCCTCGCGCAACGTGGCCGTCTCGTGGTCCTTCCGGCGGACGACCGCCTGGTTCACCTCGACCGCGACGGCCTTGCCCTTGAGGCCGACCGTCTCGATCAGCCCGCGCACGGTCTGGCCCGCGGGCAGCTCCATCGTTTCGCCGTTGACCTTGAGCTTCATGGGACGTCTCAGTCTATCCGATGCGCCCGACGAAAACCCGGATGAACGACTGAAGTCGTCCATCCTTGGGCACGATCCAAGGCCCCGTTCATTTCACCGCGCGGTGATCGTCGTGCGCGTGCGGTAAATGGTGCCCGTGCGCAGCCGCAGCACGCTCACCGGCACGCCCTGCCCGGGCTGGATGCGCTCCAGCAGTTCCCCCGCGTCCTCGATCGTCCCGGGCTGGTACCCGGCCATCTGGTCGATGATGTCGCCCCGGCGGAACCCGATCTTGTCCGCGGGGCTGCCGTCCTCCACCGTCGTCACCACCAGGCCGCGCAGGCCCCGCAGCCCCAGCGATTTCGACAGCTTCGCGCTCACCGGCTCGACCTCGATCCCGAACCGCTGCCCCAGCAGCTTCAGCCCGTCGGGCTTGGGCCTGGCCACGAGGATCAGCACGTTCTGGAACGCCTGCCCGCCGCGGGTCCAGACCAGGCGGATCGTGTCGCCCGCCTTGCGCCCCAGCAGGTTGATGTCGAAATCGATGCGGTTCTCCACCGGCTGGTCGTTGAGGCGGATCAGCACGTCCCCCGCCGCCAGCCCCGCCTTGGCCGCGGGCGAGTTCGCCTCGACCGCCTCGACCTTCGCCGGCCCCTCGGCCCCGAGTTTCAAGCCGGTGATGAGCCGATACCGCCGCTCCACGTCGAGCATCTCGGGCAAAATCTGGCGGAGGTGGTCGACGGGGATGGCGAAGCCGATGTTCTGGGCGTCGCCGCGGATGGCGGTGTTGATGCCGATCAGCTCGCCCAGGACGTTGAGCAGCGGCCCGCCGGAGTTCCCGGGGTTGATGCTGGCGTCGGTCTGGATGAGCCCCTTGAAGGCCACGCCGTTGCCCGCGTCGATGGCGCGGTCGAGCGCGCTGACCACGCCCGCGGTGACGGTGTGCTGGTAGCCCATGGGGTTGCCGATGGCGATGGCGGTCTCGCCGATCATCAGGTCGGCGCTGTGCCCCAGCCGGAGCGTGCCCAGCGGGCGGTCGACGTCGATCTTGAGGATCGCCAAGTCGCGCTGGGTGTCGATGGCGACGATCTGGGCGTCGTACTCGCGCTTGTCGGGGAAGATCGCCTTGCGCTCGGCGGTGCGGGCGACGACGTGGGCGTTGGTCACGATGTAGCCCGCGGGGTGGAGCACGAACCCGCTGCCGACGCTGGTGGCCTTGTATTCCTGCGTGCGCCCGACCGACCCGCCCCCGCCGCCGGGCAGGTCGAACATCTCCTCCAGCAGGCTGTCGATCCCCATCGGCGACTGGACCTTGATGATCTGCGTCGCGGAGATGTTGACCACGGCATCCTTGCAGGACTGGAAGACCTCGACGACGGGCGAGCGGCGGAGCTTCCGCCCCTCGGCGGGCGTGAGCGACGCCGCGGGGGCCGGGGGAGCCGTGGGAGTCGGGGGGGAAGCCGGGGCCGGTGCGGGCGAGGCGGCATCGCTAGCGGCGGGTTCGGCCAACGAGGCCGCCGTCAGCGCCAGCACCACCATCAAGGCCAGCATGAACGCCGAACACGGCACAGCCCCCACCCGTCCGGCAATTCCATCGCGTCCCATTCGATTTTTCCAGAATAATTGGCCGATCAAGACTTGAAGCCTGCGGCTTTATAGTATCTCGGCAACCCCCGAGGCGAGCAGATGATGCGAGTGGAGAAAAGCGGAGCGACCCCCCTTGCGCCACATCCCGTGGGGTGGGCCCCCCTCCTCCTGCTCTTCCTGCTGATCGCCGGGTGCGACCGCGCCCCCGCACCACCCGAAACCGCCCCTTCCCGCAACCCGACCGCCACCGCTGCGCCGACCTCCGCTCCCGCCACCCAACCCTCGGCCAAGCTCCAGCCCATCGACCTCAACGGCCTCCGCGAACTCATCTCCCTCACCTCCGCGGGGCGGAAACAGATCCTCGTCATCGACTTCTGGGCGACTTGGTGCGGCCCGTGCGTGGAAATGTTCCCCGACATCCACGAACGCATCACGGCCCTGGGCCCGGGCGTCCGCCTCATCAGCGTCACCCTCGACAACCCCGGCAAGCTCGAGCAGGCCGCCATCGCCTTCCTGCGCAAGCAGCACGCCATCGACGACGCCTTCATCCTCCCGCCCGACACCGACGCCCGGCTCGAAGTCGTCCACGGCCTCGCAAAAAAGTGGAATGACTTGGTCGTCCCGGCTATTCTGGTCTTCGACGCCGACGGCCAGCTCGCGGGGGAGTTCGTCGACAACGTCCAGGTTGATCCCGTGGTGACGCGGGTTCAGGAGATCCTTGCCCAATCGAAGGGTCCACAGCCATGACGAGAATGCGCGAGACCGTCACGAGCAAGACCTACGACATCTGGTCCTTGCCCTACGACTACACCTTCGCCCCGCTGGTCGTGAAGCGCCTCCGCCGCGCGATCGCCCAGCTCCGCCTCCGCCCCGGCGACCGCGTCCTCGACATGGGCGTCGGCACCGGCTCGGCCCTGGGCTTCTACCCCAAGAACGTCACCATCGTCGGGCTCGACCTGAGCGCCGGCATGCTCGCCAAGGCGGCCGACAAATGCCGCGAGCAGGGCCTCACCCACTGCCAACTCCTCCGAGGCGACGCCCTCAATCCCCCCTTCGCCCCCGGCAGCTTCGACCACGTCGTCATCACCCACGTCATCAGCGTCGTGAGCGACCCGCACCGCCTGCTCAGCCTCGCCGCCCGGCTCGTCAAGCCCGGCGGGCGCATCGTGGTCCTCAACCACTTCCAGTCGTCCCAGCCGGTCGTCGCGTGGTTCGAGCGCGTGCTCAACCCGATCTTCGTCAAGATCGGCTGGCGGAGCGACCTTCGCCTCGACGAACTGCTCCGCGGCGTCGACCTCAAGGTCGAGTACCAGTTCAAGATCGACCGGCTCGACCTCTTCCAGATCGTCGTGCTCAACGCCCGCCCGCAGAGCAGCCCGCCCGAGCCGACGGCCAACGAGATGCCCGACCTGGGCTCCGCGGCGACGGCGAGTTGATGTTCCTCGACTCGAAATGGTTTGGACCGTGCCACATCGCAACCGAAGGTTGCTATGTGCGGATGCACGGCAGATCGACGATTTGCACACGTCCTTTGACGATTGCGAGGCCGGGCGCCTCGCAGGCCCTGAAATTCCCGTTGACCCGCACATAGCAGCCTTCGGCTGCGATGGGGCACGTCCCTCGTCGAATGATCGTTGATTGATGCGCGATCATTCCCCCGCGATTGCGGCCGCGCGCTCTTTGCGGTATCCCCTTGGCATGAGCCTCAGCGACAGCGCCCGCTTCCTGGCGGCCTTTGTCCGCGATCCCACGCGGATCGGCGCGATCGCCCCCAGTTCCCCCGCCCTCGCCCGCGCGATGGTGCGCGGGCTCGACTTCGCCGACCGAAGGGCCGTGCTCGAGTTCGGCCCCGGCACCGGCCCCTTCACCCTCGCCCTGCGCGAGGCCCTGCCCGACCCTGCGAGCTACCTGGGCATCGAGCGCGACACCCACTTCGTCGAGCTCCTGCGCGTCCGCTTTCCCGACATGCGCTTCGTCTGCGGTTCCGCGGAGGACGCCCACGCCGCCCACCAGGAGGCCGGGCTGGGCGAGGTCGGCGCGATCATCTCCGGGCTGCCCTTCGCGAGCCTCCCCCCCACGGTGCAGGACGGGATCATCGACAGCATCGACCGCCTCGCCCGCCCCGGGTGCGAGTTCCGCACCTTCCAATACGTCCACGCCTACGCCCTGCCCGCCGCGGTGCGCTTCCGCAAAAAGATGCGGGAGCTGTTCGGACCGCACCGCCGGAGCGCGCCGGTGCTGCGCAACCTGCCGCCGAGCTTTGTGCTCTCGTGGCGACGATGAGACTTCAAGCCCACTGATCCCGACGGTACGCCGTCGGGTTCGGTGGGGTCGGCCTCGCGACGGACGCAACTCATCGACGGACGCCATTCCGTCACACCCAAATCCTCCTGTGCATAACCCCCGCAGCAGCGCCCGCGATTCCCCCGGCCGCCCGATTGGTTGCCGCCCCCCGCCCGCCCCCTATAATCGCCCCCGATGCGGCAACGCCTCGGCAACATCCGCCCCACGCCCGGCCCAGCCGAGCGTTCTCCCGTGCCCCGCCGCACGCGCCGAATCCTTCGACACGCCACACGCCCCGCGATCCGCTTCCCCCTGACGCTGGGTGCCATGCTCCTCGCCTCGCTCGTCGGGCCGCTGCAACTCCCCTCGGCCGCGTTTGCGCAGGAGGCTCCCGCGCCGACGACGCCGGCCCCCGCCCCGTCGCGTGCCGACACGCCGCTGGCCGACCCCGTCGTCGACGCCCCCGCGGAGATCCACGCCCGCAAGGTCTCGCAGTGGTTCCAAGGCGAGTCGCGCTGGATGCTCCTCGACGGCGACGTGACCTTCGGCGTGGGCACCTACGGCTTCCGCGCCAACCAGGCGGTCGTCCGCATCGACACCGAAACCGTCAACGGCCGCGTCATCCGCCACTTCATGGCCTACCTCGACACCGCGCGGGCGATGCCCGGCAAGGGGCCCGTGCAGGCCCAGGCGCCGCGCCTGCTCGTCACCGCCTCCACCACCGGCGCGGTCCAGCTCGTCACCGACCTGCTCGAAAACCGCTCGGCCCAGGGCGATCCGCTGACGCTCGACGCCGTCGGGCGCTTCGAGCGCCACCTGACGGCCGTCAACGCGCCGACGCTCCCGGTCCCCGCGGGCGACCCTTCGATCACGCCCAAGGAGCTGGCCCAGCGGAAGCTGACGCGCGACGAGATCGAGCGCCAGACCGGGCAGCGGGCCGAGGAGGCCATCCGCAAGCTGATGGACAAGCGCCTCGCCAAGGGCCTGCCGCTCGACATGGCCGGCCCGACGGTGGCGACGACGCAAGGTGCACCTGGAACATCCCCCGGCACCCAGCCCGGCGAAACCGCCGGCACTGTCCCCGGCGGCACCACCCCCGGCGGCTCGCCCTCCACCGAGAGCGTCGTCCAGGTCGGCTCGACCCGCGCCGGCTTCGACCCCGCGACGCGCATCCTCCCGGGCAAGGGCATCGTCAGCTTCACCGCCGAGAAGGTCGTCTTCGAGGCCGCCAAGGGCGAGGGCGCCGCCCGCGGCGAGAACCTGCTGATGCTCATCGGCGGCGTGCGCGTCGTCTACCAGAACCTCGAGGGATTCCCCGGCGCGACCCTCAGCGCCGACCGCGCGGTGATCTTCGTCAACGGCAAGTCGCTCACCGGCGGCGGCGACCGCAAGATCGAGGCGGGCGACATCCGCGGCATCTACCTCGAAGACAACGTCATCGCGACCTACGACCAATACACCGTCCGCGCCCCGCGCGTCTATTACGACCTGGCCCGCAACAAGGCCGTCGTCCTCGACGCGGTGATGTACGCCTGGGACATCAAGCGCGACATCCCGCTCTACGTCCGGGCCGAGAAGTTCCGCCAGGAGGCCGCCAACAGTTGGGTCGCGAGCAACGCGATCCTGACCAACAGCGAGTTCGCCGAGCCGCACTTCGCCATCGCCTCGCGGCAGATCACCATCCACCAGGACCCCGACCCCAAGGGCGGGTACGACCAGTCCTTCGTCTCGCGCGACACCACCATCCGCCTGGGGCAGACCCCGGTCTTCTGGTGGCCCAAGGTCTCGGGCGACACGCAGGAGTCGGCCCTCCGCGACATCACCGGCGGCTACAGCAAGCGCGAGGGGCCGCTGGTCAGCACCACCTGGGACCTCTACTCCCTCTCGGGCGAGCACCGCCCCGAGGGCGTCGACATCGCGGGCAGGCTCGACTTCCGCGGCGACCACGGCCCGGGCACCGGCGTCAGCGCCCACTACGACCGCCCCACGACCTACGGCAGCTTCCGCGGGTACATCCTGCCCTACGACCAGGGCGACGCCGAGATCGGCGGGCGCGACAAGATCGGCTTCGACGGCGACCTGCGCGGCGACGTCCGTTGGCAGCACCGCGAGATCATGCCCGACCACTGGGAGCTCTCGTTCGAGACCGCCTACGCCTCCGACCCGCTGATCCTCGAGCAGTTCTTCCGCCCCTCGGCCGAGACCGAGAAGCCCTACGAGACCTCGTTCTACGCCAAGAAGCAGGTCGACGACTGGGCCTTCACCTTCCTCACCCGCTACGACCTCAACGACTTCCTCCCGCAGACCGTGCCGCTCCAGGCCCCGGGCTACACCGTCGACCGCCTGCCCGAGCTGGGCTACTACCGCATCGGCACGAGCCTCTGGGACGACCGGCTGACGTGGTACAGCGAGAACCGCGGGAGCGTGGTGCGCATCCGCCCGGGGACCGAGACGCCCGCCTCGCGCGGCTTCACCAGCCTGCAGAGCCAACTGCTCTTCGGCATCCCGCCCACGCAGAGCTTCGACGCCGCCGCCGACGCCGCGGGGCTGCCCGACGACACCACGCTCCGGCTCGACAACCGCCAGGAGCTGCAGGCCCGCATGAAGGCCGGGCCGGTCAACGTCGTGCCCTACGTCGTCGGGCGCTTCACGGGCTACAACCAGGACTTCGAGGAATACGCCGGCGAGGACCAAGCCGACCGCTTCTGGGGCAGCGTGGGCGTCCGGCTCGACACGCAGTTCAGCAAGACCTACAACCAGTTCGAGAGCCAACTGCTCGACGTCCACCGCATCCGCCACATCCTCCAGCCCAACGCGAACCTCTACCTCTCGGGCAGCACGCTCGACTCCAACGACCTGCCGGTCTTCGACCCCACGGTCGAGCATCTGCAGGACGGCCCCGGGGCGCGGATCGGGCTGCGCAACACCCTCGAGACGCAGCGCGGCGGGGCGGGCCAGTGGCGCAGCGTCGAGTGGCTTGTCGTCAACACCGACGTGACCTTCCAGGGCCGGGGCAACAACCCCGACACGCTGATCTCCCGCTTCATCGAGTTCCGCCCCGAGGAGAACCTGGGCGACGACCACTTCCACGCCGACGCGATGTGGCAGGTCAGCGACACGCTCGCGGGCATCGGCGAGATCACCAAGAACCTCGCCGACGGCACGACCGCGCAGTGGCGCGCCGGCGTGGTCATGCAGCACTCGCCCGTCCTGACCACCTACATGGACTACACCGAGCTCGACGCGCTCGACAGCCGGTACTTCACCTGGGGCTTCTTCTACAAGCTCACCTCCAAGTACTCCATGGGCTTCCGCCACTCCTACGAGCTGAGCCACAGCCACGACCAAGTTATCGACGTGACCCTCACCCGCAAGCTCCCCCGCTGGCGGCTGGGCGTGCTGGCCCGCTACGATTCGATCGACGACGACAAGACCATCGGCATCGTCCTGATCCCCGACGGCGTGCGCTTCGGCGCGCTTGATGATCCGTTCGCGATGCGCTTCCTGGGCCAATGACCCCTGTCCAGCCTTGAAGACATTCCGGGGGAATATCCGGGGGGACGGCGGGCCCCGATCACCCGCCCTTGACGAAACGGCCTCCCTTGAGCTCCAATCGAAACACGCCCCCCAACCGCCCCTCCCCCGCGCCCCGTCCCGGCGGACCGCGCAGCCGCGGCCGCCCGCCCGGCCCCGTCGGCAAGCGCGACCAGATCCTCAACCACCTGCGCAACCGCATCGTCAAGGGGCAGCACCCCCCGCCTCGCGCCTCCCCACCTGCTCCGTCCTCGCCGAGTCCTACGACGTCAACCTCAAGACCATGCAGGCCGCCCTGGGCGCCCTGCTCAAGGACGGCTTCATCGTCACCCGCGGCCGCCGCGGCACCTTCGTCGCCGACCGCCCCCCGCACCTCTTCCGCCACGGGCTGGTCCTCCACGAGCACCCCGCCCAGCTCGAGCCCGGGGCCATGCCCTGCCTCGCCCGGTTCATCCTCCAGCAGGTCAACGAGCTGGCCCAGCGCGACGTCCACGACTTCCGCGTCTACTTCTCCGTCGCCGGCCACGCCGCCGACGACGCCACCCGCCGCCTCGCCGCCGACATCCAGTCCCAGCGGCTCGCCGGGCTGGTCTTCGTCACCCCCACCCTCGCCCGCACGCCCTACTTCCGCGAGCTCATCCAGCGCACCGGCATCCCCTGCGTCGCCATGACCTCCGTGGGCTTGGAGGACCTGCCCGACATCGGCGGCGTGGTCTTCCCCCGCGCCGTGATGATCGACCTCGCCATCGCCGCCCTCGCCGCCCAGGGGCGCAGGCGCCTCGCCATCCTCACCGTCAGCTACCACTACGACAACCACGAAGACATCGCAATGTACCACGCCAGCGCCAAGGCCCACGGCATGGAGCTCGCCCGGGGCCAGATCATCGGCACCGTCCCCATGACCGACGTCTTCACCCGCTTCGCCGTCCACGCCCTGCTCAACTCACGCCACGCCCCCGACGCCCTCTTCCTCACCGACGACTCGCTCGTCCCCTCCGCCGCCGCCGCGCTCAACGAGGCGGGCGTGCGCGTCCCGCAGGACCTCGCCGTCGTCGCCCACACCAATTTCCCCTACGCCTCCCCCACCGACCTGCCCTTCCGGCGCGTGGGCTGCGACGTCCGCGCAGCCGTGGGCGAGTGCGTCGCCGCCATCGGCCACATCCGCCGCGACGGCCGCCCGCCCGCGCCCACCCTCCTGCCCACGTTGCTCGACGACCAGGTCAACGCCTGATCCCGCGCGGCGCCTCCGCCCGTAAAATGCCGCCATGCTCAACCTCGGCATCATCGGCCTGGGCACTGTCTCAGGCTACGGCCACCTCCCCGCCGCCTCCTCCTCGCCCCACTGGCGCCTCGCCGCCATCGCGGACGTGAACCCGCAACGCCTCGCCCAGGTCGCTCGCGACCATCCCGCCGCCGCGCCTTACGCCGACTTCCGCGCCCTGCTCGCCCACCCCGGGCTCGACGCCGTCGCCGTCGCCACCCACGCCGACACGCATTGCGAGATCACTCTCGCAGCCCTCGCCCGCGGGCTGCACGTGCTCTGCGAAAAGCCGATGGCCGGCAGCCTCGAGCAATGCCAATCCATGGTCGACGCCGCCGGGCGCGCCGACCGCATCCTCGCCGTCAACTTCAACGGCCGCAGCGCCCTGATCTACCGCCGCATCAAGCAACTCATCGACCAAGGCACCGTCGGCCCGATTCGCGTCGTCCGCATCGTCTACGACTGGTCCGCCCACCAGTGGCAGCCGCTCGAGCGCATGGAGAACTTCATGCGCAACGGCGGCCCCGTCGTCGACTCCGCCGTCCACTTCTTCGAGGCCATCCGCTGGTATACCGGGCAGGACGTCGAGCACATCGACGCCCAGGGCGTCGTCCTCCCGCCCTACGAGCACCCGCAGCACGTCATCGCCACCTGCAAGCTCTCGGGCGGCGCGATCGCCCTGGTCGAGGCCGGCTGGCTCTACACCAATCGCTCAAAAGACCAAGGCCAGCTCTACCAGATCGACGTCATCGGCGACGACGGCGCGATCTCCTACGACATCCACAGCAACTCCCTCCGCGCCTTCGGCAAGTCCTCCACCCTCATCGAGCCCTTCGAGGACTCCGACAAGAACTTCCCCTACATCTACGAACGCTTCGCCCACTCCATCGCCCAGGGCAAGCTCGTCGACCTCGCCTCCGGCCTCGACGGCCTCAAGGCCACCGACGCCGCCTACCGCGCCCTCGCCTCGACCAAACGCCACAAATGACGCCTGTATTGTTAGCCGGACGCGCCAGCGACGGATGTTTGCCGGGTGCCACATGTCATCGTACTCGTGACATGTGCCGGTCAACGCAGAGCCCAGTATCCCGCGGCGGCGGCCCTGCCCCCCCTCTCACCCCAACCCGCCTCACGCCGCCGACTCGCGCACGTCCGCCGGCATGGGCAGGTCGACCGCCGCATACCTGCCCAGCGCGATGATCTCCAGCGCATAGCCCGCGATCACCAGGAAGATGCCCCACGACGCCGCCCGCGGAGCCTGCGAGAAGACGTAGACCAGCAGGATCGCCCCGACGCCCAGGCCGAGCAGCTCGAGGCCCTGCCTCGTCCTCCGCTCCACGCCCACGGCCACGAACGGAAGCACCGCCGCCAGGATGGCGAGCAGCAGGACGAACCAGCCCAGCCCGTGCGCGATGTCGCCGCCCGCGACGTTCACGGTCGCATTGACCATGCCGTTGCCGTTGGGCGCGGAAGGGCCGGCGCCTTGAAAGCTCCACATCGGCTGGGCGCCGACCAAAGCGGGGAAGTTCGGCATGACCGCCCCCATCGTGCGCGACATGCGGCTCATCTCCTCCCGCAGGTCGATGCTGAACCACGGCAGGAAAAACCCCACCAACACCAGCACGCACCCGCACAACGCCGCCTTGCGGGCCCGGTTCAGCGGCCCTCGACCGCCCGATCCATCGAGCCCATGGGCGGGCATCGGCGGCACGGACCGCAGCGCGTTGAGCAGCTCGGCGCTCTCCTCGGCCGTGATCGTCCCGTTCTCGAGCAGACGCAAAACTCGCTCGCGCTCCGGCCCCGGATCGGCAGGCGGAGGCGCCGCAGGCATGTCGGCCTCGGGCCCCGCGCCGAAGGTCCGCATGGCGGGATAGGCCAGCAACAGACCGACCATCAGCGCCAGCACGCCCCAGAACGACTGGTCGTAGCCGAACCACGCACAACCCGCGATCAACGCCGCGACGATGAGATTGCTCGCGCTCAGCGCCGCGTGGAATCCGCGCCGCCCCGGCGCACGCTCGGCCTCCGTGGCCCGGTCCGCCAGCCAGACCCCCTGCAGCTTGGCGAGCAGGGCCGCGGCGAAGATCACCAACGCCCCGCGGGCCATGATGATGAATCCCGCTTCCGGCGAGTTGTCGTTGTAGTAGAAACCATGGCCACGCACGTACCGGGCATACCAAAAAATCATCACACACACGGCCATGGCCGTGGCAAAGACCGCCAGCCGCACCGCGAACCGGAACGAGACGCCCAGGTAGAGGCGGTACAGCCACGCGACGAGCGCGATGAAGAACGGCACGCCGACGATGATCATGCCGGCCCACGTCATGGCGGTGAAATTGCCTTGGTCAAAGTGGTTCTGGGGAATGCTCTGAATCATCGCGAATCCCTTTCCTTCAGCAGTTGGGCGGCCACCTTCGCGCTGATCTCCCCGCGCTCCAGCCGGCCAAGGATGTCCTGCGAGCTCACCGCCGGGCGGTTGCCCAGCAGCTCGTTCACCGCGTCGAGGCGCTTGCAGACCGTCGGGTAAGAGATGCCCAGCTCCTTCTCCACGTCGCGGATGCTCCCCCGGCAGCGCAGAAAGGTCATCACGAATTCCTGCAGGTCGTCGGGCAGCCGGAAGAACGGCGGGACGGCGAGCTGCGAGTCGATCTGCGTGTCGCACCCATGGCAGGTCAGCCGGCTGATCGTCATGTCGCGCCCGCAGAACGGGCAGCGCGAGACGAGCTTTTTGACGGGCTTGCTGGTTGGCTTGGTTCGTTCGGTCATTGAGATAATCAATAGATTAATTGAATAATTCAATATGTCAATGAATAATCAGCACGCCTCGCTTTGACCGCCCCCCGACTCGCCCCCGAGCGCCCGATCGATAAACTGGCGACGCCCGCCCCGCGCCCGTTCCGGAGGAACCCCGTGACGCCCACCACCCCGCCGCCCCCGCCCGACCTGAAGCCGATCTCCGCCGATCCCCTGCCGCCGCCGATCCCCGCCCGTCGCCCGCGCCACCTCGGCCTCGCCGCCTGCCCCGAGTGCGGCCAGCGCATGCGGCTTTTCCAGTCAGGCCTCACGGTGAAATATGACTGCAGCGGCTGCGGCGCGATGCTCACCATCTCAGGCATCAAGACCCCCGGCGACGTCCTCGCGACGGTCCTCTCAGGTGCCTTCGGCATGTCGGCGATTTACGCCTTCAAATACGCCTTCATGCTCGCAGCCACCGGCCACCCCTTCGCGGGACTGCTGGCCGCCCTGGCGTGGATCGCCGCCTTCGGCTTTTTCCTCTCGCTCGCCCCGAGCTTTTTGAGCACGCCCCGTCTCCGCCTCAAGAAGGACCGCTGCCTCGGCTGCGGACACGACCTCCGCGGCCCCTCCGGCCCCGCATGCCCCGTCTGCGGCAAGCCGATCGACTAAGCCGGCCTGCCCCTCTCTGTTTCCGGGAACGGGAGAAGCGCAGAGGCCCGCCATCCTCATACGAAACCCCATCAAATCCGTATAAACTGCGACGCCCCCGGAAACCCGCCCCGCAGGAACTTCCCGTGACGTCACCCACCCCGCCCCCCGCCGAAATCTCCGCGATCACGCCGACGCCCAAGATCGAGGACGACTTCTACGACTGGCACGCCCGCCACGACGCGAAGACGAAGCTCGCCGCCGCGCGCAAGCACGACCTGGTCTTCATCGGCGACTCCATCACCCACCTCTTCGAGGGCGACCCCGCCCTCGCCCGCCGCGGCGAGCGCGTCTGGGCCGAGCGCTTCGCCCCGCGCGGCGCCCTCAACCTCGGCTTCGGCTGGGACCGCACGCAGAACGTCCTCTGGCGCCTCGACCACGGCGAGTTCGCCGGCCAACGCCCCCGTCTCGTCTCGCTCCTGATCGGCACCAACAACCTCACCGGCACCGCCAAGGCCGCGACCAACACCCCCGCCCAGATCGTCGCCGGCATCGAGGCCATCCACCGCCGCCTCGCCTCCGCCTCGCCCGACTCCCGCTTCCTCCTCATGGCCATCCTGCCGCGCAGCGTCCCGGCCGACCCGATCCGCGACCGCATCCGCGAAGCCAACCATCTGCTGAAGTCCTACGCCGACCGCGCCGGCAGCAACGTCACCTACCTCGACCTCGGCCCGCATTTCCTCGCCCCCGACGGCCAAATCCCCGCGAGCCTCATGGACGACAAGGTCCACCCCACCGAGGCGGGCTATCAAATTTGGGCGGAGGCGATCGAGCCGATCGTCAAGGCGGCATTGAAATAGCCACCCGCGCCCGCCTTTCCGAGGGCCTCGCATGCGAAGGACATTCCACATTGCGGCGAATCTCTCGGCCGTCTTCGGCCTCACGCTCCTCGCGCTGCAATGCGTCAGCGGCCGCCGGGAGATGTTCGACGCCGACTTCACGATCAAGGGCGTCATCTTCCGCCTCGCCCCGGGGGAGATCGTTGTCTGCACCGGCTTCGAGCCGTTTCTGAATAACTATTTCGTTGGAAAAGAAGGAGACGATTCGTGGTTCAACTCCCGCATCGCTCCCGGCCTGACCCGTAACGACTATCTCCTCGGCCTCCTCACGCGGTTCGACACCGCCACCAGCGAAAGCTGGGCGCTTGAGATCCCCCTCGCCCGCTGGATCAAGGCCGCCAATGTGCTCCCTGTGCTCTGGCTCATCGACCGCACGATCCGCAAGCGGAAGCGACGCACGCCCGGCCACTGCCGCCGCTGCGGCTACGATCTGAGGGCGAGCAAGGAATCCTGCCCGGAGTGCGGCGAGGCGATCGTGGCGGCGGAAGAACACGGCCAGTCAGCCTGATGCGTCCCTCCGGAATATTGTCATCGTCGCGTGCCTCGCCAAGGGAATCCGAAATCAGCCCGATCGGGAAGTTCTCGGAAGCTTAGAAACCAGCCATGTCCAGTGTTTCTCCAGCACGGCGATACAAATGGTTGACAGTCTTGCTATGGATTGCAACCACCATGGCGATTGCACTTGTTCCGCCATGGAAACAAACCAACGACATTCTCCCTTACCCCGCCAATTGGACGATATCGCGACCCGAGGTGAACTGGGTGGGGCAAGCACCGATCATTGATCCGCCTGATAGACCAGGTCGTCGCGGTGGGCCCGTATCCGTGGATTGGTTGGTGTTGATCGCGGAGTTCGCGGCCATCAGCGAATTGGCACTGCTGTCACTTTGGATCCAGTCCCATTGGAAGCCTGTAGTCGGGGTCTGCGCCAAGTGCGGATATGATTTGCGGGCCTCTCCAATCAGTTGTCCAGAATGCGGCAGAGCGCGGGACGAAAAATCGGCGAGTCTCTGAATTACGATGTCGCCATGAGCGAAAGGATGGCCCCCTTATCGGTTCATTTCTTTCCTCTTCGGAATCCCCCTCCCCATGCCCCCCGCCATCGACCTCAACTGCGACATGGGCGAGAGCTTCGGCCTCTACTCCATCGGCGCCGACGCCGCCATCGCCCCGTTCATCACCTCGGCCAACCTCGGCTGCGGGTTCCACGGCGGCGACCCGCGCGTGATGCGCGAATCCATCGAGCTCTGCAAGACCCACAACGTCGCCATCGGCGCCCACCCCGGCCTGCCCGACCTCGCCGGCTTCGGCCGCCGCCGCATGGCCGTCTCGCCCAACGAGGTGCGCGACATGGTGACCTACCAAATCGGCGCCCTCGCCGCCTTCGCCCACGCGGCCGGCGTCAAGCTGCAGCACGTCAAGCCGCACGGGGCCCTCTACATGATGGCCCTGGAGGACGACGCGATCTCCGACGCGATCTGCGAGGCCGTCGCCCGCTTCGACCCGGGGCTGATGCTCTTCACCACCGCCGGGCTCGCCACCGAGCGGGCGGCGAAGAAGCGAGGCCTGCGCGTGGTGCGCGAGTTCTTCGCTGACCGCCCCTTGTCCCCGAACGGGTGGGTGATGTTCGGCTCGAAGCTGACGGACATCGTCGCCCCCGGAAGCCCCGGAACTCCGGAGCCCCCCATCACCGCCGGCCTCGCCTCGCGCGCCACCCGCGTCGCCGTCGCCGGCAAGACCACGCTCACCGACGGCAGCGAGATCCGCATGAAGGTCGACACCATCTGCGTCCACTCCGACACGCCCAACAGCCCCGCCATCATGCAGGCCGTGTTGCAGGCCCTCGTCGTCGCGGGCGTGGAAGTGCGCAAGCCGGCGTGAGACAGGGCGAAGGTCCGCGAGAAAGCGACTCCGAGGTTCGGAGTTCCGCCTTTAGGCGGCTCTTTGGAAAACGACAACGCCCCGGCCCACGACGCTGGGTTAGCCGGACGCGCAAGCGACAGCTTGAACCGTCCGGCCCACCGAGCACGAACCGTCGCGCCCTGCGTCCAAAGCCGTCGCTTGCGCGTCCGGCTAACACGACGCCGCCCGTCATCCCGCAACGCCCCGTCCTCGCGACTCTGGGGTTCGGAGTTCCGCGTTAACGCGGCTCTTTGGAAAACGACAACGCCCCGCCCGCGCGATCGGAGAATGCGAAGACCGCCTAAAGGCGGAACTCCGAACCCAAGACCCGCTCGCGCGGCGGCGCATGCGATCCTCGCCCTTACACCGCCCCCCCTCACCCCACCGCCACCGGGAACGGCCAGCGATCCGCGCGACTCTCGGGATGAACCCGAAACCGAAAATACAGCCCCCACCCATTCCCCTTGTCGGTGTCGAGCGCGCAGACGATCTCGTGCTCCCCGGCCTCAAGCCTGACCGTCGCGAGCGAACGATCAGGCCGGGCAGGGTTCTTCCGGACCGGCTCGCACAATACGCTCTTCCCGTCGACGAAGAGGCGGCAGCCGCCGTCGTGTCCGACGAGCAAGTCCCACACGCCGGGCCGGTCGACGCGGAAGCGCCCGCCGACGTAGGCGATGCCGTCGGCGTCGCCCGTCACACGGTGCACGTTGACCATCGACTGCCCCGGCCCTGTCTTGTCGGCCTCGATGGGCGTCCAATCCAGCGCGTCGCCGAGCCCCACCGCCGCCGCGGAGCCCACGTCCCCGCTCTTGGGCATCAGCCGGGAGATGCGCCACGAGGTGACCAGCGGCGAATGCCACATGTCGGGCGGCTCGATCGAGAAGGCCGGCGGACCCTGGCCGTTGCGGGCCTTCTCCCAGCGCGAGATCCAATCCACCTGCTCGGGGCAGGGCGCGTAGTCGTGGAGCGTCACCCGCCGGCGGTCGGGCAGGTAATTGCCCAGGTGCAGCCCGAGCGGGTGGTAGAGCATGAAGTCGCCGGCGTTCATCGACGCCCGCACGGCCCGCGGCATCCCCCGGCAATAGGCCAGGCACGCGGCCTCGCGCTGCTCGTCGGGCGTCGCGTCGTCCAGGCGCGGATAGCTCGCCAGCGTGCCGGCCTCCGCGGGAAGATCGTCCGAGCGGAGGTAGCTGCCCGGCACGTACCACGTGCAGTTGTCCTCGTACAACGGGCAGTTGACCTGGTTGAACATCAGCGGGTCGTGCCGGACGCGGCGGAACTCCTCGAGGTCGGGCACCGTCGTCCGCCCGCTGTAGGCGCCGGCGGTGGTCTCGCGCATGTCGCGGTGCCACGGCGTGCACCACGGGTGCGCCGCGGGTTCGAGCAGCAGGCCCAGCCGGTCGCAGTTGCCGTTCCCCAGCGTGTGCCGGGGCGAGAGGATGCGGCGGATCGCCTCGACCAGCGGCGCGAGCGTGAGGTAGTCCTGGAACGGCTTGAGTTCGGCCTCGGAAAATTGGCCGACGACGGGCTGGAGCCGCTGCGCCTGCGGCCCGCCCTGTTGGCGCGCCAACTCGTGCGATCGGACGGTGGCCCGGCGGAGATCGCGAATGAGCGCCGGCGGGAGGACTTGCGGCAGGATCACGTAGCCGTCGACGCGGTAGCTGTGGATCCACTCGTCCCTGAATTCAAACGCCATGGGAGGCCCCCTGTTTAGGATGATTCCGCCGGGTCTTGGTGATGCCCGTGGAGCATGCGGCGCGCGGCCGATTGTATCCGGGGGGAGCCGAGCGCCGGTCTGGGGTTCGTAGTTCCGCGTTTACGCGGCTCTTCGCATTTTCCGCATGTCTTGTTAGCCGGACGCGCCAGCGACGGAGGTTAGTCCGCGTGATGTCGCCTTGATCCATCCAGGACTTCGTGCAATCACAAACATCCGTCGCTGGCGCGTCCGGCTAACAATTCCCCGCGTTTACGCGGGCTTCGGAAAACGGAAACGCCACGCACGGTCGGACGCAAACGAAGACCGCCTAAAGGCGGAACTACATACCCCAGACCCGCTCGCGCGGCGCGTTCCGGGGGGACCGCGGCGCGAAAATTTACTGGCCGAAGTCGAAAATATTTTTACTACCCAGTACCCATACGGGTTGGATCGCCCACCCCACCGGAAACGCTCAAAACAAGCCTCGCGCGCCTCGGCGGCGCTAGAGCCGGCGAGCCGCGGGTCGGGAGCGGGACAATTTGACGCTCCATTTCACTCAGCGAGCGCCCTCGACCGCGCCTGGCCGGGATGGTCCCGAACAGCCAAAACGGCGCCAAAAGTCGCAACGAACGAAGCCGCCATCGCTTACAGGAATTCGCCCCAAAACCGCTCCCAAGGCCGCAGGCGGAGGGAGCGCGAGCAGCGGCGCATCAGGCCTCGAATCGATCCCGAAGACGCATCGGACCGGTGTCGTCGCGTCACCCCACCGGGCGCGCAGCGAATCAGGAGCGGCATCTTTTAGAGCATTTTCGAGGGCCGATTTCCCGCGCCAGACATAGATGGGAGTCCTGAATAACGCCTTCGTTTTCTTTTTCCCTTGAAACCAGTCGACCGCCGGGCCGGGCGGTCGGCCTGCGCAGCGTTCCCCGCTGTTTTTCCGCGGCGGGATTCGGTTTCCCGCCGCCTTGGCGCGCAGCGA